>NZ_JBBOUH010000001.1:0-15000 GCF_038050455.1 Bacillus sp. FSL K6-6038
GCCTTCAATAGTTTGGTGATGATGGCAGAGAGGTCACACCCGTTCCCATACCGAACACGGAAGTTAAGCTCTCTAGCGCCGATGGTAGTTGGGACCTTGTCCCTGTGAGAGTAGGACGTCGCCAAGCAATTAAAGCACGAGTCATTTGACTCGTGCTTTTTTATTTCCTAAGAAATAGGGAATTGTTGACCTAGTAAAAACAGTAAAACATAGTAAGGGATTTTCTTTGTAGAGATTCCTAAAAATTGATAAATAAATGGGTAATCTTCGGAGGCATAGCTTCCTAATAAGTCATACCACCAGTCGGTCTCGTAGCGAGAAATCATGCTTAAATTGTAGAGCAATAAATAATGTATGAGTGGTTCTGGTAAGAATAATTTACAACTTCTTACGTCTTTAGTTATTGGCAAATAGTAAGTGCTGGTATTGCAATCAAAAGATAAAGGTGTACTGTACAAAGGATTCCATGTTTTAGTGGAAGCTGAGAATAGTAGATCAGATTCAAAGGTTTCACTTGGTGTGTACTGTATACTGAGATGTTTACAAGATGTTTCTATGTAACGAGAAAAACGCTCTTTCGTCATATGTAGACGATCAAGTATGTTGGAAGAAAATGAAATATGATGTTCGTCTACCGTATGAACCTTATATAACATTTTCTCTTTTTGACTATACTGGAATAAGGTTTCTAATTCGGGGATTTTCCCCATTAGTTCTAACATAATAAATTTCTCGGCCTCCAAGTGTTTCATGTGAAACATCCGTTCTGCAACATGGGTGAATAATCCATTCTTCTGCACTTTAACCTCATCCTCTAAAAACTGATATCCTTGTTTTTTTCGTTTACGTGTTGTTACTCCATGTGCCAAAATTGTTGTTGTTTCTGGATAGTTAGGATCAACAGTTAATAAGCATGCTTTTAAAAGTTGACTCATTCCATAAAATAACAGCATAGGTTGGATTGAAAAGGGTGCAGTTTTACATAATTCATAATAACTTTTTCCGTGCTCTAAGTAATAAATAAAAGGGTAACAATTTTCGAAGCTTTTTTTTTCAGCGTTTTCAATAGGTAATTTTTCATAACAGCGGGCAAGATAACGCTGTACATGTTGGGATGAAAAAAAGAAACTTAATTGCTGCCAAGTATGAGATGTATGATGCATATATTACGCTCCTTTTATTATCTAAAAATTCTAACATTTACGCACTTTCTTGACAGTATTTTAACCAATTGTTAAGCTACTAATAATAATTTCTGGTATCATGGGGGGAACAATTATGTGGGAATCTAAATTTGTTAAAGAAGGTTTGACATTCGATGATGTATTACTTGTACCAGCGAAGTCAGATGTATTGCCAAGAGAAGTAAGTGTTAAGACAGTTCTATCTGAAAGCTTGCAGTTAAACATTCCTTTAATTAGCGCAGGAATGGATACAGTAACAGAAGCTGATATGGCTATTGCAATGGCACGTCAAGGTGGTTTAGGAGTTATTCATAAGAATATGTCTATCGAGCAACAAGCTGAGCAGGTTGATAAAGTAAAACGCTCTGAAAGCGGCGTTATTTCAGATCCTTTCTTTTTAACTCCAGATCATCAAGTATATGATGCAGAGCATCTTATGGGAAAATATCGTATCTCAGGTGTACCAATTGTAAATAACTTAGAAGAGCAAAAATTAGTTGGTATTATTACAAACCGTGATATGCGTTTTATTCAAGACTACTCTATTAAAATTTCCGATGTAATGACAAAAGAAAAGTTGATTACAGCTCCAGTTGGCACTACGCTAGAAGAAGCTGAAAAGATCCTACAGAAATATAAAATTGAAAAGCTCCCTCTTGTTGATAATAACGGTGTATTACAAGGGCTTATCACAATTAAAGATATTGAAAAAGTAATTGAGTTTCCAAACTCAGCAAAAGACAAGCAAGGTCGTTTGTTAGTTGGAGCAGCAGTTGGTGTAACTGCAGACGCTATTCTTCGTATCGATGCATTAGTAAAAGCAAACGTAGACGTAATTGTACTTGATACAGCTCATGGACATTCTCAAGGTGTTATTGAGAAGGTGAAAGAAGTTCGTGCGAAGTACCCAACACTAAATATTATTGCAGGTAACGTTGCCACAGCTGAAGCGACACGCGCATTAATTGAAGCAGGTGCAAATGTTATCAAAGTTGGTATTGGACCAGGTTCTATTTGTACAACACGCGTTGTAGCTGGTGTTGGTGTACCACAATTAACAGCTGTATATGATTGTGCGACAGAAGCTCGTAAGCACGGTATTCCAGTCATTGCTGATGGTGGTATTAAATACTCTGGTGATATGGTAAAAGCTTTAGCAGCAGGAGCACACGTTGTAATGCTTGGTAGTATGTTTGCTGGTGTAGCTGAAAGTCCAGGAGAAACTGAAATTTACCAAGGTCGCCAATTTAAAGTGTATCGTGGTATGGGTTCTGTTGGAGCAATGGAAAAAGGAAGTAAAGATCGTTACTTCCAAGAAGGTAATAAAAAACTTGTTCCAGAAGGTATCGAAGGCCGTGTGCCATATAAAGGACCTTTAGCTGATACAGTTCACCAATTAGTTGGTGGTTTACGTGCAGGTATGGGGTATTGCGGAGCAAATGACTTAGAATTCTTACGTGAGAATGCACAATTTATTCGTATGTCAGGTGCTGGTTTACGTGAAAGTCACCCACATCACGTACAAATTACAAAAGAGGCACCAAATTACTCTTTATAATGTCTTATATGTAAATAGATGGAGATTTGATATCTCTGTCTATTTTTTTTTGATTATGTTAGAATAACGGTTATGTGAGTACAAAGATATTGGGGGTAACAAAAGTGAAAGGTATGTTTTGCAAGCGATTTATTGCAATGGTAACAGTGCTTACACTATTTTGTAGCATGTTTGTTACATATGGTAGTGCATCGGCAGAAACAGGTGCTGCTTTAAATGTTGAAGCAGGAGCAGCAATTTTAGTAGAAGCAGATTCTGGAAAAATTTTATATCAAAAAAATGCAGATGAATTATTAGCGATTGCTAGTATGACAAAAATGATGAGTGAATACTTAGTTAATGAAGCGGTGGCTAAAGGAAAACTTAAGTGGGACCAAAAGGTAAAAGTTTCTGAATACGCACATATGATTTCACAAGATCGCTCATTATCAAATGTTCCATTAGAAAATGGTGGCTCTTACACGGTAAAAGAGCTATATGAAGCGATGGCAATTTATTCTGCAAACGGAGCAACAATTGCTTTAGCTGAAGCAATTGCAGGTAAAGAAGCAGATTTCGTAAAAATGATGAATGATAAAGCAAAAGAGCTTGGATTGAAGAATTATAAATTCGTAAACTCTACTGGCTTAACAAATCATGATTTAAAAGGACAACAACCTGAAGGTACAACTCCAGACGAGGAAAATAAAATGTCTGCTAGAGATTGTGCAATTTTAGCACAACATCTTATTCAAGATTTTCCAAAAGTATTAGAAACAGCTAAAATTCCGAAAAAAGTATTCCAAGAAGGTGGGAAATATCCTGTTAAAATGGATAACTGGAATTGGATGCTAAAAGGATTAGTTAAGGAATATGAAGGTGTAGATGGTTTGAAAACAGGATCTACTCCAGAAGCTGGAGATTGTTTTACGGGTACAGCTGAAAGAAATGGTATGCGTTTAATTTCTGTCGTTATTAAAACAAATTCTCATACAGCACGTTTTGACGAAACAAAGAAATTGTTTGATTACGGTTTTACAAACTTTGAAGTGAAAAAGGTATATCCAAAAGGATCTGCGGTAAAAGGACATGAAACTGTACGAGTAGAAAATGCGAAAGATAAAGATGTAACAATTCAGACTAAACAAGCAATTGCGCTTCCGATGTTAAAAGGAAGTAAAGACGCCTATAAAACAGAATTTAAAGATGTAAGCAAAGATAAAGAAGCACCAATTAAAAAAGGTACAACACTTGGTCAAATGATTATATCACCTAAAGATAATAATGATCCTGGATTCCTATCAGGTAAATCATTACAAGTAGATCTTATTACAAAATCAGAAGTAGAAAAGGCAAACTGGTTTGTACGTTCTATGCGTGGTATCGGTTCTTTCTTTAGTGGTATTTGGAACAGTGCTGTTGATACAGTAAAAGGTTGGTTTTAAGAGCTCCTCGTTGTAGGAGCTTTTTTTATTCCTATTTTTCATACCGACTTTATGAAAAAGTAGTGGACAAGCCTCTAATAGTTAGTGGTAGAATGTAAGAGTATTCTCAATTTTCGCCGTTAATGGGGAAAAGCAATTCACCTAGGGAGGTTTTTGTACATGACAAATGTAACAGGGACAGAACGTGTAAAACGTGGAATGGCAGAAATGCAAAAAGGCGGCGTTATCATGGACGTAGTTAACGCTGAGCAAGCAAGAATTGCAGAGGAAGCGGGCGCGGTTGCTGTTATGGCACTAGAGCGCGTTCCTGCAGATATTCGTGCAGCAGGTGGCGTTGCACGTATGGCAGATCCAACAATTGTTGAAGAAGTTATGGGTGCTGTATCAATTCCAGTTATGGCAAAATGCCGTATTGGTCACCTCGTGGAAGCACGTGTACTGGAATCATTAGGGGTAGACTACATTGATGAGAGTGAAGTATTAACTCCAGCTGATGAAGTATATCATTTAAATAAACGTGATTACACTGTTCCATTTGTATGTGGATGTCGTGATATTGGAGAAGCAGCGCGTCGTATTGCGGAAGGTGCATCTATGCTTCGTACAAAAGGCGAGCCTGGAACAGGGAACATTGTAGAAGCAGTACGTCATATGCGTCAAGTAAACGCAGAAATCCATCAAGTTGTAAGCCTACGTGAAGACGAATTAATGACATATGCAAAAAATACTGGAGCTCCTTATGAAGTATTACTTGAAATCAAACGTCTTGGTCGCCTACCAGTTGTAAACTTTGCAGCAGGTGGTGTAGCAACGCCGGCAGATGCTGCATTAATGATGCAACTTGGTGCAGATGGTGTGTTCGTAGGATCTGGTATTTTCAAATCAGAAAACCCAGAAAAATTTGCACGTGCTATTGTTGAAGCAACGACACATTACGAAGATTATGAGCTAATTGCAAGCCTTTCTAAAGGATTAGGTACTGCAATGAAAGGTGTCGAAATTTCAACATTATTACCAGAACAACGCATGCAAGAACGCGGTTGGTAATTAAAGGAGATTTTCAAATGGTTAAAGTCGGTGTATTAGGTCTTCAAGGAGCTGTTCGCGAACATGTAAAGGCAGTTGAAGCAAGTGGTGCAGATGCTGTAATTGTAAAGCGTGTGGAGCAACTTGAAGAAATTGATGGTCTTATTTTGCCAGGCGGTGAAAGTACAACAATGCGCCGTCTTATTGATAAGTACGATTTTATGGGGGCACTTCGTGAATTTGCGAAATCTGGTAAACCAATGTTCGGTACGTGTGCAGGTATGATTTTACTTGCAAACAATCTTATTGGTTATGAAGAATCCCACATCGGTGCTATGGATATTACAGTTGAACGTAATGCGTTTGGACGCCAAAAGGATAGCTTCGAAGCTTCCCTTTCGATAAAAGGTGTAGGGGAAGACTTTATTGGTGTATTTATTCGTGCGCCATACGTTGTAAGTGTAGGGGATAACGTAGAAATTCTTTCTATGCACAATGACCGAATGGTAGCAGTAAGACAAGGACCATTTTTAGCAGCTTCTTTCCATCCGGAGTTAACGGATGACCATCGTGTTACAGCATATTTTGTACAGATGGTGAAAGAGGAGAAAATGAAAAAAGTTGTATAAGTAACTTGCAACTTGTGTAAGATTATAGTAAATTGATGGTAACAATTTTATAAAATAAACGTGTTGATAGGAAGTAGTAACAAATGTTGTTTCTTATAGAGAGTCGGTGGCTGGTGGAAACCGATAGAAACAGTTTGTGAATCCATCCTGGAATGAAATGTGGAATATCTTTATGATTAGTAAACATTTCCGGTGAAGAGTCGTTATTTCTACTTGAGAGGAAAGCAATATTGCTTTCAACTAGGGTGGCAACGCGGGTTAACTCCCGTCCCTTTTTACAGGGACGGGAGTTTTTGTGTTTTATAAAATAAAAGGAGGAATATATAATGCTTGATATTAAATTTTTACGTGCGAATTTTGAAGAAGTAAAAGCAAAGTTACAGCATAGAGGTGAAGATTTAACTGATTTCGGTCGTTTTGAAGAATTAGATACAAGAAGAAGAGAGCTACTTGTTCAAACAGAGGAATTGAAAAGTAAACGTAATGAAGTGTCTCAACAAATCTCTGTGTTAAAGCGCGAAAAGAAAGATGCAGAGGCATTAATTTTAGAGATGCGTGAAGTAGGGGAAAAGGTAAAGGATTTTGATAACGAACTTCGTATAGTTGAAGAAGATTTAGAGAGATTAATGCTTTCTATTCCAAATATCCCACATGAGTCTGCACCAATTGGCGAAACAGAAGATGATAACGTGGTAGCGCGTACTTGGGGAGAAGTAAAAGAATTTAACTTTGAACCAAAACCTCACTGGGATCTTGCAACTGATTTAGGAATTTTAGATTTTGAGCGTGCTGCTAAAGTAACGGGAAGCCGCTTTGTATTTTATAAAGGTGCAGGTGCAAGATTAGAACGTGCTTTAATTAGCTTTATGCTGGATCTTCATACTGATGAACATGGATATGAAGAAGTTTTACCTCCGTATATGGTAAACCGTGCAAGTATGACAGGAACGGGACAACTTCCAAAGTTTGAAGAAGATGCGTTCCGTATTGAGAGTGAAGATTATTTTTTAATTCCTACAGCTGAGGTTCCTGTAACAAACATGCACCGTGACGAAATCTTAAGTTCAGAGCAATTACCAATTCGTTATGCAGCATTTAGCTCTTGTTTCCGTTCTGAAGCAGGATCAGCTGGACGCGATACACGTGGTTTAATCCGTCAGCATCAATTTAATAAAGTTGAGCTTGTGAAATTTGTTAAACCAGAAGATTCTTATGAAGAATTAGAAAAATTAACAAATGATGCGGAACGCGTGTTACAATTATTAGGTCTACCATATCGTGTTATGAGCATGTGTACAGGAGATTTAGGATTTACAGCAGCGAAGAAATACGATATTGAAGTATGGATTCCAAGCTATGGCACGTATCGTGAGATTTCTTCTTGTAGTAACTTCGAAGCATTCCAAGCAAGACGTGCGAATATTCGCTTCCGTCGTGAACCGAATGCAAAACCAGAACCTGTTCACACACTAAATGGATCTGGACTTGCAATTGGACGTACAGTTGCAGCTGTTTTAGAAAACTATCAACAAGAAGATGGTACAATTATAATTCCAGAAGTTCTTCGCCCTTATATGGGAGGAAAAACAGTTATTAAATAAATTGAAACTTTCATCGGTATGAGTGTTGTCAGTAAAAAAAATGTAGGAAAAGGAGATTGTTTTTTCCTTTTCCTATAATTTATTATAGTGTACTTGACTAACTGTTTTTCTTTTGATATTATATTTGATGTCAATATGGAGGTATACCCAAGTCTGGCTGAAGGGATCGGTCTTGAAAACCGACAGGCGGCGAGAGTCGCGCGGGGGTTCGAATCCCTCTACCTCCTCCAGATATAATTGACAACAGCGCATATAAGTGGAGATTGGAGAACTCGTTACCAACACGTAACGAGTTTTTATTTTAAAACCAATCAGAAAGTATGATGTAAGGCGGGAAAACGCCTTATGAAACACTCATATTCCGATGATTATCTTCATAGATATGAAAGGAGTCAACATGGATCTTATTATACAAACGTTTCCTTTAGATGGAAAAACTTTATACTATGTACAATGTCCAGTCTGTAAGAACAATAGAATTTTAAATAGTGGTGCAAACGTATCACGTATTATAAGTGATGATACATTCCGTAAACTTTGCGGTTGTACTTGTAATGTGAAGAAAGAATTGAGAAAAGTAGAAGCACCGAAACAAACTACAAAAAAAGAAGTAGCTCCAAAACGTACTGGTAAAGTATTAACAGCAATCATTAATGGAAAAGAAATGACCGTTAAAGAAATTGCTGAGACATATGATATTAGTACAAGTACGGTTCGTCAGCGTATTAATGCTGGGAAACCAGAGAGCGAAATTATTGCTCCAACGAAAAAGAAAAAGTAAGTTAATAGGAAAACCCGTGCATTCGCACGGGTTTTTTATTTTACAAGCTTACGTGTTTGTTTTAAGAAATGACCAATTTTCTTAATAATTGGTTCAATTGAGTCTTCATCTTTTAAAATATCGTATTCATTAATATTTAAGCGTAGGACAGGACATGAATTAAAGTTATTAATCCAGTTTTCATAACGTCCGTGCATTTCTTGCCAATACTCAATTGGAGTTTGTTGTTCCATAGGGCGACCACGTTCTTGAATACGACTGACAATATCATCAAAAGAACCTTCTAGATAGATTAATAAGTCTGGGTGCGGGAAGTAAGGTGTCATAACCATTGCATCGAATAACCCTTTGTATGTTTCATAATCTGTTTCTGTCATTGTTCCTTTTTCATGATGCATTTTCGCAAAAATGCCAGTATCTTCATAGATAGAACGATCCTGTACAAAGCCACCGCCGTATTCGAAAATTCTTTTTTGTTCTTTAAATCTTTCTGCTAAAAAATAAACTTGTAAGTGAAAGCTCCAGCGCGTGAAATCAGCATAGAACTTATCTAAATATGGATTTGAATCTACTTTTTCAAATGATGTTCGGTAACCTAAAGCATTGGCAAGTGTGGTTGTCATAGTTGATTTACCAACGCCAACTGTACCAGCAATTGTAATTACTGCATCATTTGGTATATCATACTTTTCCCTTAAATTCATTGCTATTTCGTCCCCTTTAAGAGTGTATTTTGGAGAGTGGATAAAATTACATTTAGATCGTCACTGTTCTTCACGAAATCCATGTTATCTCCATTGAATTTTAATACTGGAATATCAGGATGGTCCTTTTTAAAAGCATCCATTGCCGTTTCATAATCTTTAGTGAGTTGTAGTAAGTAATTTGGATCCATGTTTTTCTCAAATTCACGTCCACGCATTGCAATTCGTTTTTGTAATGTTTCTAGACTTGCTGTTAAATATACAATGACATTTGGTACGGGCATATCTTGCGTAAGAATACGATAAATTTGCATGTACTTGTCATATTGAGCGTCTTTTAATGAGCGAGATGCAAAAATTAAATTTTTAAGTATATGATAATCTGCTACCACTGGTTTACGCTGATTCAAGTATTTTATATTAATGTCTTCCAATTGTTTATAGCGATTGCAAAGAAAGAACATTTCTGTTTGAAAACTCCATTCTTCAATGTTTTCATAAAATTTCCCTAAGAAAGGATTTTCATCGACAATCTCTTTTAATAAATGGAGTTGCATGTGAGTTGAAATTTCCTTCGCTAGTGAAGTTTTTCCAACACCGATAGGTCCTTCAACCGTAATAAATGGTACTCCGGTCACGCTGTTTCCTCCTTTCAATTCATAATTTCCTGTAAATACAAAGCACAAAACAGAATTATTGTAGCACAAGAGGGAAGCAAGCGGACTAATTTGTCATAAAAAGTTGGGAAATCGACGCACGCTATTCAAGTTTTAATTGAAAAGAGGGTGTAATATTTGCCTTTAATGTTGTTTCCATTATTTTTAAAGCGTGTTTATTATCTTGATCAGAGTTAGAAGCAGTGCAATCTTGAGGTACATATAGAGTATAGTTCCTCATATGAGCGTCATTGGCTGTAAAAAGGATGCAGATGTTTCCTGCAATCCCTGTTATGATAAGTTTTTCAACTTTTAAATGTCCTAATAAAGAATTTAAGGGAGTTTCATAAAATGCTGAATAATGTGGTTTAATAAACACATAATCATCTGCCCCGGGAGCGATTGCTTGTATAATATTTTTGCTATAATCATTTGTACAATGAGTAATAAGTTGATCGATATCAGCTCTCCATAGTTGATAATGATCGTTAATATAAATAACAGGATAACCATTCATTTTCATTGTTCGTTTTAAGTGTAAAATAGGCTCTATAATTATTTGACATTTTTGTGCAAGGGTTGGTCCATGCGAGAATTGGAAGTCGTTAATCATGTCAATAATGAGCAATGCGGTATTTTTCATATGTAATCACCCTTCCTTTTTCTTTAGAGTGGATTGAATGTGTGAAAGTTATCCCGTATCTGTAAGGAGAAGTGTAATTGAATAGTATGTATATAAATATAAATTGAAAAACTGACATAAAACCTTCCTTTTGGGCTGGAGAGAGAATCCGATCATAGGTAGAAGCGGTCAGATCCTTTTCCTACGCCATGTCAAGTGAAAACAAAAGGATAAAATGAGTGGAGTTTACTTTTTGTTTTGCGTAGCAGGGGGTTATATGTCCAAAAATCAAAATGGATTGATATAGTAGTAAAGGGTTATAATACTTTATTCGTAATGAGAGGACTGTATTATGGAACAAGATATTTATTTTATGCAGCTTGCAATAGAAGAAGCGAAGAAAGCTGAAGAAATACAAGAAGTTCCGATTGGAGCTGTTATTGTACTCGGTGGGGAAGTAATCAGCGTTGCTCACAATTTAAGAGAGACAGAGCAACGATCAATTGCTCATGCAGAGTTATTAGCTATAGATGAAGCTTGTAAAAAGTTAGGTACGTGGCGTTTAGAAAATGCAACGTTATACGTTACATTAGAACCATGTCCGATGTGCGCAGGTGGAATTGTGTTATCCCGTGTAAAACGTGTCGTATATGGTGCAAGTGATCCAAAGGGTGGATGTGCAGGCACTTTAATGAACCTCTTAACGGACGAGCGTTTTAATCACCAATGTGAAGTAGTATCTGGTGTGATGGAAGAAGAATGTGGCATGTTGTTAACGAATTTTTTTAGAGAGCTTCGTAAAAGAAGGAAAGAGAAGAAGGAAAAATTGGATAAAAATACAGGTGCTTAACATATTTGCAATTTATGAAGAAACAAGTTATACTGATATTGCCTTCATTAAGGCAACCGAATATTGGTTTTAACTTTGCCGTGCTAAGCGGGGAGGTAGCGGTGCCCTGTACTCGCAATCCGCTCTAGCGAGGCCGAATCCCTTCTCGAGGTTATGTTACTGTAAGGCCTGCCTTAAGTAAGTGGTGTTGACGTTTGGGTCCTGCGCAACGGGACCCCGTGAACCTTGTCAGGTCCGGAAGGAAGCAGCAATAAGCGGGTTTTCTCGTGTGCCGCAGGAGTGCCTGAACCGAGCTAACTGCTTAAGTAACGCTTATGGTACGTAATCGACAGAAGGTGCACGGCAGTTATATATGTATACAAAACTCACCTTATATAAAGAGGTGGGTTTTTTGTATAGAAAATAACTTTTGGAATCTATAAACAGAATGGGTTATAATATACAAGATAATAACCTTTGAGGGAGGCCGTATTTTCGTGTCATACCAAGCGTTATACCGAACATGGAGACCGCAAAATTTTGAAGATGTAGTCGGTCAAAAGCACGTAACAAAAACGTTGCAAAATGCCCTTCTTCAAGAGAAAGCTTCGCATGCTTATTTATTTTCAGGCCCGAGAGGAACAGGTAAAACGACAATTGCAAAAGTATTTGCAAAGACAATTAACTGTGAGCATGCTCCAGTAGCTGAACCTTGTAATGAATGCCCTGCGTGTTTAGGCATTACACAAGGGTCTATTTCGGATGTATTAGAAATTGATGCGGCTTCAAATAACGGTGTAGATGAAATTCGAGATATAAGAGATAAAGTAAAGTATGCCCCAAGTGCAGTGAGATATAAAGTATACATTATTGATGAGGTCCACATGCTTTCTATGGGAGCTTTTAATGCGCTTTTAAAGACGTTAGAAGAACCGCCACAACATGTTATCTTTATTTTAGCGACTACAGAGCCTCATAAAATCCCACCTACAATCATTTCACGCTGTCAGCGTTTTGAATTTCGGAAGATATCAGTACATGATATTGTAGAGAGATTAGCGACGGTTGTTACAAATGAAGGTACAAAGGTAGAAGATGAAGCATTACAAATTGTTGCGCGTGCTGCTGAGGGTGGTATGCGTGATGCACTCAGTCTGATCGACCAAGCTATTTCTTATAGCGATGAAGTAGTTACGACTGAAGATGTCTTAGCGGTAACAGGTTCTGTTTCTCAACAATATTTAGGTAACCTTGTAGAATGCATACGCGAGAATGATGTATCAAGAGCATTGCGTATTATTGATGATATGATGAGTAAAGGAAAAGACCCAGTTCGTTTTATGGAAGATTTCATTTACTATTATCGTGATATGCTCTTATATCAAACTTCACCACAATTGGAACATATGTTAGAACGGGTAATTGTAGATGACCAGTTCCGTATGCTAAGTGAAGCGATGCAACCTGAGATGATTTATGAAATTATTCATACGCTCAGTAAGGGGCAACAGGAGATGAAGTGGACAAATCATCCGCGGATTTTCTTAGAAGTTGTTATGGTGCAACTTTGCCAGCAATTTATGGTGCAGACGAATGGTGCAGACCGTTTGCAAGCAATTATGAATAGAATGCAACAACTAGAAAAAGAACTAGAACATGTGAAGAAGAATGGTGTGCCAGTTGGTGCGCAACAGGAAGTAAGAGAGACACGTACAACGCCAAAACCTGTGCGGACAGGAAGTATGAAAATACCTGTTGGACGGGTACATGAAGTATTAAAGCAAGCGAAACGCCAAGATTTAGAGCAATTAAAAGGTATATGGGGTGAGTTGCTAGGAAGACTTAAATCCTATAATAAAGTAGCGTTTGCTGTATTATTGGAGAATAGTGAACCAGTTGCAGCTTCTGAAGATTCTTATGTGTTAGCTTTCCAATATGAGATACATTGCAAAATGGCAAGTGAAAATCGTGATGCAATGGATACCGTAGAACAAATTCTTTTTGAATTGTTGAGTAAAAGGTTGAATATGATTGCAATTCCAAAGAGTGAGTGGGGGAAAATTCGCGAAGAATTTTTACAACGTGAAGGTGGGAATTCAGAAGAAGCTGCGGAACAAAAAGTAGATCCTCTCGTAGAAGAGGCGGTAAAATTAGTAGGGCAACAACTTATTGAAATAAAAGAATAACAACAATTAGGAGGAATTTATTATGATGCGTGGCGGAATGGGAAATATGAATAACATGATGAAACAAATGCAAAAAATGCAAAAGCAAATGGCGAAAGCACAAGAGGAACTTGGTGAAAAAACAGTTGAAGGTACAGCTGGCGGCGGAATGGTTACCGTTATTGTAAATGGTCACAAGCAAATTCTTGAAGTGAAAATTAAAGAAGAAGTTGTAGACCCAGAAGATATCGAAATGTTACAAGACCTTGTGTTAGCTGCAACAAATGATGCACTTAAGCAAGCTGAGGAACTTTCAAACTCTACAATGGGGCAATTCACAAAAGGCTTAAACTTACCAGGTGGAATGTTCTAGTAGGAGGATATTGATATATGCATTATCCAGAACCGATTTCGAAGCTTATCGATAGCTTTATGAAGTTGCCAGGGATTGGTCCGAAAACGGCAGTCCGATTGGCTTTCTTCGTGTTAGATATGAAAGAAGACGACGTATTAGATTTTGCTAAATCACTTGTAAATGCAAAGCGGAATTTAACATACTGTTCTGTTTGTGGACATATTACAGATCGTGATCCTTGTTATATTTGTGATGATTCACATCGTGACCAATCGGTTGTTTGTGTTGTACAGGAAGCAAAAGATGTAATCGCGATGGAAAAAATGAAAGAATATCAAGGTGTCTATCATGTGCTTCGTGGTGCAATCTCACCAATGGAGGGAATTGGACCGGAGGACATTAATATTCCACAGTTATTAAAAAGGTTACAAGATGAAACTGTACAAGAAGTTATTTTAGCAACGAACCCGAATATTGAAGGGGAAGCTACAGCGATGTATATTTCCCGCCTCTTAAAACCGACAGGTATTAAAGTGACTCGTATTGCGCATGGTCTTCCCGTTGGTGGAGATTTAGAATATGCGGATGAAGTAACGCTATCGAAGGCTCTAGAAGGCCGTAGAGAAATATAAGAGGAGAAATCAAAATGTTTTTTCAAAAAAAGGGCAAGTTGCGAAAAGAATATGATGATAAGTTAATTGCTGCATTAGAAAAAGTGAAGAATGAGTGGTTACGTCAAAAAAGGATGGTAGAACAAAGTGTCGAACCATCTCAAGATGTACTATGTTCTTTGAAAATAGCAGAAGCAAAATACTTTTTCTTACTAAAAGAAGCAAAAAGGCGTCCTGTAAAAATGGAGCAATGGTAAAAGACCCTGTTTTTTAAAATAGGGTCTTTTCTTTATACTATTATTCTCGGGCGGCGAAATCTCAATCTAAAAATGCAGCGGAATTATAAGTGATCAATTGCTCGTAAAATCCCGATCAGTGAGAACTAATAATTAGTAGGGATGAATCTCCACACTGAATAAAATAATTGAACGGTATTTTTTGTTTCCTTGTCCCATACAAATAGAGTGTATAGGTTATATAAGGAGGGGGAAAATGAACTCTACATTGATTATTGGTGGAATTCTTGCTTTGGTATTTGTTTTGCTGATTTTTGGCGCCTCAGTGAAACCGTTGCAATTCATAGGAAAGATATTCGTTAAAGTAATGATAGGTGTAGTATTATTGTTTGCCGTTAATGTGATTGGAACATATTTTGGTTTTCATATTCCAATTAATATTGGTACAGCTTCTATTTCTAGCATTTTGGGGGTACCGGGTATTTGTGCTTTAGTTATCATTAAATTATATATAATGCCAGGATGAATAACATTTTGGCATTTATTTTAAAAAAGTGAAAAATAGAGTTGACTTATTAATTGTTAATGTGATAAATTAATAAGCGTCGTCAACGACACG
>NZ_JBBOUH010000001.1:17500-517500 GCF_038050455.1 Bacillus sp. FSL K6-6038
TCCGTCGGAATCTGGGAGGACCATCTCCCAAGGCTAAATACTACCTAGTGATCGATAGTGAACCAGTACCGTGAGGGAAAGGTGAAAAGCACCCCGGAAGGGGAGTGAAAGAGATCCTGAAACCGTGTGCCTACAAATAGTCAGAGCCCGTTAATGGGTGATGGCGTGCCTTTTGTAGAATGAACCGGCGAGTTACGATCCCGTGCGAGGTTAAGCTGAAGAGGCGGAGCCGTAGCGAAAGCGAGTCTGAATAGGGCGTTTAGTACGTGGTCGTAGACCCGAAACCAGGTGATCTACCCATGTCCAGGGTGAAGTTCAGGTAACACTGAATGGAGGCCCGAACCCACGCACGTTGAAAAGTGCGGGGATGAGGTGTGGGTAGCGGAGAAATTCCAATCGAACCTGGAGATAGCTGGTTCTCCCCGAAATAGCTTTAGGGCTAGCCTTAAGTGTAAGAGTCTTGGAGGTAGAGCACTGATTGAACTAGGGGTCCTCATCGGATTACCGAATTCAGTCAAACTCCGAATGCCAATGACTTATCCTTAGGAGTCAGACTGCGAGTGATAAGATCCGTAGTCAAGAGGGAAACAGCCCAGATCGCCAGCTAAGGTCCCAAAGTGTGTATTAAGTGGAAAAGGATGTGGAGTTGCTTAGACAACTAGGATGTTGGCTTAGAAGCAGCCACCATTTAAAGAGTGCGTAATAGCTCACTAGTCGAGTGACTCTGCGCCGAAAATGTACCGGGGCTAAATACACCACCGAAGCTGCGAATTGATACCTATGGTATCAGTGGTAGGGGAGCGTTCTAAGGGCAGTGAAGTCAGACCGTAAGGACTGGTGGAGCGCTTAGAAGTGAGAATGCCGGTATGAGTAGCGAAAGACGGGTGAGAATCCCGTCCACCGAATGCCTAAGGTTTCCTGAGGAAGGCTCGTCCGCTCAGGGTTAGTCAGGACCTAAGCCGAGGCCGACAGGCGTAGGCGATGGACAACAGGTTGATATTCCTGTACCACCTCTTTATCGTTTGAGCAATGGAGGGACGCAGAAGGATAGAAGAAGCGTGCGATTGGTTGTGCACGTCCAAGCAGTTAGGCTGATAAGTAGGCAAATCCGCTTATCGTGAAGGCTGAGCTGTGATGGGGAAGCTCCTTATGGAGCGAAGTCTTTGATTCCCCGCTGCCAAGAAAAGCTTCTAGCGAGATAAAAGGTGCCTGTACCGCAAACCGACACAGGTAGGCGAGGAGAGAATCCTAAGGTGTGCGAGAGAACTCTGGTTAAGGAACTCGGCAAAATGACCCCGTAACTTCGGGAGAAGGGGTGCTTTCTTAACGGAAAGCCGCAGTGAATAGGCCCAAGCGACTGTTTAGCAAAAACACAGGTCTCTGCGAAGCCGTAAGGCGAAGTATAGGGGCTGACACCTGCCCGGTGCTGGAAGGTTAAGGAGAGGGGTTAGCGTAAGCGAAGCTCTGAACTGAAGCCCCAGTAAACGGCGGCCGTAACTATAACGGTCCTAAGGTAGCGAAATTCCTTGTCGGGTAAGTTCCGACCCGCACGAAAGGTGTAACGATTTGGGCACTGTCTCAACCAGAGACTCGGTGAAATTATAGTACCTGTGAAGATGCAGGTTACCCGCGACAGGACGGAAAGACCCCGTGGAGCTTTACTGTAGCCTGATATTGAATTTTGGTACAGTTTGTACAGGATAGGCGGGAGCCTTTGAAGCCGGAGCGCTAGCTTCGGTGGAGGCGCTGGTGGGATACCGCCCTGACTGTATTGAAATTCTAACCTACGGGTCTTATCGACCCGGGAGACAGTGTCAGGTGGGCAGTTTGACTGGGGCGGTCGCCTCCTAAAGTGTAACGGAGGCGCCCAAAGGTTCCCTCAGAATGGTTGGAAATCATTCGTAGAGTGCAAAGGCATAAGGGAGCTTGACTGCGAGACCTACAAGTCGAGCAGGGACGAAAGTCGGGCTTAGTGATCCGGTGGTTCCGCATGGAAGGGCCATCGCTCAACGGATAAAAGCTACCCCGGGGATAACAGGCTTATCTCCCCCAAGAGTCCACATCGACGGGGAGGTTTGGCACCTCGATGTCGGCTCATCGCATCCTGGGGCTGTAGTCGGTCCCAAGGGTTGGGCTGTTCGCCCATTAAAGCGGTACGCGAGCTGGGTTCAGAACGTCGTGAGACAGTTCGGTCCCTATCCGTCGTGGGCGTAGGAAATTTGAGAGGAGCTGTCCTTAGTACGAGAGGACCGGGATGGACGCACCGCTGGTGTACCAGTTGTTCTGCCAAGGGCATAGCTGGGTAGCTATGTGCGGAAGGGATAAGTGCTGAAAGCATCTAAGCATGAAGCCCCCCTCAAGATGAGATTTCCCATAGCGTAAGCTAGTAAGATCCCTGAAAGATGATCAGGTTGATAGGTTCGAGGTGGAAGCATGGTGACATGTGGAGCTGACGAATACTAATAGATCGAGGACTTAACCATATAATATGAAGCAAATGTTATCTAGTTTTGAAGGAATATACCTTCAATAGTTTGGTGATGATGGCAGAGAGGTCACACCCGTTCCCATACCGAACACGGAAGTTAAGCTCTCTAGCGCCGATGGTAGTTGGGACCTTGTCCCTGTGAGAGTAGGACGTCGCCAAGCAATTAAAGCACGAGTCATTTGACTCGTGCTTTTTTATATTTTCAGGTGAAAAGATAATAAAAGTACTGTGGAAGAAAGTTTAATTTCATCATGTGTGTGACAAACACACTGCCCAAATAGGATTCATATCATACATATATAACGAAACGATGTATATTTTCCGGAAAAGTGTCAAGGAATAGAAGTAAGTATATTTTAATTCAAAATAGAGGGGAGGAATATCCTACATCGTTTTCATTTAGAGAAAAATGATTAGGATAAAGATATGAAAATAAAACATGAGGTTTGCATTGTATGTGGGAATAGAAAAGATGATGGTATACATGTACACACAAGTTTTATATGTGATGCTTGTGAACGGGACATGGTAGAAACTGAAACGAATGATCCTAAATATATATACTATTTAGAACAACTGCGAAAGATCCAAATATCATATTCATAAATAGGCGCACATGCCTATTATTTTTTTGCCCTAATATCTCTGTATAATAGATAGAGAATGAAAAGTAAGGAAGAGATAAACATGAATCAAAATCGAATACCATTATATGAGACGTTACTCCAGTTTAAAAATAAAAAGCCTTTATCTTTACATGTTCCAGGACATAAAAATGGTTTGAATTTTCCGGAGCAGGCACAAGCAGGTTTTAGTGATGTGCTTTCTATTGATGTAACGGAATTAACAGGATTAGATGATTTGCATAGTCCGTTTGAATGTATAGATGAAGCACAGCAATTATTGGCTGATGTATATAATGTAAAAAAGAGTTATTTTTTAATTAATGGTTCTACAGTTGGAAATTTGGCAATGATTTTATCATGCTGCAAGGAGCATGATATTGTTCTTGTACAAAGAAATTGCCACAAGTCTATTATTAATGGCTTGAAGTTAGCTGGAGCGAATCCAGTATTTTTAGAGCCTTGGATTGATGAATTGTATGGTATACCAGTTGGAGTTGAGCATGAGGTCATTAAAGGAGCTATTGAACGATATCCAGAAGCAAAGGCATTGATTTTAACACATCCCAATTATTATGGTATGGGAGTTGACTTAAAGAAAAGTATTATGTGCGCACACGCACATAAAATTCCTGTTTTAGTAGATGAGGCACATGGAGCTCATTTTTGTATAGGAGAGCCATTTCCTAAGTCAGCATTAGAATACGGTGCTGATATAGTTGTACACTCAGCGCATAAAACATTACCCGCTATGACTATGGGGTCTTATTTACATATCAATAGTAATTTAGTACATGAAGAAAAAGTTTCTTCTTATTTAAATATGTTACAATCTAGCAGTCCGTCTTATCCGATTATGGCTTCATTAGATGTGGCTCGCTTTACATTAGCAAATATGAAGGAGAAGGGCTGTCATAAAATCGTGGAGTTTGTGAGGCGATTTAGGGAGGAATTGCAGGGTATTCCACAAATTGCTGTTTTACAGTATCCTTTGCAGGATGAGTTAAAAGTTACGGTACAAACACGCTGTGAGCTGTCTGGATATGAATTACAATCTATATTTGAAAAGATAGGTATATACGCAGAAATGGCAGATCCATATAATGTTCTATTTATTTTACCATTACAAGTGAATGAGCAGTATATGAAGGCCATAGAAGTAATACGGTCAGCATTACGTAATTATACGGTAACAGACAAGATACCATCTATTCGGTATACTTACAGAGAGGGATTTTCTTTTTTACCATTTACTTATAAGCAATTAGGAAAGTATAAGAAAAAAATTGTACCTTTACAAGAAGCTGCGGGGATGATTGCAGCGGATATGGTTATTCCGTATCCACCGGGTATTCCATTACTGATGTATGGAGAAGAAATTACGACAGAACACATCGAACAAATTTCTTATTTAGAAGAAACGGGTGCTCGTTTTCAAGGGAATGTAAAATATATGAATGTGTATGATATAGGAAGAAAGTAGGTTTTAGGATGAAGGGATTATTTGTAACAATTGAAGGACCAGAGGGTTCAGGTAAATCGACATTAATTACAAAGTTATTACCGTACTTTGAAAAGAAAGAACAAAAAGTCATAGCAACGCGAGAACCAGGTGGTATAGCGATTTCAGAAGAGATCCGAGCAATCTTACATAACCAAGAGTATACGATGATGGAAGCACGTACGGAGGCATTATTATATGCTGCAGCACGCAGACAACATTTAGTAGAAAAAGTTATGCCAGCTTTGGAGAAAAACTATCTTGTATTATGTGATCGCTTTATTGACAGCTCTCTTGCTTATCAAGGTTATGCAAGAGGTCTAGGGATTGATAAGGTATTTGAAATTAATCGGTTTGCGACTGAAGATTGTATGCCTAATTTGACAATCTATCTAGATATTGAACCTGAAGCAGGCTTAGCTCGCATCGAAAAGGATGCTAATCGTGAAGTGAATCGTTTAGATATGGAAAGTATTGAATTCCATAAGTGTGTACGTGATGGTTATTTACAGGTTGTAGATCGCTTCTTAGATCGCATAGTCGTTGTGAACGCAGATCAGCCAATAGAAAAGATTGTGGAAGAAGTTATTCAGCTTATAGAAGATAAATTGTTATAATAGAAGGAAAGTATAAAACAAGTGAGGTATGCATTATGACGAGGACGTGGGAGCAGCTTTCTGCTATACAGCCCATTGGTGTAAAGATGTTGATGAATAGTATTGCAAAAGGGCGTATATCCCACGCTTATTTGTTAGAAGGTGCAAAAGGAACTGGAAAATATGAAACGGCAATTCAAATGGCAAAAAGTTTTCTTTGTAAACAAAGAAACGGTGTAGAGCCGTGTCATACATGTACGAATTGCCGCCGGATTGATTCAGGTAACCATCCTAATTTACATATTGTAAGACCAGATGGGTTATCTATTAAAAAACAACAAATTCATGATTTACAGGAAGAGTTTTCAAAAACGGGTTTAGAGGCAAATAAAAAGGTATATATTATTGAGCATGCAAATCAAATGACAGCAAATGCTGCTAATACCTTATTAAAATTTTTAGAAGAACCAAGCAGCAATACAACAGCTATTTTACTTACTGAACAAAGTCATCAAATTTTAAATACTATTTTATCTCGTTGCCAAGTTGTGACATTTAGACCTTTGTCTACAGAATCTTTAATTGAGAGACTGCAGGGGGATGGAATTGCAGTTTCTTTATCTACCCTTGCTGCACAGCTTACGAATAGTTTTGAGGAAGCGTTATTACTGTGTAATGATGAATGGTTTGCACAAGCACGAGCTTTAGTGATAAAATTATGTGAAGCGCTCGAAAAAGATACAACCTCTCTTTTTTTTGTACAAGAAAAGTGGGGGAAACACTTTGGAGAGAAGGAACAATTACAACAAGGTTTAGATATTTTACTCCTTATTTATAGGGATTTATTATATGTTCAATTAGGAGAGGAAGATCGTCTTGTCTTTCAAGATCAAAAGGAGATGTTTCATTCTTTCTCTTACGCTCAGAAGCGCATTGTATCAGCTCTTTTTAATATATTAGAAGCAAAAAATAGAATCAACGCTAATGTAAATGCGCAGCTTGTGTTCGAACAGTTAGTGTTGCGGTTGCAGGAGGGATGACCGTTTTGTATGATGTAGTAGGTGTTCGCTTTAAGAAGGCCGGAAAAGTGTATTACTTTGACCCGAATCAATTCGATATCTCGGAAAATGAATTTGTGATCGTAGAAACTGTACGAGGTATTGAATATGGGAAAGTAGTTATTACAAAAAAGCAAGTTGATGAAAATGATGTGGTACTACCGCTAAAGAAAGTCATTCGCATTGCAAATGAAAATGATCGGACAATTGTTGAAGAGAACAAACATGCTGCAAAAGAAGCATATCAAGTTTGTCAACAAAAGGTAGGGGAACATAAACTTGATATGAAGCTTGTAGACGTAGAATATACGTTTGATCGTAATAAGATTATTTTCTATTTTACAGCGGATGGTCGTATTGACTTTCGTGAACTTGTAAAAGACTTAGCTGCAATTTTTCGGACAAGAATTGAGCTAAGACAAATTGGTGTTCGCGATGAAGCAAAAATGCTTGGTGGTATTGGTCCATGCGGCCGTATGCTTTGTTGTTCTACATTTTTAGGTGATTTTGAACCTGTATCCATTAAAATGGCAAAGGATCAAAATTTATCATTAAATCCTGCGAAAATTTCTGGCTTATGTGGCCGATTAATGTGTTGCTTAAAATATGAGAATGACGAGTATGAAGCGGCAAAAGAGCAACTTCCTGATTTAGATCAACGTATACAAACACCGCATGGTCTTGGACGCGTTATCGGATTAAATATTTTAGAAAGATTAATTCAAGTGGAATTAGTAGACAAGGAACGGATAGTAGAATATACGTTAGATGAATTAATTAATGAAGGGGTCGTTTCGAGTCAAACCACAGATTAATGAGGTGGGTGCTTGTGGAGAAAAAGGATATTTTTGCAGCGGTTTCTAGTATGGAAGAGCAAATTGGACATTTATATAAGCAGTTGGGAGAATTAAAGCAACATCTTGCAGAGTTACTTGAAGAAAACCAACATATTAAAATGGAAAATGAAAATTTGCGACGTCGTTTTGAAGAAATACAGAATAAGGAAAAACAAAAAACTCAAAAACGAAAAGAAATGAAGCCTAAAACGGATATTGGTGAAGGCTACGATAACCTAGCACGCCTATATCAAGAAGGTTTCCATATCTGTAATTTACATTATGGAAGTGTACGTAAAGAAGGGGATTGTTTATTCTGTCTGTCATTTTTAAATAAAAAATGAAATTACCTTTCCAATATATTGGAAAGGTAATTTTTTATACATGAGAGTAAAGATAAGATGAAATAGTTCTTAGTTTTACGTTCAAATAGGGTAGGTTAAGTATAAGAAAGGAAATCGTATATGCACTTATATGAAGATGAACGTTTAGATTATTTACTAGCGGAAGAAATGAAAATTATTCAAAGTCCATCTGTGTTTAATTTTTCTTTAGACGCAGTGTTACTTGCGAATTTTGCATGGGTTCCGATTCAAAAGGGAAATTTGCTTGATTTATGTACAGGAAATGCTGTTATTCCGCTTTTGTTAAGCACGAGAACGAAAGGGAATATTACAGGGGTAGAAATTCAAGAACGCTTGTATGATATGGGAGTAAGAAGCATCCAGTATAACAAGTTAGAAGAGAGAATCCAGTTAATTCATGGAGACTTAAAGGATATGCCAGAGCAGCTTGGGCGTCATCAATACGATGTTGTAACATGTAATCCGCCGTATTTTCAAACGCCAAAGGCATCTGAGAAAAACATTAACGAGCATTTAGCTATAGCTCGTCATGAAATTATGTGTACATTAGAGGATGTCGTATATGCTAGTAGTCAGCTTGTAAAGCAAGGTGGTAAGGTAGCATTTGTTCATCGTCCAGGTCGATTACTTGATATTGTAACACTAATGAGAAAGTATAAGATTGAACCAAAACGTGTGCAGTTTGTATATCCAAAGGCGGGTAAAGAAGCAAATACGCTACTAATAGAAGGAATTAAAGATGGAAATGCAGATTTGAAAATTTTGCCACCCCTTTTTGTATATGAGGAAAATAATGAGTATACAAAGGAGCTTCGTTCAATCTTATATGGAGAAGAATAAACATTATTTTTATGTAGTAGAATGTTCAGATAGAAGTTATTATGCAGGGTATACAAATAATTTAGAGAAACGGATTCAAACTCATAATAGTGGGAAGGGAGCACGTTATACTCGTGCTAGGCTTCCTGTTGTTTTAAAATACGTAGAGGTTCATGGAGATAAAACGACAGCGATGCAAGCTGAATATCATTTTAAACAGTTAAAGCGAAAAGAAAAAGAAGAATACATGCAAAAAGGAGAACGCTATGTGGCAGCAAAAAAGTTTTCAAGCAAATGAAAAGGGAGCCTTATATTTAGTTCCAACGCCGATTGGTAATTTAGAAGATATGACGTTTCGTTCGATTCGGATATTGAAAGAGGCTGATATCATTGCTGCTGAAGATACGCGGCAGACGAAAAAGCTTTGTAACTATTTTGAAATTGAAACACCAGTTATGAGTTATCATGAGCATAATAAGGAAGTAAGTGGACAGAAAATTTTAGATAAGCTAGAAGATGGAAAAACAGTAGCTCTTGTAAGTGATGCAGGTATGCCTTGTATTTCTGATCCAGGCTACGACATTGTTGTAGAAGCTGTAGAGAAACAGTATCATGTTATTCCACTTCCAGGGGCAAATGCTGCTCTTACAGCGCTAATTGCATCAGGGTTAGAAACGAGACATTTTTATTTTTACGGATTTTTGCACAGAAATAAAAAAGAACGTAAGGCGGAATTAGAAAAGCTTCGTTATGTTCCAACTACGATGATGTTCTATGAAGCGCCGCATCGGTTAGATGATACATTAATTTCTATGAAAGAAGTACTTGGAAATAGAGAAATTGTATTGTGCCGAGAACTAACGAAAAAATTTGAAGAATTTATTCGTGGTTCGGTAGAAGAAGCGATTGAATGGACAAAGCAAAATGAGGTTCGTGGTGAATTTTGTATATTAGTATCCGGGTCAAAAGAGGAAGCTGCTCCAGAGGAACAGTGGTGGGAAGCTATATCAGTATACGATCATATCGAACATTACATAAACGAGCAAGGAATGTCTTCAAAGGATGCAATTAAAAAGGCGGCCAAAGATCGAGATTTGTCGAAACGAGACGTCTATCAAATCTATCATGTTGATAAAAAATAAGCTTCTCATAATTGAGAAGCTTATTTTACTGCTTGAATATATTGTTGAAGTTCGTTTAAGATCTGTTCAGCGCCTTCTTTGCTTAAGATAATTTTACCTTCAGCTAAAGAAAGGTTACCATCAGACACTTCACCAGTTACTTGGCAAGTCATGTTAGGCTTATATTTTTTTAGGATGATTTTTTCGTCATCAACGTAAATTTCAAGAGCATCCTTTTCAGCAATACCTAATGTACGACGTAATTCAATCGGAATTACAACACGGCCTAATTCATCAACTTTACGAACGATACCAGTAGATTTCATATTCGTTATCCTCCTCATATTCTGTAAGTTTGCGAGTCTATATTTTAATTCGTCATTTTTCGACAAAATACCCTATGAACATATGATACCAATCATTTACATTTCCGTCAATTCATAAATTTTATATTTTATGAAAGAATTGTAGATTTTTATACTTCTTATATATAATAGAAAATGAAAGAATTACACAAGTATTTTACTGTATTTTTAAATTTTATCAATATTTCAGATAAATTACTGTATATTTTTTTTGAATATGAGTAATAGATGATAAAGATAATCGAGCATTAATTCGTTTTTATGCGTCAGTTTTTGATATACTGTTTATAAATACATATGAGGTCATTTGGGAGGTTCAAAACAATGACAGAGGAAAATAAGACCTTTTATATCACTACTCCAATTTATTATCCAAGCGGAAAGCTTCATATTGGACATGCTTATACAACGGTAGCAGGAGATGCAATGGCACGCTACAAGCGCATGCAAGGATATGATGTTCATTATTTAACAGGTACTGATGAGCATGGACAAAAGATTCAAAAGAAAGCAGAAGAACTACAAGTTACATCACAAGCATATGTTGATAACATTGTAGCAGGAATTAAAGAATTGTGGGAGAAAATGGACATTTCTTACGATGACTTTATTCGGACAACCGAAGATCGTCATAAAGAAGTTGTTGAAAAGATTTTTAAACAACTTGTTGATCAAGGTGATATTTATCTTGATGAATATGAAGGATGGTATTCTGTACAGGATGAAACATTCTACACAGAACATCAACTTGTTGATCCGATTATGGAAGGCGATAAAGTAGTCGGAGGAAAAAGTCCAGATAGTGGCCATGCTGTAGAACTTGTTCGCGAAGAATCTTACTTCTTTAGAATGGGTAAATATGTAGATCGACTACTACAATTTTATGAAGAAAATCCACACTTCATTCAACCTGAATCTCGTAAAAATGAAATGATTAATAACTTCATTAAACCAGGTCTAGAAGATTTAGCAGTTTCTCGTACTTCTTTTGACTGGGGAATTCGTGTGCCAGGTAACCCCAAACACGTTATTTACGTATGGGTAGATGCATTATCTAATTACATTACAGCACTAGGATATGGAACAGATAATGAAGAGAAATATAAAAAGTATTGGCCAGCAGATGTTCACTTAGTAGGAAAAGAAATTGTTCGTTTCCATACAATTTATTGGCCGATTATTTTAATGGCACTAGATTTACCACTGCCGAAAAAGGTATTTGCTCATGGTTGGATCTTAATGAAAGACGGAAAAATGAGTAAATCAAAAGGTAATGTAGTTGATCCAGTTACGTTAATTGATCGTTATGGATTGGATGCACTGCGTTACTATTTACTTCGTGAGGTTCCATTTGGATCAGACGGTGTATTTACGCCAGAAGGTTTTGTTGAGCGAATTAATTTTGACCTTGCAAATGACTTAGGAAACTTATTAAATCGTACAGTAGCGATGATTGATAAGTACTTTAATGGAGAAATTCCTGCTTTTAAAGAAAATGTAACTGAGTTTGATGAAACATTAGTAACGTTTGCACAGGATACATTGAAAAAAGTAGAAGAAGCAATGGAAAACATGGAGTTTTCAGTAGCATTGAGTTCTATTTGGCAACTGGTTAGCCGTACTAATAAATATATTGATGAAACACAACCTTGGGTATTAGCGAAAGATGAGAATGATCGTGATAAGCTTGCGTCCGTAATGGCACACCTTGCAGAAATGCTTCGCCAAATGGGCATTATGCTTATGCCATTCTTGACAGCAACACCAAGTAAAATCTTTACACAACTTGGCCTTACTGATGAAGCTTATCAATCTTGGGATAGCCTTTCTACGATTGGTTGTATTCCAGCTAGCACGAAGGTAGTCAAAGGACAACCAATTTTCCCACGCTTAGAGGTAGAAGTTGAAGTTGAATATATCAAAGAACAAATGAAAGGTTCTGCTCCTAAAGTAGAAGAGAAAAAGGAAGAGGAACCGAAGGCAGAAGAAATTACAATTGATGATTTCTTTAAAGTTGAATTGCGTGTGGCGGAAGTAATAGAAGCAGAGCCTGTAAAAAAAGCAGACAAACTGTTAAAGATTCAACTTGATTTAGGCACAGAAAAGCGACAAGTTGTTTCTGGAATTGCTAAATTTTACACACCAGAAGAATTAAAAGGGAAAAAAGTTATTTGTGTAACAAATTTAAAACCAGTGAAATTACGTGGTGAATTATCACAAGGTATGATTTTAGCAGGCGAAGAAAACGGAGTATTGTCTTTAGCAACAATTGATCAAAATTTATCAAATGGTACAAAAATCAAGTAATCTTGACAAAATAAGAGATGTTTCACGTGTAACATTCGTGGAGCATCTTTTTTTCTTGTTAGGAATCTTTTTAAAAATTCCTTTTTTGTATTAAGATTGTACTATTGTTATTACGTTTTTAGGGAAGAGATTTTTTACTATGATAGAATTTATTTCAAATAAAAGGAGTTATTTGTTATGTTGTTTGATACACATTCACATTTAAATGCAGAGCAATTTGAAGAAGATTTACAGGAAGTTATTGCAAGAATGAAAGAAGCTAGGGTTTCGTATACAGTTGTTGTTGGTTTTGATGAGGTAACAATAAAAAAAGCAATTGAGCTCGCAGAAACGTATGACTTTATTTATGCAGCGGTTGGTTGGCATCCCGTTGATGCCATTGATATGACGGAAGGACATTTAGTTTGGTTAGAAGAGTTAGCTGCACACCCAAAAGTAGTTGCTCTTGGTGAAATGGGGTTGGACTATCATTGGGACAAGTCTCCGAAGGAAGTACAGAAAGAAGTATTTCGTAAACAAATTCAGTTAGCAAAGAAAGTGAAATTGCCTATTATTATACATAACCGTGATGCAACGCAAGATATTGTAGATATTCTAGAAGAAGAAAATGCAGCTGAAGTAGGCGGCATTATGCATTGCTTTAGTGGCAGTGTAGAGGTGGCAAAACAATGTATTGATATGAATTTTTTAATTTCATTGGGTGGGCCAGTAACTTTCAAAAATGCAAAGAAACCGAAAGAAGTTGCAATGGAAATTCCAATGGAAAAGCTGCTAATAGAAACGGATTGTCCATACTTAACGCCACATCCATTTCGTGGTAAACGAAATGAGCCAAGTTATGTGAAACTTGTGGCAGAAGAAATTGCTAACTTAAAAGGTATTTCATACGAAGAGGTCGCAAAGGTAACTACAGAAAATGCAAAAGCTTTATTTGGTGTTGAATAAGAAAGAATGGTGAATTCCATTCTTTTTCTTTTATCCTGCCTCTATTGTTACCTCCCAATGAAGAGACACCAACAATACCCAGAAGGCAATACAAGCTAGCTAACTAACGGATATATTTGTAGGGAAGAAAACAAGTGAGGTTAAAGTGTTACAATAAGAAGAGTAGGCAGAGGATTTTTTCTCCTCTGCTTTTTAAATTGTATCAGTGGGAAAATAATAATGGAAAAGTATTCGTTTTTTTGTTTTACTAAGTAGAGACGAAATCAGTGTGGAGGCAGTCATGAAAATTAAAGAGATTATCGTTGTAGAAGGTAAAGATGATACAGTTGCAATTAAGCGTGCTGTTGATGCAGATACAATTGAAACGAACGGTTCAGCAATCGGTGAACATGTCATTGAGCAAGTAAAATTGGCACAGCAAAAACGAGGCGTTATTATTTTGACGGATCCTGATTACCCGGGAGAGCGTATTCGGAAAATTATTTCTGAGAAGGTTCCGGGTTGTAAGCATGCTTTCTTACCGAAAGAAGAGGCACTTGCCAAGAGAAAAAAAGGAGTCGGAATTGAACATGCTTCCAATGAATCCATTCGCCGTGCTTTAGAAAATGTTCACGAAGAAATGGAAGCCTATACGAGCGAAATTAGTTGGAGTGACTTAGTAGATGCTGGACTAGTAGGCGGAGAACAGGCAAAAAGTCGTAGAGAAAAAATGGGTAAACTATTAAAGATTGGTTATACAAATGCGAAGCAGCTACATAAACGTTTACAAATGTTTCAAGTTTCAAAAGAAGCATTTGCGGAAGCATATAAACAAGTATTACAGGAGGAAAAGAAATGAAGGATATCGCAACACCGAATCGTACGAAAGACATTGTTGAAAAGTACGGGTTTTCATTCAAAAAGAGTTTAGGTCAAAATTTCTTAATTGATACAAACGTATTGAATCGTATTGTGGATTATGCAGAAATCGGCCCAGAGAGCGGAGCAATTGAAATTGGTCCTGGTATTGGAGCGTTAACGGAGCAGTTAGCAAAACGTGCTAAGAAAGTAGTCGCTTTTGAAATCGATCAACGACTATTACCAATTCTAGATGAAACATTAGCTCCTTACAGCAACGTAACTGTAATTAATAAAGATATTTTAAAAGCAGATGTACATGAAGTATTCGGAGAGCAGTTCGAAAAAGGGAAAGACGTAATGGTAGTAGCAAATTTACCATACTACGTTACAACACCAATTTTGTTTAAATTGCTAGAAGAACAATTACCAGTTCGTGGGTTTGTTGTTATGATGCAAAAAGAAGTGGGAGATCGCTTAGCGGCTAAACCAGGAACGAAAGACTACGGTTCTCTATCTATTGCAATTCAATATTATACGGAGGTAGAAACAGTTATGACTGTTCCGCGCACCGTATTTGTCCCACAACCAAATGTAGATTCCGCAGTTATTCGTCTTTTAAAACGTCCAAAACCAATTGTTGAAGTGAAAGATGAGAAGTTTTTCTTCGAAGTAGTACGAGCAAGCTTTGCACAACGTCGTAAAACGTTGATGAATAACTTATCAAATAATCTAAATGGTTTCCCGAAAGATAAAGAGTTATTAGATCGTATTTTAACGGAAGTAGGCATTGATCCAAAGCGAAGAGGCGAAACATTATCAATTGAAGAATTTGCAGCACTGAGTAATGCATTAGTCTCTCATAAAGTGAAACTTTAATCCCCCACTGATTATTAGTTGAACCAATCGGGCTTTTATGGGCAGTTAATCCCCCACCTAACTTCTTTACTTTCGCTGAATTTTGAGGTGGGGATCTTACTGGTCGCAAATAGCGGGATAAACAATAAAAGGACAGCTCAATTCGAGCTGTCCTTTTTGTCACCCTTTTCACTCTAAATTCATACGTTAAAAACAGAACATGGTTAGTGAGATGGCCTAATGAATTTGGAGGTAGGATAATGGCTGTACATGTTGGAGATTTAGTGGAACGACAGTCTTATAACCGAGACATTCTTTTTCGCATTACAGAAATAAAAGGTGAAATTGCAATATTATTTGGAGAAGAAGTCAGACTGGTGGCAGATGCACCGCTTGAAGATTTAATTAGCATTGATCAGAGAGAGTATAAGAAAAGGGAAAAGCGTGAGAAGGAAACGATGGAGCGAACATATCGCCTGTTTCAACAAGACTATGTTTTGATGAAGCAACGTCACGAGCATAATTCTACAGGAGGATATACGAGTGAAGTCAATTATTTTCAAATGCCAGGTAGGGTTTTGCATATAGATGGAGACCCATTATATTTACGGAAATGTTTAGATTTATATACAAAGATAGGTGTTCCAGTTCAAGGGGTACATTGTAAAGAAACAGAAATGCATGAAAAGGTAGTTGATTTAATCGATCATTTTCGTCCAGACATTTTGGTCATTACAGGTCATGATGCATATACAAAATCTAAAGGAGTTATGGGAGACTTAGCAGCTTATCGTCATTCTCGGCACTTTGTACAGGCCGTTCGGGAAGTACGAAAAAAATACCCTTCTTTAGATCAACTTGTTATTTTTGCAGGGGCATGTCAGTCCCATTTTGAAGCATTAATTCGAGCTGGTGCTAATTTTGCTAGTTCACCATCGCGTATTAATATTCATGCATTGGATCCAGTATATGTAGTGGGGAAGATTAGTTTTACTTCATTTATGGAACGCGTAAATGTATGGGATGTTGTTCGAAATACTATTACTGGGCAAAAAGGCCTTGGTGGTATTGAGACCCGAGGACTTTTACGAACAGGATTACCTTTTCAATATTATGAAGAGTAAGCAAGGTATATATGTACCTTGTTTTTCTTATGGGAAAAGTATCAGTTTGTTTGGTGAAAGATGTACCATAAACAAGGATTTGTAGGTGCTTGGATAAAAAAAGGTAAGAACGTACAGACTATACAATAATACTTTTACAATATAGTAATTCTTCTATCTATTCGAACGCATTAGGTTCTTGCGAAGATATTGCTTGTTATGTATAGGCAATGATTGGGATAGATATATCATGTATTTATGTATTCACTCTAAATTACAGCGAGGTGTAGCAAAGTATATGTCAAAACGTTTAGATGAAATTAAAAGTGAATTAGATCATCATCTTGGGAAGCGCCTTATGTTAAAGGCGAATAGTGGAAGAAGAAAAACAGTGGAACAATCAGGCGTACTAGCAGAAACTTATCGTTCTGTTTTTGTTGTACAGTTAGATCAACAAGAAGATACATTGCAGCGTGTTTCCTATAGCTATGCAGATGTTTTAACAGAAACGGTAGAATTAACGTTTTATGATGATCCTCAGAACGAGGTTATTTTAGGGTAATTGTCTAATTTGTTACATATATTCCCATAAATGAAAAAGACATTTTTTTGCATACTAATTATACCGGAGCAAAATAAGGAGGGACCTGCATTGAGTAGACGAAGAGGAGTCATGTCAAATCAGTTTAAAGAAGAGCTTGCAAAAGAGCTTGGATTTTATGATGTTGTTCAGAAAGAAGGATGGGGCGGAATTCGTGCGAAAGATGCTGGTAATATGGTGAAACGTGCTATTGAAATTGCACAGCAGCAATTAATGAAACAAAACCAGTAGTTGCAAAATAACTTCTATGCTACGGTAGCCGAGGAGAAATTCCTCGGCTTTTTGCACGCCAAAAGGTATCATCATTTTGCATAAGTAGTTTCATTCTGAATGCTTTTCGTTATAATTAGGGAAGTGTCATCGTCTTACTATAAATTTATGGTAAAATAAACGATAAAAGATTGAGTACATAGAGTGGGTGAATAGATTGAAGCTACTAGTGAAAGCACCAGCAAAGATTAATCTGTCGTTAGATGTACTAGGGAAAAGACAAGACGGTTATCATGAAGTGAAAATGATTATGACAACAATCGATTTAGCAGATCGTTTAGAGTTAACGGAGTTATCAGAAGACCGTATTGAAATTGTATCCCATAATCGGTATGTCCCAGACGACCAGCGTAATTTAGCTTATCAAGCAGCGAAATTATTAAAAGAGAAATTTAAGGTAAAACAAGGTGTATCTATTGCTATTGAAAAAACAATTCCAGTAGCAGCAGGATTAGCAGGTGGAAGCAGTGATGCGGCTGCTACATTACGTGGTCTTAATAAGCTATGGAATTTAGGTCTTACAATAGGTGAATTAGCGGAACTTGGAGCAGAAATTGGATCTGACGTATCCTTTTGTGTATATGGCGGAACAGCGATTGCGACAGGAAGAGGAGAAAAGGTTGAGCATATAAAGACACCTCCTTCTTGTTGGGTTATTTTAGCGAAGCCTCATATCGGTGTATCTACTGCTGACGTATATGGAAATTTACAATTAAATCGTGTTACACATCCAGACGTAGATAAAATGGTTGAAGTTATCAATCAAGGTGACTATAAAGGAATATGCAATGCAGTTGGAAATGTATTAGAAGATGTGACATTTGCGATGCATCCTGAAGTTGCACGTATTAAAGCACAGATGAAGCGCTTTGGCGCAGATGCAGTTTTAATGAGTGGCAGTGGTCCAACTGTGTTTGGGCTTGTGCATCATGATTCGCGTATGCACCGTATTTATAATGGTTTAAAAGGATTTTGTGAACAAGTATACGCAGTCCGTCTATTAGGAGAGCGAGAAACGCTTGAATAAAGACGTATAATAAGTTATGATTTGTTTAGAATATTCGTGATTTGGGGTGAGAATGTGAAAATTAGACGGAGTACAAGACTAGTTGATATGACTTACTATTTATTGCAAAATCCTCGTCAGTTAGTTTCTCTCACTTTTTTTGCTGAACGGTATCAATCAGCTAAGTCTTCCATTAGTGAAGATTTAGTTATTATTAAGCAAACGTTTGAACAACAAGGGGTCGGCACATTGCAAACGATACCAGGGGCAGCAGGAGGAGTGAAATATATTCCATATATAAGTGAAGAGGAAGCAAGTCTGATCATTAATGAGCTTTGTGGCTTATTTGAGAATCCAGATCGTATTCTTCCAGGTGGATACTTATATATGACGGATCTTTTGAGTAATCCACGCTATATCAACGGGGCAGGTCGCCTATTTGCTTCTGTATTTGCGAGGCAGCCGATTGATGCGGTTATGACGGTAGCAACAAAAGGGATTCCGCTTGCATATGCGGTAGCGAATTATTTAGATGTACCTGTGGTAATTGCAAGAAAAGATAATAAGGTAACAGAAGGACCAACAGTTAGTATTAACTATGTATCAGGTTCATCTAAGCGTATTCAAACAATGACTTTAGCAAAACGTAGTCTTCCGGAAGGTGCCAATGTTTTAATCGTTGATGATTTTATGAAGGCTGGAGGAACAATTCAAGGTATGATTAGCATGCTAGAAGAGTTTAATGCCAATGTTGTTGGAATCGGCGTATTAGTAGAATCGACAGATATTGAAGAAAGACTTATTAATAACTTTGTTTCTTTAATCCGCTTATCAGAAGTAGATATTAAAGAGAAAACAATTCAAGTGGAAAAAGGGAATTATTCACTTGTGCCATTTGACGAAGGGCTTGTAGAAGCTGAATAAAAAGGTAAAGCAGAAGCTTTATCTTTTTTTGTAAATGAAAGTGCTAGTGGGCGTTAAGTCTTTTCTTGTATTGTGAAAGTCTTACCGCCCGCTAGCACAGGGTATCCTAATTATTTTAGATAGGATGAACTGAGTTTATAAGGGAAGAAAGTTTTCTAGGAGTTTTTATTTAAGGAAAATAAAATAATAAAAGGGTGAGAAAATATGAAAGTAGTTCAAACAAATCAAGTACCACAAGCGATTGGTCCATATTCACAAGGAATTATCGTAAATAACATGTTTTATAGCTCAGGACAAATGCCATTAACGGCAGGTGGAGAACTTGTAACAGGTGATGTGAAAATACAAACCGAACAAGTATTTCGAAATTTACAAGCTGTGTTAGAAGAGGCAGGAGCATCATTTGATACGGTTGTAAAAACAACTGTATTTTTAAAAAATATGGATGATTTTAATGATGTAAACGAAGTATATGGAACATATTTTTCTGCACATAAACCAGCTCGTTCTTGTGTACAAGTTGCAAAATTACCGAAAGATGTTTCCGTCGAAATTGAAGTTATTGCCCTTGTAAAATGAAAATTTGTAAGCGATAACGTCCATTAATTCTTATATTCCGTTAAAATAAAAATTTTTATCTTAAAAATTTTTAAAAAATTAAAGGGAAAATAGAAAATTTGTGGAATTTATACAAACATATCGCTTATTTAGAAAAGGGTGGTGAACACAAGATGGAAGTGACTGACGTAAGATTACGCCGCGTAAACACAGAAGGCCGTATGAGAGCGATTGCCTCTATTACATTAGACCATGAGTTTGTTGTTCATGATATTCGTGTAATTGATGGCAATAATGGATTATTTGTAGCAATGCCAAGTAAACGTACTCCAGATGGGGAGTTCCGTGATATTGCGCATCCAATTAATTCTAACACACGCTCAAAAATTCAAGATGCGGTTTTAGCTGAGTATCACCGTTTAGGCGAGTTAGAAGAAGTTGAGTTTGAAGAAGCAGGAGCTTCGTAAAATTCGAATAAAAAGGGCTCTAATAAAGGAGCTCTATAATTTTGTAACAAACCCCTGTAAACCCTTACAGGGGTTTGTTTTTTAATTTGTAAATCCATTTTGATTTATTGGCACCTAAGTTCCGGCTATGAAAATAAAAGAAGATCTGAACTCGTTATCTCCTTTTGTCTTCCCTTGGCATGGAGGCAAAAAAGGTCCTGACCGCTTCTGTACGAGGCCGGGCGCTCTCTCCCGCCTAAAAAGAACGGTTTTGTACTTATAAAGTATTTATTTTGAATGAAATTTTCCGCTAATTAAAGCCTCACTTTATTGTCCTCGTTATATGTAAACTTCTAATTTCTTTAAAATCATTCGAAATAGTATATCTTATTTCCTAAAAAAAGATATTAAAGAATAAAACATCTTATAAGAAGTATGGTAAAATTTAATAGTTATGCTGTGTTTCTTGAAATATATAATGATTTAGGATAATATCTTTAATGGATAAATAGGTTGCGATGGAGGGTCTATATGTCAAACAGATTTGCAGTGATTTTAGCTGCAGGTAAAGGCACACGTATGAAGTCCAAGCTATACAAAGTGCTTCATCCTGTATGCGGAAAACCAATGGTACAGCATGTAGTTGATCAAGTATCTCAATTAGGATTGCAGAAACTTGTAACGGTAGTTGGACATGGTGCTGAAAAAGTACAAGAACAACTAGGGAACGTAAGTGAGTTTGCATTGCAAGCAGAACAACTTGGTACAGCACATGCTGTTGATCAAGCTGCCGATGTACTTGCAAATGAAGAGGGAACAACTTTAGTTATTTGTGGTGATACACCCCTTATAACTGCAGGAACAATGGAAGCATTGTTAAAGCATCATGAAGAAGCAGGAGCGAAAGCGACGGTGTTAACAGCGTACATAGAAGAGCCTGCTGGATATGGACGCATTGTTCGTAATGAAAGTGGTCATGTTGAAAAAATCGTTGAGCATAAAGATGCAAATGAAGTAGAGCGAGCTATTAAAGAAATTAATACAGGTACGTATTGTTTTGATAATAAGGCACTATTTGCTTCACTTTCTAAAGTTTCAAACGATAATGTTCAAGGTGAATATTACCTTCCAGATGTTATTGAGATTTTGAAAAGTGAAGGTCATATTGTATCAGCTTATCAAACAGAGCATTTCGATGAAACATTAGGTGTTAATGACAGAGTCGCTCTATCGCAAGCGGAAATTATTATGAAAAAGCGTATTAACCAAAAGAACATGGTAAATGGTGTTACAATTATTGATCCAAATAACACATACATTTCTGCTGATGCAATTATTGGCAGTGATACAGTTCTTTATCCGGGAACAGTTATTGAAGGCAAAACTGTAATTGGTTCTGATTGTGAAATTGGTCCACATACAGTAGTACGTGATAGTGAAATTGGAGATCGTACGACAATTCGTCAATCTACTGTACATGACAGTAAGATTGGTATGGAAGTTTCAGTCGGTCCATTTGCACATATCCGTCCAGATTCAGTTATTGGTGACGAAGTACGCGTTGGAAACTTCGTGGAAATCAAAAAGACTGTTTTTGGTAATAGAAGTAAAGCTTCACACTTAAGTTATATCGGGGATGCACAAGTTGGAGAAGACGTGAATCTTGGTTGTGGTTCAATTACGGTGAACTATGATGGCAAGAATAAATTTAAAACAGTTATTGGAAACGGCGTATTTATTGGTTGTAATTCAAACCTTGTTGCTCCTGTAACAGTTGAAGATGGTGCTTATGTTGCGGCAGGCTCTACAATTACAGAGAGTGTTCCATCAAAAGCATTATCAATTGCACGTGCACGTCAAGTTAACAAAGAAGACTATGTTGATCAATTGCTGAATAAGAAAAAATCATAATGTGGAGGGTTAATCTAGATGTCGACTCAATATCTAAATTCTAATTTGAAAGTATTCTCTTTAAACTCTAATAAGGAACTTGCTGAGCAAATTGCAAAGCATATTGGAGTAGGGTTAGGGAAATGTTCTGTTGACCGTTTTAGTGATGGAGAAGTTCAAATTAACATTGAAGAAAGTATTCGTGGTTGCGATGTATTCATTATTCAATCTACAAGCTTCCCAGTAAATGAACATATCATGGAATTACTTATTATGATTGATGCATTAAAACGTGCATCTGCAAAAACAATTAATATCGTTATTCCTTATTATGGTTATGCGCGTCAAGACCGTAAAGCGCGTTCTCGTGAACCAATTACATCGAAACTTGTAGCAAACTTACTTGAAACAGCAGGTGCAACTCGTGTAATCACTCTAGATTTACATGCTCCACAAATTCAAGGGTTCTTTGATATCCCAATCGACCACTTAATGGGTGTACCGATTCTTTCTGATTACTTTGAGACAAAAGGTCTTAAAGATATCGTAATCGTATCTCCTGACCACGGTGGTGTAACACGTGCAAGAAAAATGGCAGACCGCCTAAAAGCGCCAATTGCTATTATTGATAAACGTCGCCCACGTCCGAATGTGTCGGAAGTTATGAATATCATTGGTAACATTGAAGGTAAGACAGCAATCTTAATTGATGACATCATTGATACAGCTGGTACAATTACATTAGCAGCAAACGCTCTTGTTGAGAACGGTGCTTCTGAAGTATATGCTTGCTGTACACACCCAGTTTTATCTGGTCCAGCAATTGAGCGTATCCAAAACTCAAATATTAAAGAGTTAGTTGTAACAAACTCTATTGTATTACCGGAAGAGAAGAAAATTGATAAAGTACACGAGCTTTCTGTTGCTCCATTAATCGGAGAAGCGATCATTCGTGTTTATGAAGAAGAATCAGTGAGTGTATTATTCAATTAATTGGATAGAATGAGACGTAACCAAATTTGGTTACGTCTTTTCGTATCGTAAAAAGAAAGTAGTGGTACAAGAGTGAAATTAATAGTAGGACTTGGGAACCCGGGTAGAGAATATGAATTAACAAGGCATAATATCGGATTTATGGGAATTGATGAGCTTGCGAAACGATGGGGCATTTCTTTAAGTGAACAAAAGTTTAAAGGCATGTATGGTTCAGGTTTTGTTAATGGTGAAAAAGTAATTTTATTAAAGCCGCTTACGTATATGAATTTATCTGGAGAAAGCATTCGTCCCCTTATGGATTACTATAAAATTGATGTAGAAGATTTTGTTGTCATGTATGACGATTTAGATATTCCAGTGGGTAAATTGCGTCTTCGTATGAAAGGTAGTGCAGGCGGTCATAACGGTGTGAAATCGACAATTTCTCATTTAGGAACGCAAGAGTTCCAACGTATTCGTATGGGGATCGATCGTCCAAAAAATGGAATGAAAGTTGTGGATTATGTATTGGGGCGTTTCACAGCAGAAGAGCTACCAGAGGTAAATCAATCTATTGAAAAAGCTGCGGACGCATGTGAAGAGTGGTTGAAGAAACCATTTCTTCAAATTATGAATACTTTTAACGGTTAATGTTCTAAATTGGAATATTTTATAATGTTTTTATCCATACTAGTAGTAATTGTACACTTAGGAGGATAGTATGGAAGGACATTATTACTGTAGACATTGTGGTTGTAACGTAGGTTCCATTACCGCAGAAAAGGTATACAACAAAGTTTTATTTCAACTAACAGAGCAAGAACGATTGGATATGATTCATTTTCATGAAAATGGAAATATATATATAAAAACAATCTGTGAGTCGTGCCAAGAAACGCTCTCATCTTATCCGGAGTATTATGAGTATGAAAAATTTTTGCAATAAAATGTTGTCGCTTTGGCGTGTCCAAAGCATTTTTCTGTTTTCTTTTTCCAAAATATTTGCATAAAAATATATTAACTTGCTCTTTATGTTGAGAGGAGTTTTGAAAATGATAGGGTTATTAGAGCAATTTTATAAAAATAAAGAAATACAATCCATTATTAATGGACTAGAAGAAGGATTGAAAGAACAGCTTGTATCAGGTATGGCAACTTCTTCTCGTTCTTTATTAATGGCTGCTTTATATAAAAAAACAAAGCAGTCACAACTTGTTGTTACACACAACTTATTTCAAGCGCAAAAAGTATATGAGGATTTAGTATCACTACTTGGTGAGCAGGATGTATGGTTATATCCGGTTAATGAATTAATTGCGTCAGAAATAGGAGTTGCAAGCCCAGAACTGAAAGCGCAGCGTATTGAAGTATTAAATCGTTTAGCGATGGGCGAGCAGGGCATTATTGTTGTTCCAGTTGCTGGATTACGTAGATTTTTACCAATAAAAGAATTATGGAAGCAAAAGCAAATCGAAATTAGTCTAGGGCAAGAGATTGATTTAGATGTGTTGCTTCATACATTGCATCATATTGGATATGAACGTAAGTCAATGGTAGAAGCACCTGGAGAATTTAGTTTGCGCGGGGGTATACTGGATATTTATCCGTTAACTGAAGAATTACCGTTTCGTATAGAGTTCTTTGATACGGAAGTAGATTCTATCCGCTCATTTGATGTAGAAGAACAACGCTCTCAAGATAAAAGAGAAAGCGTGAAATTCGGTCCTGCGACAGAATTTTTATTTTCAAAAGATGAACTGAAATTAGGGGTGGAGCGTCTTGAGGAAGGTTTAATGAAGACGATGCAGAAGCTCTCTGATGATAAAATCAAGACAGCAGTACTTGAAACAGTTAGTCACGAGATAGAAATATTGAAAAACGGACAGACTATAGAGCAAATGTTTAAATATTTATCTATTTTTTACAAAGAACATGCTAGTCTAATAGACTATTTACCTGAGAATGGTGTCGTTATCTTAGATGAAATTTCGCGTATTCAAGAAACGGCATCACATCTTGAGACAGAAGAAGCAGAATGGTATACATCGCTTCTAAGTGAGGGGGCAATTATTCAAGATTTGGTGTTCTCACACCAATTTGAAGAATTTTTACACCATAAAAAGAGAAGCTTTGTATATTTAACATTATTTTTACGCCATATTGCACATACGCACCCGCAAAATATTGTTAATGTAACGTGTAAAACAATGCAGGACTTTCATGGGCAAATGCAATTGTTAAAAACAGAAATTGATAGATGGACTGAAGGGGACTTCACGACTGTTGTATTAGGAACAGATGAAGAACGCGCAAAAAAACTACAATATATTTTAAGTGATTATGATATTGAAGCAGACAGTATAGAATCTACAGATATATTGCTTCCTGGTCGCCTTCAAATTGCTGTAGGTGATTTACATGCAGGATTTGAAATGCCAATGCAAAAGCTTGTTGTGATTACAGAAAAAGAGCTGTTCCATAAAAAAGTAAAAAAATCACAACGTAAGCAAAAACTATCGAATGCAGAGCGTATTAAAAGTTATTCAGAGTTAAAAGTTGACGACTACGTTGTTCATGTAAATCATGGTATCGGTAAATTTTTAGGAATTGAAACGTTAGAAATTAATGGTGTCCATAAAGATTATTTGAACATTAAGTATCAAGGTAATGATAAGTTATATGTGCCAATCGAACAAATTGATCAAGTACAAAAGTATGTAGGATCAGAAGGTAAGAATCCGAAAGTTTACAAACTAGGCGGAAACGATTGGAAAAAGGTCAAAACGAAGGTGGAAAAATCTGTACAAGATATTGCAGATGACTTAATTAAATTGTATGCAGAGCGTGAGGCTTCAAAGGGATATGCGTATACGCCGGATACTGCAGAGCAGCAGGAATTTGAATCATCTTTCCCGTACCAGGAGACAGAGGATCAGTTGCGTTCTATTGAAGAAATTAAGAAAGATATGGAACGTGGGCGTCCAATGGATCGACTTCTATGTGGTGATGTTGGATATGGTAAAACGGAAGTTGCAATTCGTGCAGCGTTTAAAGCAATTATGGATGAAAAGCAAGTTGCAATTTTAGTACCGACAACGATTCTTGCACAACAACACTATGAAACGATTCGAGAACGTTTTCAAGACTACCCAATTAATATTGGATTGTTAAGTAGATTCCGTACTAGAAAACAACAAAATGAAACAATTAAAGGTTTAAAAGATGGGACAGTTGATATTGTTATTGGAACACATCGCATTTTATCTAAAGATGTAACCTATAAAGATTTAGGCTTACTAATTATCGATGAAGAACAAAGATTTGGTGTTACGCATAAAGAAAAGATTAAACAATTGAAAGCGAATGTTGATGTATTAACATTAACGGCGACGCCAATTCCGCGTACGCTCCATATGTCTATGCTCGGTGTACGAGATTTATCTGTTATTGAGACGCCACCAGAAAATCGTTTCCCGGTACAAACATATGTGGTTGAGTATAATCCAGGGTTAATTCGAGAGGCGATAGAACGGGAACTTGCAAGGGGCGGTCAAATTTATTTCTTGTATAACCGTGTTGAAGATATTGAAAGAAAAGCAGATGAAATCTCCATGTTAGTCCCGGAGGCGCGTGTGACGTATGCACATGGGAAAATGAACGAGAGTGAACTAGAGTCTGTCATGCTATCATTTTTAGATGGGCAGCATGATGTTCTTGTAAGTACAACGATTATTGAAACAGGTGTTGATATTCCTAATGTAAATACATTAATTGTATTTGATGCCGATCGTATGGGATTATCACAGCTTTATCAGCTTCGTGGGCGCGTTGGTCGTTCAAACCGTGTTGCTTATGCATACTTTGCATATAAGCGTGATAAAGTGTTGTCAGAAGTCGCTGAGAAGCGTTTACAAGCAATTAAAGAATTCACAGAACTTGGATCAGGATTTAAAATTGCAATGCGAGATTTATCCATTCGTGGTGCTGGTAACTTGTTAGGGGCTGAGCAGCATGGATTCATCGATTCTGTCGGATTTGATCTATATTCTCAAATGTTAAAAGATGCGATTGAACAGCGTCAAGGAACACAAGGAATTGAAAATACGATTGATGTTGAAATTGATTTAGAAGTGGATGCTTACTTGCCAGACGCTTATATTTCAGATAGTAAACAAAAAATTATGATGTACAAACAATTTAGAGGTGTCTCTGCGATTGAAGATATTGAGGAATTACAAGAAGAAATAATTGATCGTTTTGGAGACTATCCGCAAGAAGTTGGATATTTATTACAAATTGCAAATATTAAAGTATTAGCAACGAAAGAACAGATTGAGCTAATTAAACAAACAAAATTTGAAGTGACGTTTTTATTCTCAGAGCAATCAAGCCAAAATATTGATGGTGGAAAATTATTTATGCTTGGTAATAGTTTTGGTCGTATGATTGGTCTTGGTATGGAAGGTTCTCGTTTGAAAATTGTTATGAAAACGAATGGATTAGAGACATCAAAATGGTTAACAATCGCCGAAAATTTATTAAAAGGTTTGTCTGACGTGAAAAAAGAAGTAATAAATGCCTAAAACAAAATAAAAAATGCAATTCGACGTGCATAGAAGAACTAATGTGTAAAATACTATGTCTAACAGTTGGTGATTTTTACATGAACAGGTAAATTCACCACTTTCATCATCAGTAGAAAGTGAGGCAGCATTAGAATGAAAGCAACTGGAATTGTACGTCGAATTGATGATTTAGGTAGGGTAGTAATTCCGAAAGAAATTCGTAGAACCCTTCGTATCCGAGAAGGAGATCCGCTAGAAATTTTTGTGGATCGCGATGGAGAAGTGATTTTGAAAAAATATTCTCCAATTAGTGAATTAGGTGATTTTGCAAAAGAATATGCAGAAGCTTTATACGATAGCTTAGGACATAACGTACTCGTATGTGATCGCGATTCCATTATCGCCGTAGCGGGGGTATCTAAAAAAGAATACTTAAATAAAAGTGTTGGCGATTTAATCGAAAAAACGATGGAAGATCGAAAATCTGTTGTTATGACAGATGAAAGTGAAATTTCGATTATCGATGGTGTAGCTGAAAAGGTTAGCTCTTATACAGTTGGCCCAATCGTTGCAAATGGAGATCCGATTGGAGCTGTTATCATCTTTTCAAAAGAAGCAATTATAAGTGAGGTAGAGCATAAGGCAGTAAATACTGCTGCAAGTTTTTTAGCAAAACAAATGGAACAGTAATTCTTCTTAATCATAATATTTCTTTATAAAAGGTTTTTTTCGGAAAGTAGGATTGTATTTCATTTAAAGGTAGCGTCTTGCTACCTTTTTTATTGTATAAATCTAAAAGGAATCCTGTTTTTTCTTTGTGATATAATACGAGGGATGAGAATAGGAAAAGGAGTTTTCTCGTATGGAAGCGAAGAAGTATCAAGCTTTTTGGCGCGGGGCTATTATATTAACGGTTGCAAGTTTTGTTACGAAAGTATTAAGCGCTTTTTACCGTATTCCATATCAAAATATAGCGGGGGATGTTGGTTTTTATATTTATCAACAAATTTATCCGTTTTATGGATTTTGTTTAATTTTAGCTACTTATGGTTTTCCTATCATTATTTCTAAGATGGTAGCAGAGCGTTTAGAACAAGGAAAACAGGAAGAGGCAGAGGGAATTATTTGTGTTTCTTTTTGGTTTTTATTAGGAATCGGTTGTATAGGTTTCTTTACGTTGTTTTTAGGAGCTCACACGATTGCATCAGTCATGGGCGATGCAAATTTAGATAAACTGCTAAGAGTTATTTCATTTTCATTCTTGTTAATGCCCTTTTTATCTGTTGCACGAGGGCACTTTCAAGGGTTTAACAATATGATACCGACAGCTATATCGCAAGTGATTGAACAAACGGTTCGTGTGTCAATTATTGTGTTCTTATCGTTGTTCCTCATTGCACATGAATTTGATTTATATACAGTTGGAGCAGGAGCGATGTTGGGGTCGATTGCAGGCGGGTTTATTGGTATACTCGTACTTTTATTTTATATGCGGCATAATTTTCGCTCTATTTTCTTACAAGGATGGAAGAGGGTACACAATAAAAAGAAAATCATTCGAATCCTTTTTTGGCAAGGAATGGCTATTTGTGTTAGTAATTTAGTGTTAATTTTTATACAAATGGCAGATTCAGTTTCGTTTTATACATTGCTTATTCAGGCAGGAGAACCGGCGGAAATTGCAAAAGTATTAAAGGGTGTTTATGACAGAAGTATCCCGCTTATGCAGCTTGGTACAGTTGTGACGACTTCATTTTCACTTTCGCTTATTCCAATTATTACTTCAGCAAAAGAACGAGGAGATCGTCTGTTTATTCAACAAAAGGTGCAGTTAGCGATGAAGATAACTTTTGTGATTGGAGTTGCGGCAGCATTAGGATTAGCGTGTATCATTAAGCCGACAAATATTATGTTGTTTGAAAATAGTGAGGGCTCAGGTGTATTAGCTATTTTAGCTGTTTCTATTTTATTTAGTTCCTTATCCATTACAACGGCTTCTATTCTGCAAGGGCTTGGTCAAACTGTAAAGCCGGCATTGTTTGTTATATTTGGAGGGTGTCTAAAATTATTGCTCAATTATATGTTAATGCCGCAATTTGGTGTAACTGGGGCGGCAGTCGCAACGTTAATTTCGCTCATGGTTATCGCTTTGTTAAATAGTGCTTTCCTTATTCGAATTGTAGAAGAACCACTCATTCATAAACAAGGCATATTTGGAGTAACGATCAGCGGATTAGGAATGGTCGTTATATTAATGTTATTTATGCGTATTTATGAAGGGTTGGGACTAGCAAGTGATGAAGGGTATAGAGGATTAGCTGTAATTGAAGCGTTGCTAGGCGTAGCGATTGGTGGATTGGTATATCTGTTTTTAATTACGAAGTTAAGTGTTTTTACAAAAAAAGAATTAGGGACTGTTATGAAGCAAGAGAAGGTACAAGCTTCATTGAAGAAGAGTGGATAGAGGTGAATGGTTGTGAGTAGAGTAATCACGATTTTAGGATTAGGTGCTGGTGAATTAGATCAGCTGACAATGGGTGTATACCGAAAAATAAAAGAAGCAGATCATATGTATGTGCGTACGAAAGAGCATCCTGTTATTGAAGAGTTAGAAAAGGAAGGTGTAAAGTACACGGCTTTTGATGATGTATATGAGTCGCACGATACATTTGAAATCGTGTATGAAACAATTGCGAATACGTTAATAGAACAAGCACAAGGTGCGGATATTATATATGCTGTACCAGGTCATCCGCTTGTTGCGGAACGAACTGTTCAATTACTCTTGCAAAAAGGGGAAACGAAGCAGATTGAGGTGCGAATTGAAGGTGGACAAAGCTTTTTGGATCCGATGTTTGCTAGTTTAAAAATAGATCCAATTGAAGGATTCCAACTTATTGATGCAACTTCATTTGAAAGAGGTCAATTAGAATTACGTCAACACTTAATTTTTTGCCAAGTATATGATGCGTTTGTTGCATCTGAGGTTAAGTTGACATTAATGGAAATGTTGCCTGATGAGTATGAAGTATATATTGTAACAGCCGCAGGAACATCTTTTGAGCAAGTGAAAAAAGTGCCGCTCTATATGTTGGATCATGAAACAGAGTTGAACAATTTAACGAGCGTATATGTACCGCCTGTTACTGAGCGAGCTTCTTTATATCAACAATTTGATGTGCTCCGAGAAATTATTGCTGAGCTTCGTGGACCAAATGGCTGTCCATGGGATAAAAAGCAAACACATCAGTCTTTAAAGAAATATTTAATTGAAGAGGCATATGAAGTGTTAGAGGCAATTGATGAAGAAGATGACGACCACTTGATTGAAGAACTTGGTGATGTGTTGTTACAAGTTATGCTTCATGCTCAAATTGGAGAAGATGAGGGCTGGTTCTCAGTTGATGATATCATCCGAACGCTATCTGAAAAAATGGTACGTCGTCATCCACATGTGTTCGGAGATATAGATGTAGAGAGCGCGGAAGAAGTTGTTTTAAACTGGGAAGAAATTAAAAAACAAGAAAAAGGGCATGTAAGGGAGTCTGCTTTAACGGGAATTCCAAAAAGTTTACCACAATTAATGCGTGCGTATGAAATTCAGAAAAAAGCAGGAAAAGTTGGTTTTGATTGGGATGATGTACAGCCAATGATGGATAAAGCTTTTGAAGAATTGAAAGAGTTTGAGCAGGAAGTTGCAAAGATGGATAAAGAAAAAATGTTAGGTGAATTTGGGGATTTACTATTCGCCTTTGTTAATATTGCTCGCTACTATAAATTGGATCCAGAAGAGGCACTTCGTACCACAAATGAGAAATTCATGCGCCGATTTATATACATGGAAGCCAAAGTAGCTGAAATGAATAAGGAAATGCAGGAGTTAACGTTAGAGCAAATGGATGCTTTATGGGAAGAAGCGAAGCAGATAGAGAATCGATAGGGGGGAAATGAGATGCGCTTAGATAAATTTTTGAAAGTATCGCGTCTAATTAAAAGGAGAACATTAGCAAAGGAAGTAGCTGATCAAGGAAGAATTGCGATTAATGGGCAAGCTGCAAAGGCGAGCTCTGTTGTGAAAGTAGAAGATGAACTAACAATTCGTTTTGGACAAAAGGTAGTAACTGTAAAAGTAAATGAATTAAAAGAAACAACGAAAAAAGAAGATGCAGCTAACATGTATACGGTAGTTCGTGAAGAGAAAGTGAAAGCAGAAGAAGGCTTGTTCTAAATTATTTTCTCTCCTCATACATTATTTACTAGATAGTATAAAGCTATGGGGGGATTGACGTGAATAAGGGCTACTCAGTTGCGTCTTCTAATCAACAGAATGTTTCTGTAGAGCATGATATTATTATGCGTGGTAGACGTGTAATAGATATTACTGGCGTAAAGCAAGTAGAGAGTTTTGATAGTGAAGAGTTTTTATTAGAAACTGTAATGGGTTTTTTAACAATTCGCGGTCAAAACTTACAGATGAAAAATTTAGATGTAGAAAAAGGTATTGTATCCATTAAAGGGAAAATTCATGAGATGTTGTACATTGATGAAAATCAAGGGGAGAAAGCTAAAGGATTCTTTAGTAAGTTGTTTAAATGAGTTTAACGATTCAACTGTATACAATGCTTTCTATGATTGGAATGGGTGCTTGGATTGGAGCGGCGTTAGATACATACCAACGCTTTTTACAGCGACCGCGGCGTAAGCGTTGGATTGTATTTATATATGATATACTGTTTTGGATTGTCCAAGCACTGTTTGTCTTTTACGTATTGCTGCTTGTAAATGAAGCTGAATTACGTATATATGTTTTTGTAGCTTTGTTTTGTGGTTTTGCTGCATATCAAAGCTTATTGAAAGCAGTGTATATGCGAGTATTGAATTTTCTCATTTATATTTTTGTACAAACGATACAATTTTTTATCCAAATTGTACAGCTACTTATGATAAAACCTGTTATTATTATAGCGCAGCTTATTATTGCTTTTATTTTATTTTTATTTCGTATACTATTTTCAATTGGGCATGTGTTGTGGAAGTGTACCGTATGGATATTACTTTTTGTATGGAAAGTTTTTTTCTGGCCTGTTCGATTTCTTACTTTGCTCATATGGAAACTTCTCCCTAACCGTGTTAAACTTTTTATAAAGAGATATGTGGAATTACTGCAACATACAAGGAAATTGAAGAAATATATCTTTCAAATTTGGGAGCGTATAAAAAAGAAGTTAGGGGGACCTCGGAAATGAGGGAACTGAGGCAAAGATTGATTGAAGAGCAGAATCCAAATTCTGTAAGAGAACATATAATACAAACAAATGAAAACAGGAGGCGATTATATCGCCGTTTAGCAGTTTTTCTTGTCTTTGCTTTTACAATTATTGCGAGCATTAGTGTAACGTTTTATCAACAAAATAGTTCCATTAAAGCAAAAGAAGTAAAGGTTGAAGAGATGAAAAAAGAATTGGGTTCATTAACAAAGAAAGAAAAAAAATTACAAGATGATGTTCAAAAGTTGAATGATGAAGAGTATGTTTTAAAGATTGCTAGGAGGGATTATTTCTTCTCTGGAAAAGGGGAGATAATTTTTCCTGTTTCTAAGTAGGTCGTGTCTTATTGACACTATATTTTAGGATTATATATAATAAAGTAAAATTTGACTTTTTAACCACTAAGGAGGAGCATTTTTTTTATGTCAATCGAGGTAGGCAGCAAGTTACAAGGTAAAGTAACAGGTATTACAAATTTTGGGGCTTTTGTGGAGCTGCCAGAAGGCTTAACGGGTCTTGTTCATATTAGTGAAGTTGCTGATAATTATGTGAAGGATATTAATGATCACTTAAAAGTAGGCGACCAAGTAGAAGTAAAAGTTATTAATGTTGAAAAAGATGGAAAAATCGGTCTATCTATTAAAAAAGCGAAAGAACGTGTAAAACCAGAAGGAGATCGTCCACGCAGTGAATATCAACGTGGTGGTGATCAACGTGGTGGTGATCAACAACGTTCTGGGCGTCCACAACGCAATCGTTCTTTTAACAGAGATAACCGTGGTGGCCGTGATAATGGTGGCAATCAAAAGGAAACGTTTGAGCAAAAGATGGCACGCTTTTTAAAAGACAGTGAAGATCGTCTAACTTCTTTAAAGCGTAATACAGAATCTAAACGTGGTGGCCGTGGCGCTCGTCGCGGATAAAACGAACGTTTTATTCTTAACATATAGAGAGGTGCCCGGAGTAAGTCACTCGGGGTGCTTTTTTATGTAAATGAGTATATTAAAAAAAGAATAAAAAACTTTTTGAAACATGTTGACTTTAAAGTGAATTTGATATAAGATACTAATTGTCCGTTAAATAAGACGACATGGCGGTGTAGCTCAGCTGGCTAGAGCGTACGGTTCATACCCGTGAGGTCGGGGGTTCGATCCCCTCCGCCGCTATATTTATTTTAACGGCCCGTTGGTCAAGTGGTTAAGACACCGCCCTTTCACGGCGGTAACACGGGTTCGAATCCCGTACGGGTCATCTAGAAAAGATCATGCAGATAGCATGATCTTTTTTTTATTAAGAAATTATAAATAAGTGCAAAGCTTCTACAAAAACACCCTATATTTTTTGAATTTTCTGTTCTTTTAAGGTGCTTATTTTTAACAACTTGTATATATATAGGTTTATTTCGAATAAAAAGTCGAACGATTATGTAAGTGTGAACTGTTGTTTTGACAAAAATCCCAATAATCATCTTTTATAATGACAGTAATTAAACTATGCAGGTGGTGTTAAAAATATGCCAAAAGCAGGAAGGAATACTGTGAACACAAGTACACTGGCTATGAATGATGGACAACTCAGATCAATAACATGGACAAGCAAGTTGAAAGTGAAGTTGGAGCAAGTTTTCTTTAGATGGGGATTCGTTATTGCTGTAATCGGTTTTCTTTTAGGAAGAGCATATATATTAACGAACATTTTACCGTTTGCACTACCGTTTTTTGCTGCTGTTTATGTAATGAAGCGTGATAAGATGGCACTCGCATTTCTTGCTCTTATGGGTGGTGCGCTTTCCGTTTCACTAGATAATTTACTTTTTGCCTTTGCATCTATTTTTACTTTCTTCATTTACAATATCTTCTTTAGTCGATTTACACGTAAAATTGTTGGACTTGTACCATTTCAAGTATTTATCTCCGCATTAACCGCACATCTCGCTGTTGTTTACTTCGCGCAGCAAACCGTCACTATGTATGATTTACTTGTAAGTACTATTGAAGCAGGGCTTAGTTTTGTTTTAACAATGATTTTTCTACAAAGTGTACCGTTATTGACAGAAAGAAAGGGAAAGCAACAAGCGTTAGAAACGGAGGAAATTGTTTGTTTAATTATACTACTTGCATCTGTGTTAACGGGTACAACAGATTGGTTTATTTACGACGCTTCAGTTCAACATATTTTCACGAGATATTTAGTGTTATTATTTGCTTTTGTTGCAGGGGCAGCTACTGGTTCAACAGTAGGGGTTGTTACAGGATTGATATTGAGTTTAGCGAATGTAGGTAGCTTATCTCAACTTAGTCTATTGGCTTTTTCGGGGTTACTTGGTGGATTATTAAAAGAAGGGAAGCGTTTGGGCGTTAGTTTAGGGTTGCTAATTGGTACAAGTCTAATCACATTATACGTCGACAAACAAGTAAATATTATAACAACTTTAATAGAATCTGGAGTGGCGATAGGATTCTTTTTACTAACACCACAGGCAATTATCGATCGGCTTGCTAAATTTATGCCAGGAACACAAGAACATTCTCAGGATCAACAACAATATTTACGAAGAATGCGTGATGTGACAGCGAATAAAATTAATCAATTTGCAAATGTATTCTCTGCATTATCTAATAGCTTTTCGGTATATGGATATGTGGAGGAAGAGGATGAGGAAACAGAAGCTGATTTATTTTTAAGTACAATTACAGCAAAGACGTGTCAATCATGTTTTAAAAAGGATCAATGCTGGGTAGTGAATTTTGATAAAACATATGATTATATGAAACAAATTATGAATGAAACAGAAGAAGGAACGCTTCAGCATAACCGTAAGTTGGTTCGTGAATGGGAAAAGCACTGCGTAAGAGGAAAAAAGGTAACAGATTTAATGGCAGGAGAATTAAGTCATTTCTATGAGGGGCAAAAGTTACGAAAACAAATGAAAGAGAATCGTAGAATTGTTGCAGAACAATTATTAGGTGTTTCAAAAGTAATGGAAGATTTTGCGAAAGAAATTCAGCGTGAACGGGAAAATCATCAGGTACAGGAAGAACAAATTTTACAAGCGTTTCGTGACTTTGGTGTCGAGGTGGAACATGTTGATATCTATTGTTTAGATAGAGGGAATATTGATATTGAAATGATGATTCCGGCAGCATCTAATCAACATGGGGAATGTGACAAATTAGTTGCGCCGATGCTTTCGGATGTTTTAAAAGAAAATATTATTGTTAAACATGAAGAACCTTCTGCTTATCCAAATGGTCATAGCATGATATCTTTTGGATCAGCGAAAACATTTTCTCTTGATACAGGGCTTGCTACAGCGGCAAAAGGAGGCGGATTTGTATCAGGAGATTCGTATGCGATGATGGATTTAAGTGTGGGGAAATATGCTCTTGCCATTAGTGACGGAATGGGCAATGGACAAAGGGCACATATGGAAAGTAAGGAAACAGTAAAATTGTTACAAAAAATATTGCAATCCGGTATTGATGAAGAAATTGCTATTAAGTCTATTAATTCAATTCTTTCATTGAGGACGACAGAAGAAATGTTTACGACGCTTGATTTAGCTATGGTAGATTTACGTGATGCAAGCGCTAAGTTTTTAAAAATTGGTTCAACCCCAAGTTTTGTAAAACGTGGAAATAACGTTTTACAAATAGAAGCAAGCAACTTGCCAATGGGAATCATTGAGGATGTTGAGGTGGATGTTGTTGGTGAACAATTAAAAACAGAGGACATTCTAATTATGATGAGTGATGGGATTTTTGAAGGGGCGCAGCATGTGGAAAACCATGAATTGTGGATGAAACGTAAAATTAAAGAACTACAAACCGATGATCCACAAGAAATTGCTGATATTATTATGGAAGAGGTCATTCGATCTAGTGATGGATATATCAATGATGATATGACGATTGTCGTTGCGAAGGTAAAGAAGAATATGCCAAAGTGGGCTACGATTCCAATTATGGGTAAACAAGCGCAATAGGGGAGCGGAAATCTCTTCAGTTTGGTTATGAGGTCTAGGTTGACACCTAGGCCTTTTTTTATAGGAGAAAGTAGCTGTATTATTTCTATGAAGATAGGGAAGGGATGTAAGATAAAAATGTGAATTTTGTACATCTTTTTTTGCACAAAGTTTGTAAAAGTTGTACCATTATAGGTAAGGTAAAAAGTATGTTATTGTTTGGTTTTAACGAAAGGTGATTGCGGAGTTGAAAGATACATTTGTTGAAAAAGTAGATAAGTTTGCAAAGCAGCATGATGTATTAGAGGAACATTCGACAATTGTTGTAGGAGTTTCTGGAGGCCCTGATTCTTTAGCTCTTTTATATTATTTATTAGAGAAAAGGGAAGAGAAGAAATTGAAGATTGTAGTCGCGCATGTGGATCACATGTTTAGAGGAGATGAATCCTATGAAGACTTACAATTTGTAGAAAATCTTTGTCGGAAGATTGGGGTTATTTGCGAAACGATAAGAATTAATGTATCGCAATATCAACAGCAATATGGAATGAATGCACAGGTGGCTGCTAGGGAATGCCGATATGCATTTTTGGAAAGAATAATGAAGAAATATGATGCGCGATATGTAGCTCTTGGGCATCATGGAGATGATCAGATGGAGACGATTTTAATGCGTCTCGTCCGCGGGAGTACTCCGAAGGGTTATGCTGGAATTGCTGTGAAACGCCCTTTCCATAGTGGATATGTAATTAGGCCTTTGTTAGCGGTAACAAAGGAAGAGATTAATGCTTATTGTAAAAGGTTAGGGGTTACACCACGTATGGATCCGAGTAACGAAAAGGAAGTATATACGAGGAATCGATTACGTAAGTATGTTCTACCTTATTTAAAAGAGGAAAATCCGCATGTGCATGAGCGATTTCAAAATTTTAGTATGCTTATGCAAGAGGATGAGGCGTATTTGCAGGAATTAGCTTTTGAAAAGATGAATAAAGTAATTACAAAAAAAAGTGATAAACACATCGTCTTATCAATTCCTGCCTTTGAATCCATGTCTATGCCTTTACAAAGGAGAGGGATTCAACTAATATTAAACTATCTTTATGAATACAAGATTCCGTCTTCGCTTTCTTCTATACATATTGACAAAGTTATTGCATTTTTTAAGCGGACACACCCTTCAGGCTCACTTGATTTTCCTGGTGGCCTAAAAATTGTTCGTACATATGAAGAATGTAGTTTCCGATTTAAGCAAGAAATTGTTTTCCCTTTTTCACAAGTTTTATCAGTACCGGGTGCTGTTACCTTAGCAAACGGTGATGAACTTGTAGCAGAAGTAAATGAGGAATTACCAAGTAACATGAATGAAACAGTATTTGTTGCTAAGTATAATGATATATCATATCCTCTTCTTATCCGCTCTAGAGAAAATGGAGATCGCATGTCAATAAAAGGTATGAGTGGTACGAAAAAGATAAAAGCTATTTTTATTGAGGAAAAAGTACCAAAAGAAAAGAGAGAAGAGTGGCCGATTGTTTGTGATGCAAGCGGGAACATTATTTGGGTTCCGTTGTTGAAACAATCTGCAGTTGCTATTTCACATGGAACAGCAGATAAGGATAAATATATGATTATTCACTACAAAAGCAAGGAGTCTTCCAGGAGGATAATGAAATGATGAATCAAGATATCGAAAAAGTATTAATTTCCGAAGAACAAATACAAGAAAAGGTGCATGAGCTAGGTGCAATTATTGCAGAGGATTACAAAAATACAGTACCTCTTGCAATCGGTGTATTAAAGGGTGCAATGCCATTTATGGCAGATTTATTGAAAAGAACAGATACATATCTTGAAATGGATTTTATGGCTGTTTCTAGCTACGGTCATTCTACAGTTTCAACAGGTGAAGTGAAAATTTTAAAAGACCTTGATACTTCTGTAGAAGGTCGCGATATTTTAATCGTTGAAGATATTATTGATAGCGGCCTTACATTAAGTTACTTAGTGGACCTATTCAAATATCGTAAGGCGAAATCTGTAAAGATTGTTACGCTACTAGATAAGCCAACTGGTCGCAAAGTCGATCTGAAAGCGGATTATGTTGGATTTACTGTTCCTCATGAATTTGTTGTAGGATATGGCTTAGATTATAAGGAGCAATATCGTAATCTTCCTTATGTTGGAGTATTGAAACCAAGCGTTTACTCAAATTAATTAAATACAGGCGTTAAAATTGGATAGGAAAGTTTTTCTATGTTACGATTTACTATAGTGTTTATGCCGTGAGAGGAGGTTAGGAATGAATCGTATCTTCCGTAATACCATCTTTTATTTACTGATATTCTTAGTAGTGATTGGAATCGTGAGCTATTTTAATGGTTCAACACAAAAAACAACATCAGTTAGCTACGATAAATTCATTACTAAACTTGAAAAAGGTGAAGTGCGTAATGTGCAGCTTCAACCAAAAAATGGTGTGTTTGAGGTAAAAGGACAATTTAGCAATGCTAGTCAGGAAGAACAATTTGTTACTTATGCACCAAATACTGAAGAATTACAAAAGAAAATTAATGACAAAGCGCAAGGTGCTGAAGTGAAGTATCAACCAGCAGAGGAAACGAGTGCTTGGGTGACATTCTTTACTTCTATCATTCCGTTTGTGATTATCTTCATCTTATTCTTCTTCTTACTAAACCAAGCTCAGGGCGGCGGTAGCCGTGTTATGAATTTCGGGAAAAGTAAGGCGAAGTTATACAATGATGAAAAGAAAAAAGTGCGCTTCAGAGATGTAGCTGGAGCAGACGAAGAGAAACAAGAACTTGTTGAGGTAGTAGAATTCTTAAAAGATCCTCGCAAGTTTGCTGAAGTTGGTGCCCGTATTCCTAAGGGTGTTCTGCTAGTTGGACCTCCAGGTACAGGTAAAACATTGCTTGCACGTGCTGTTGCAGGTGAAGCTGGCGTTCCTTTCTTCTCTATTAGTGGTTCTGATTTCGTAGAGATGTTCGTTGGTGTCGGTGCTTCCCGTGTACGTGATTTGTTTGAAAATGCGAAGAAAAATGCTCCTTGTATCATCTTTATCGATGAGATTGATGCAGTAGGTCGTCAACGTGGGGCAGGTCTTGGTGGTGGTCACGATGAACGTGAACAAACGCTAAACCAACTTCTTGTTGAAATGGATGGATTCGGTGCAAACGAAGGTATTATTATCATCGCTGCAACAAACCGTCCTGATATTCTTGACCCAGCGTTATTACGTCCAGGACGTTTTGACCGTCAAATCACAGTGGATCGTCCAGATGTAAATGGACGTGAAGCGGTACTAAAAGTACATGCTCGTAACAAACCACTTGATGATGATATTAACTTAAGAGCAATTGCGACTCGCACACCAGGATTCTCTGGTGCAGATCTTGAGAACTTATTAAACGAAGCTGCATTAGTAGCTGCGCGTCAAGATAAAAAGAAAATTGACATGTCTGATATCGATGAAGCGACGGATCGTGTTATTGCAGGTCCTGCGAAGAAAAGTCGTGTTATTTCTGAAAAAGAACGTAATATTGTCGCATTCCATGAAGCGGGCCATACTGTAATTGGTGTCGTGCTTGATGAGGCGGATATCGTTCATAAAGTAACAATTGTTCCTCGCGGTCAAGCTGGTGGGTATGCGGTAATGCTTCCAAAAGAAGATCGTTACTTCATGACAAAACCAGAATTACTTGATAAAATCACTGGTTTACTTGGTGGTCGAGTGGCTGAGGAAATTGTATTTGGTGAAGTGAGTACAGGAGCTCATAACGACTTCCAACGTGCGACTGGCATTGCAAGACGTATGGTAACGGAATTTGGTATGAGTGATAAGCTTGGACCGATGCAGTTTGGAAGCTCACAAGGTGGTCAGGTGTTCTTAGGAAGAGATTTCCATTCAGAACAAAACTACAGTGATGCAATTGCACATGACATCGATGTAGAAATGCAAACGATTATGAAAGAATGTTATGCTCGTGCAAAACAAATTCTTACTGAAAAACGTGATAAGCTTGATATTATCGCAAAAACGTTACTTGAAGTGGAGACGTTAGATGCAGAGCAAATTAATCATTTATATGATTATGGAGTTTTACCTGAGCGTAAAAAGTCCTCTGAAGATGTGAAAGTGAATATCACAATGAAAAAAGATGACGAGAACGCAGAAGATAAATAAGAAATGAAGGAGTGACAATAGTCACTCCTTTTTTTATGCTGAGAAAATTGTGTACTTGTATATAAATTTGAAGCTTCTTTGCTTTAAAAATTGAAATAGTGAACGATCTTTTTGTAAAATGGTGAAGATGGAAAAACTGATTATATAGGTATGTATGATATGATGGCATTATCAGTTTTGTACATACTGCACAAATATAGATTAAATAAGATAAGTGGTGAGAATATGATTTTTGTATTGGATGTAGGGAATACAAATGCGGTGCTTGGTGTATTTGAAGATGGGAAACTTCGTCAGCATTGGCGCATGGAGACTGATCGTCATAAAACAGAAGATGAATATGGTATGTTAGTGAAACAGTTGCTTGAACATGAAGGCCTTTCTTTTCAAGATGTGAAAGGAATTATTGTTTCTTCGGTTGTACCACCAATTATGTTTGCCTTAGAGCGTATGTGTGAGAAATATTTCAAAATTAAACCACTTGTAGTGGGACCAGGAATAAAAACAGGTTTAAATATTAAATATGAAAATCCGCGTGAGGTTGGAGCGGATCGTATTGTAAATGCTGTAGCTGGTATCCAATTATACGGAAGCCCGCTTATTATTGTCGATTTTGGAACAGCTACTACATATTGTTATATTAACGAAAATAAGCATTATATGGGCGGGGTAATTACACCAGGTATTATGATTTCGGCAGAAGCTTTATACAGTAGAGCGGCTAAACTTCCTCGTATTGAAATTACAAAACCAAGTAGTATTGTTGGGAAAAATACAGTAAGTGCAATGCAAGCTGGCATTCTTTATGGGTATGTTGGACAAGTGGAAGGTATTGTGAAGCGTATGAAAGAAGAAGCTAAACAAGAACCGAAAGTTATTGCAACTGGAGGATTAGCAAAATTAATTGCAGAAGAATCTAATGTAATTGATGTTGTAGATCCGTTTTTAACATTAAAAGGCTTGCATATGCTATATGAACGTAATGCAAATTTACAACATGAGAAGGGTGAATAAATAAGTATGAAAGATTATTTAGTAAAAGCGTTAGCGTTTGATGGAGAAGTTCGTGCGTATAGTGTACGTACAACAAATATGGTAAGTGAGGCGCAAAGGCGTCATGATACATGGAGAACCGCTTCAGCGGCACTTGGGCGTTCGTTAACAGCTGGTGCAATGATGGGGGCTATGTTAAAAGGTGATCAGAAGCTGACGATTAAGGTGGAAGGAAATGGCCCACTTGGCCCAATCTTAGTGGATGCTCATGCGAATGGAGATGTACGTGGATATGTAACGAATCCCCACATTGATTTTGAAGCAACAGAGCAAGGGAAATTGCGTGTATATCAAGCAGTAGGTACAGAAGGGTTTCTAACAGTAATTAAAGATATCGGTATGCGTGAACCGTTTATCGGGCAATCTCCAATTGTTTCGGGAGAATTAGGGGAAGATTTCACGTATTATTTTGCTGTTTCTGAGCAAACACCTTCTTCTGTTGGTATTGGTGTCCTTGTAAATGGGGATGATAGCATACTTGCTGCAGGTGGATTTATCCTGCAAATTATGCCAGGAGCACAGGAAGAGACAATCTCCTTTATTGAAGAGCGTCTGCAAAAAATCCCACCTGTTTCAAAATTAATTGAACAAGGACTTTCGCCAGAGGAATTATTATACGAAGTACTAGGAAAAGAAAAAGTGAAGGTATTAGAAACAATGGACGTTCAATTTAATTGTACATGTTCTCGTGAGCGTATTGAGAGTGTATTAATTAGTCTCGGTAAAAAAGAATTAGAACAAGTTCGTGAGGAAGAAGATGAAACGGAAGTGCATTGTCATTTCTGTAATGAGCGATATAATTTCTCTAAAGAAGATATTACAAACTTGATTGAAAGCTTGTAAACAGAAAGGTTTTCTAGCAATTGTAAATCATCTAAATAAATTGACAAGTAAGAAAAATTCTGTCAAAATTGAAATGTATATAAAACCAATAAAAATACTCGGTGTTAGGAGTGACAGGAATGCGAGTGGCACAATCAGTTTCAGAATTAATCGGGAAAACGCCGATCGTTAAGTTGAACCGCATCGTAGAGCAAGACAGTGCAGACATTTACTTAAAATTAGAATTCATGAACCCTGGAAGTAGCGTAAAAGATCGTATTGCATTATCTATGATCGAAGCTGCTGAAAAAAAGGGATTATTACAAGAAGGCGATACAATTATTGAACCAACGAGTGGTAACACAGGAATTGGTTTAGCGATGGTAGCGGCTGCAAAGGGCTATAAGGCAATTTTAGTAATGCCGGAGACAATGAGTATTGAACGTCGTAACTTATTACGTGCTTATGGAGCTGAATTAGTATTAACTCCGGGTCCAGAAGGAATGGGCGGCGCAATTCGTAAGGCAACTGAATTAGCGAAAGAGCATGGTTACTTTATACCACAACAATTCCAAAACCCGGCGAATCCAGAAATTCACCGTTTGACGACAGGGCCAGAAATTGTTGAACAAATGGGTAATGAATTAGATGCATTTATCGCTGGTATCGGTACTGGTGGAACAATTACAGGTGCTGGTGAAGTGTTAAAAGAAATATATAAAGATATTAGAATTTACGCAGTAGAACCTGCAGATTCTCCAGTGTTATCTGGTGGGAAACCAGGTCCGCATAAGATTCAAGGTATTGGGGCTGGATTCGTTCCTGAAACATTGGATGTAGAAGTATATGATGAAATTATTCAAGTGAAGACAGAACAGGCATTTGAATATGCGAGAAGAGTGGCTCGTGAAGAAGGTATTTTAGTTGGTATTTCTTCAGGTGCTGTCATTTATGCCGCGACAGAAGTTGCGAAAAAACTTGGTAAAGGGAAAAAGGTTCTTGTAATTATTCCAAGTAATGGTGAACGTTATTTAAGTACACCGCTTTATCAATTTGAATCATAATTAGTATGGCCAGAAAAAGCATTCCTGAAAAGGAATGCTTTTTCTTTTTTCGTTTGAAAATAGTGAATGACTAGAAAACTTCATGTAAAATAAGTAGTAGTAAAGTTAAAATATTTTCACTAGCTCTCAGGGACGATTATTTCATATTAACCATCTGTAATTTGGGGTGATTAGTCTAAGGGAGTGGGATAAAAGAAGACGGGGTGTTGGTATGCAGCGAAGAAAATCTTTAGCGCTTTCTGTTCCATATCATTTAGATTTTTTTAAGCAATATAAGTTTCTTTCTCAGAATAAGAGTCAACATATTTTGTTAGAAAGTGGACGTGGGGGTCGTTATAGTATTGCGGGGCTCGATCCGGTAGCGGTGATTCAGGGGAAAGATGAAACGTTACATATAAGTGAAAGCGGTAAGGAAACAATAGAGAAAGGCAATCCGTTAGATTTAATGCAAAGGTATATGGAACGATGGAGAACGAATCATAATCCAGACTATCCGCCATTTCAAGGTGGTGCAATCGGATATTTTAGTTATGACTGTATCCGTTATATTGAAAAACTTCCTTCCCTTGCAGAGGATGATGTGGATATACCTGACATATTCTTTTTATTATTTGATGACGTGTTTGTGTATGATCAACAAGAAAAAGTGTTGTGGATTATTACGCATTATATAGATGAACGTGAGGAAGCGGAAAGTCGTTTAAATGAATGGAAGAGCCTTTGGATGAAGGAAGTTCCTGAAGTTAAAGTGCCATTTGAATTTCCTGAAAATAGAAATGAAGCGGTAGCTTTTACAGAAGAAGGATTTATGAAAGCTGTTCAGCGTATTCAAGAATATATTGGGGCTGGAGATGTGTTTCAAGTGAATTTGTCTACAAGACAAGAGAAAACATTACAAACACACCCACTGGAGATTTATACGAGTCTTCGTGAAATTAATCCATCACCATATATGGGATATTTAGAGCTTGGAGATTTTCAAATTGTTAGCGGTTCACCTGAATTGTTAATTAAAAAGCAAGGGAATGAAGTGAGTACCCGTCCGATTGCTGGTACACGTTCTCGTGGGAAAAATGAACAAGAAGATGAGAGTTTGGCGGAAGAATTAATTGGGAATGAAAAAGAACGTGCAGAGCACGTCATGCTTGTGGATTTAGAGCGTAATGACTTAGGGCGAGTTTGTAAGTATGGAACTGTAGAAGTAGATGAATTTATGGTTATCGAAAAATATTCGCATGTTATGCATATCGTTTCAAACGTTCGTGGTGAGGTCGGACGAGATAAGGATGCTTTCGATTTAGTGCGAGCTGTATTTCCAGGTGGAACGATTACGGGTGCACCCAAAATACGTACGATGGAAATTATAGAAGAATTAGAACCTGTTCGCCGTGGGATTTATACAGGTTCAATTGGATGGATTGGTTACTCAGGAGATATGGAATTAAATATTGTGATTCGGACGCTTCTTGCAAAAGATGGTCAAGCTTATGTGCAGGCTGGAGCGGGAATTGTAATTGACTCAAATCCGAAAAATGAATATAAAGAGTCGTTAAAAAAGGCAATCGCCCTGTGGCGTGCGAAAGAAAGTAGCGAAGAAACGGTTAGGTGAGAGAAATGATATTGATGATTGATAATTATGATTCTTTTACATTTAATTTAGTGCAATTTCTTGGAGAACTTGGACAAGAGCTTATCGTCAAGCGCAATGATGAAATTACAATTTTAGATATTGAACAAATGAAACCTGACTTTCTTATGATTTCACCAGGTCCTTGTAGTCCGAATGAAGCTGGTATAAGTATGGATGTCATTAAATATTTTGCAGGAAAGATTCCTATTTTTGGTGTGTGTCTAGGTCATCAATCGATTGCACAGGTGTTCGGAGGCGATGTTGTTCGTGCGGATCGTTTAATGCATGGAAAAACTTCTCTTATGTATCATGATGGAAAAATGATTTTTGCAGACATTCCAAATCCATTTACAGCAACGCGTTATCATTCTCTTATTGTAAAAAAAGAAACATTGCCAGAATGTTTAGAAGTGACATCTTGGACAGAAGAGGGAGAGATTATGGCGCTTCGTCATAAAACATTGCCAATTGAAGGAGTGCAGTTTCATCCAGAATCCATTATGACTTCACATGGGAAAGAATTGCTGCAGAACTTTATTCGGAGTTATAGTCCGAGTATATCATCATGTTAATTTATGTGAATGGCACGTATGTGGAAGCGGATGAAGCGAAAATCTCTCCATATGATCATGGGTATTTATATGGGTTAGGTGTTTTTGAGACGTTTCGTATTTATAATGGTCATCCGTTTTTATTAGATGACCACTATGAACGTTTAATGGATGCTCTTTCTACGTTGCAAATCAAATGGACGATGACGAAAGATGATGTGCTGTGCATTTTACAGGAGTTACTTGTAAGGAATAGGATAGACCATGCATATGTGCGCTTTAATGTATCGGCTGGTATAGATGAAATAGGTTTACAAACAGAGGTTTATGAAGAGCCCTCTGTTATTGTGTTTATAAAGCCTTTGGCGGTCCCTGGTGTAGTGATGGAAAAGGAAGGCGTTATTTTGAAGCAAATACGAAATACGCCGGAAGGAGCATTTCGTTTAAAGTCCCATCATTATTTAAATAACATTTTAGGAAAACGTGAAATTGGAAATGTTGTGAACAAAGAAGGGATTTTTTTTACTGAAGCAGGCCACGTAGCGGAGGGGATTGTTTCGAATCTCTTTTTTGTAAAGGAGGGTATCTTATATACACCTTCACTTGAAACTGGGATTTTAAATGGAATCACTCGTGCGTTTATTATAAGGATTGCTGAAATATTAGATGTACATGTGGAAGAAGGTTTCTTTACACAAAAGGAGTTACTTTCCGCTGATGAGGTGTTTGTAACGAATTCTATTCAAGAAATTGTCCCGCTTAATCAGATTGGAGAATTTAATTTCCCTGGTAAAGAAGGAAAGGTTACAAAGTCTCTAATGTATGTATATGAAATGCATAGAGAAAATCTTTGGAGCCGAAATGAACTGCGAAGAGGAGATGTGTAGTGTGAAGTGGAATTATGATTTGCGCTGCGGCGAATATACATTGGATTTAAATACAAAGACATTAATCATGGGGATTTTAAATGTTACACCAGATTCATTCTCAGATGGTGGAAACTACGATGAGATGAACGCAGCTGTAAGTCATGCGAGAGAAATGGTGAGTAATGGAGCTGATATTATTGATATCGGTGGAGAATCAACTCGTCCTGGTTTCGCGAAAGTTTCGGTGGAAGAAGAGTTAGGGCGCGTAATCCCGATGATTCAAGCGGTTTCGAAAGAAGTGAAAGTGCCTATTTCTATTGATACGTATAAAGCTGAAGTAGCCAAGCAAGCAATTGAAGCGGGTGCTCATATTATTAATGATATCTGGGGAGCGAAGGCAGAACCGAAAATTGCAGAAGTTGCGGCACATTATAATGTGCCGATAATTTTAATGCATAATCGTGATAACACAAATTACCGTAATCTTATTGCGGATATGATTGCGGATCTATATGAGAGTGTTAAAATTGCAAAAGGTGCAGGTGTCCCTGATGAGAATATCGTTTTAGATCCGGGTATCGGTTTCGCGAAGACGCCAGAACAAAATTTAGAAGTCATGCGCAATCTAGAAAAATTACATGTGTTAGGGTATCCAGTCCTTCTTGCAACTTCGAGAAAATCGTTTATCGGTCATGTTTTAGATTTGCCGGTAGAGGAACGTGTAGAAGGCACGGGAGCATCGATTTGTCTTGGTATTGATAAAGGCTGTGAAATGATTCGTGTTCATGATGTGAAGGGAATGGCACGTATGGCAAAGATGATGGATGCAATGATTGGCAAGGGGGTAAAATGATTGGATAAAATTTATATTCATGATATGGAGTTTTATGGCTATCATGGCGTATTTCCAGAAGAGAATAAATTGGGGCAAAGGTTTAAAGTGGATTTAACAGTGGAACTGGATTTAAAACAAGCGGGCGAAAGTGATAACTTAGAGCATTCGGTAAACTACGGGGAGCTCTTTGAACTTTGTAGACAAGTGGTAGAAGATCGAACATATAAGCTTGTAGAAAGTATTGCGGAAAATATAGCGGCGAATATATTGAATCAGTACGTAAGTATTTTGCGATGTACAGTAAAGGTTGTTAAACCGGATCCACCAATACCAGGGCACTATCGTGCTGTGGCGGTAGAAATTACGAGAGGCCGACCGTGAAAAATGTAGTATATGTTGCGTTAGGATCAAATATTGGTGATCGTTATGTTTATTTATTGCAAGCGATTGAGCTGTTAAATAAAAATCCTCATATTCAAGTGGAGGATGTCTCTTCTGTATATGAAACAGATCCAGTGGGATATACAGATCAAAATCGTTTTTTAAATTTAGTTATAAAAATTTCTACCAATTTACTGCCGCAAGAATTGTTGAAAGTAACGCAAAAGGTTGAGATAGATTTAGGAAGAAAAAGGGAAATCAGATGGGGCCCGCGAACCATTGACATTGACATTTTGCTCTATAATCAAGAAAATATTGAAGCAGAGAATCTTATTGTGCCGCATCCGCGGATGTTCGAAAGAGCTTTTGTTATCGTTCCGTTGTTAGAGATCAATCAAGATATAAAACAAAACATTTCACGTTCGCAAATAGATGAAATGAAAAGGCGAGAGGGAGTAACGGTATGGAAGCAGAAAAATGGGGAAGACGCATTCGTGCTTTTCGGAAGTTGAAAGGTTATACGCAAGAAGGTTTTGCAAAGGAATTAGGGGTATCTGTATCTGTTTTAGGAGAAGTAGAGAGAGGGAATAGAACCCCTTCTCAAGATTTTGTAGTAGAAGTTGCTAAGACATTAAATATTTCAATAGATGAATTAATGCCAAAGTGAGGGCAAAGAAAGGAGACACTAGAGTGTTAAAGATTGCAAACATTGAGATGAAGAATCCAGTTGTACTAGCACCGATGGCGGGAGTGTGTAACTCTGCATTCCGTTTAACAGTAAAAGAATTTGGTGCAGGTTTAGTATGTGCTGAAATGGTAAGTGATAAGGCGATTTTATTTAATAACCAAAAAACATTAGATATGTTATATATCGATGAGAGAGAGAAGCCGCTAAGTTTACAAATTTTTGGCGGTGAGAAAGAAACGCTTGTTGGTGCTGCGAAATATGTAGATAAAAACACAACGGCGGATATTATCGATATCAATATGGGTTGCCCAGTTCCGAAAATTACGAAGTGTGATGCTGGTGCAAAGTGGTTATTAGATCCAGATAAAGTATATGAAATGGTAGCGGCCGTTGTAGATGCTGTTGAAAAACCAGTTACAGTTAAAATGCGTATTGGCTGGGATGAAGACCACATTTTCGCAATTGAAAATGCTAGAGCTGTGGAACGTGCAGGCGGTCAAGCGGTAGCGGTTCATGGACGTACACGTGTTCAAATGTATGAAGGGAAAGCGGATTGGGATATTATTAAACAGGTAAAACAATCTGTAAATATTCCTGTTATTGGAAATGGTGACATAGAAACTCCTCAAGATGCGAAACGTATGCTTGATGAAGTAGGGGTAGATGGCGTTATGATTGGACGTGCAGCTCTTGGGGATCCATGGATGATTTATCGTACGGTAAAGTATTTAGAAACAGGGGAATTAATGCCGGAACCAACAGTGCGTGAGAAAATGGATGTATGTATGTTGCACTTAGATCGTCTTATTGACTTAAAGAATGAAGATATTGCAGTAAGAGAGATGAGAAAGCATGCAGCTTGGTATTTAAAAGGTGTTCGTGGTAATGCGAGAGTACGTAATGCAATTAATACTTGTGATACTCGTGAAGATCTTGCCTCTTTATTAGGTGCATTTGTAGAAGAAGTAGAAGCAAAACAACAAACAATTCACGTTGGTTAAAAGGAGGAAAGAGAGAACGTTTGACATTCCTTCTCTCACTACCTATAATTACGTGAAAGAAAGAAGAACTGCCAGTATGCTACTGGCAGTTTTTCTAGTTGAGTAGAAAATGATATACTGTATATATTGTAAAATTTAATAGAGCTGGAGTGATATCAATACCATGGATAACATGAACCACGAAGAATTAAATGACCAATTGCTTGTTCGTCGTGAGAAGTTACATAACTTACGTGAACAAGGGATCGATCCGTTTGGTAAACGTTTTGAACGTACGAATTCAACGGAAGAATTATTAAACTTGTATGGAGAGTTCTCTAAAGAAGAATTAGAAGAGAAAGGAATCTCTGTTTCTATTGCTGGCCGTATTATGACGAAGCGCGGTAAAGGGAAAGCAGGTTTTGCACATATCCAAGATTTACACGGACAAGTTCAAATCTATGTTCGTAAAGATGCTGTTGGAGATGAGCAATATGAATTATTTAATACAGCTGACTTAGGTGATTTAGTAGGAATTGAAGGGAAAGTTTTCAAAACGAACGTAGGTGAGCTTTCAGTGAAAGCAACAGGATTTACGTTATTAACGAAAGCTCTTCGTCCACTTCCAGATAAATACCATGGATTGAAAGATGTTGAACAACGTTACCGTCAACGTTACCTAGATTTAATTACGAGCATGGAGAGTCGTGAAACATTTGTTACTCGTAGTAAAATCATTCGTGAAATGAGAAGATACTTAGATGATAATGGCTACCTTGAAGTGGAAACACCAATGATGCACGCGATTGCGGGTGGTGCTTCTGCTCGTCCATTCATTACGCATCATAATGCGTTAGATATGGAATTATATATGCGTATTGCAATTGAGTTACACTTAAAACGCCTTATTGTAGGTGGTTTAGAGAAGGTATACGAAATCGGCCGTGTATTCCGTAATGAAGGTGTGTCAACGCGTCATAATCCTGAATTTACAATGATCGAATTATATGAAGCATATGCTGACTATAAAGATATTATGAAACTAACAGAAAACATGATTGCTCATATTGCAAAACAAGTACTAGGTACAACAACAATCCAGTACGGTGAGCAAGAAATTAATTTAGAGCCAGAATGGACACGTCTCCACATGGTAGATGCAATTAAACAATATTCTGGAGCAGATTTCTGGAGCCCGATGAGCGTGGAAGAAGCACGTGCATTGGCGAAAGAACATGGTGTGGAAATTAAAGATACAATGGAAGTTGGTCATATTATCAATGAATTCTTCGAACAAAAAGTAGAAGAAAAGTTAATTCAACCTACATTTATCTATGGACACCCAGTGGAAATTTCTCCGCTTGCGAAAAAGAATGATGAAGATCCACGCTTTACAGATCGTTTCGAGTTATTCATTGTTGCTCGTGAGCATGCGAATGCATTTACGGAATTAAATGATCCAATCGATCAAAAAGAACGTTTTGAAGCGCAATTAAAAGAGCGTGAGCAAGGTAATGATGAAGCGCATATGATGGACGATGATTATATTGAAGCACTTGAGTACGGTATGCCTCCTACAGGTGGACTTGGAATTGGTATTGATCGTCTTGTTATGCTATTAACAAATGCGCCATCTATTCGCGACGTGCTGTTATTCCCAGCGATGCGTCATAAGTAAGACTAATCTAAGCTTTGGAGATTTCTCCAAAGCTTTTCTTTTTGTCATATAATGAAGTTAAAATGATTCATTTACTATATAGAAGAAAGGTGTCTTTATGTAGGGGGATTGATACTGTTTTTATACTTTTTGATTAGGTTAAAAATTTTATTGAAAAAACTATTGCATTTTAATAAATGAACTGGTATATTTATATTCGTTGTCACGAAAGACAACAAAGAAAACAAACGAAAACAACTTTTAAGATAAAAAAGTTGTTGACGAAAATGTAACGAAATGTTATATTGATAAAGTCGCTTCGGCGGCAATGAGTTCTTTGAAAACTGAACGAAACAAACAACGTGAAACGTCAATTTTTATTTTAGATGCTAGACAAACTAACTTTATTGGAGAGTTTGATCCTGGCTCAGGATGAACGCTGGCGGCGTGCCTAATACATGCAAGTCGAGCGAATGGATTAAGAGCTTGCTCTTATGAAGTTAGCGGCGGACGGGTGAGTAACACGTGGGTAACCTGCCCATAAGACTGGGATAACTCCGGGAAACCGGGGCTAATACCGGATAACATTTTGCACCGCATGGTGCGAAATTCAAAGGCGGCTTCGGCTGTCACTTATGGATGGACCCGCGTCGCATTAGCTAGTTGGTGAGGTAACGGCTCACCAAGGCAACGATGCGTAGCCGACCTGAGAGGGTGATCGGCCACACTGGGACTGAGACACGGCCCAGACTCCTACGGGAGGCAGCAGTAGGGAATCTTCCGCAATGGACGAAAGTCTGACGGAGCAACGCCGCGTGAGTGATGAAGGCTTTCGGGTCGTAAAACTCTGTTGTTAGGGAAGAACAAGTGCTAGTTGAATAAGCTGGCACCTTGACGGTACCTAACCAGAAAGCCACGGCTAACTACGTGCCAGCAGCCGCGGTAATACGTAGGTGGCAAGCGTTATCCGGAATTATTGGGCGTAAAGCGCGCGCAGGTGGTTTCTTAAGTCTGATGTGAAAGCCCACGGCTCAACCGTGGAGGGTCATTGGAAACTGGGAGACTTGAGTGCAGAAGAGGAAAGTGGAATTCCATGTGTAGCGGTGAAATGCGTAGAGATATGGAGGAACACCAGTGGCGAAGGCGACTTTCTGGTCTGTAACTGACACTGAGGCGCGAAAGCGTGGGGAGCAAACAGGATTAGATACCCTGGTAGTCCACGCCGTAAACGATGAGTGCTAAGTGTTAGAGGGTTTCCGCCCTTTAGTGCTGAAGTTAACGCATTAAGCACTCCGCCTGGGGAGTACGGCCGCAAGGCTGAAACTCAAAGGAATTGACGGGGGCCCGCACAAGCGGTGGAGCATGTGGTTTAATTCGAAGCAACGCGAAGAACCTTACCAGGTCTTGACATCCTCTGACAACCCTAGAGATAGGGCTTCCCCTTCGGGGGCAGAGTGACAGGTGGTGCATGGTTGTCGTCAGCTCGTGTCGTGAGATGTTGGGTTAAGTCCCGCAACGAGCGCAACCCTTGATCTTAGTTGCCATCATTAAGTTGGGCACTCTAAGGTGACTGCCGGTGACAAACCGGAGGAAGGTGGGGATGACGTCAAATCATCATGCCCCTTATGACCTGGGCTACACACGTGCTACAATGGACGGTACAAAGAGCTGCAAGACCGCGAGGTGGAGCTAATCTCATAAAACCGTTCTCAGTTCGGATTGTAGGCTGCAACTCGCCTACATGAAGCTGGAATCGCTAGTAATCGCGGATCAGCATGCCGCGGTGAATACGTTCCCGGGCCTTGTACACACCGCCCGTCACACCACGAGAGTTTGTAACACCCGAAGTCGGTGGGGTAACCTTTTTGGAGCCAGCCGCCTAAGGTGGGACAGATGATTGGGGTGAAGTCGTAACAAGGTAGCCGTATCGGAAGGTGCGGCTGGATCACCTCCTTTCTATGGAGAATTGATGAACGCTGTTCATCAATATAAGTTTCCGTGTTTCGTTTTGTTCAGTTTTGAGAGAACTATCTCTCAGAAATAAATGTATGTTCTTTGAAAACTAGATAACAGTGTAGCTCATATTTTTTTAATTTTAGTTTGGTTAAGTTAGAAAGGGCGCACGGTGGATGCCTTGACACTAGGAGTCGATGAAGGACGGGACTAACGCCGATATGCTTCGGGGAGCTGTAAGTAAGCTTTGATCCGAAGATTTCCGAATGGGGAAACCCACCATACGTAATGGTATGGTATCCTTACCTGAATACATAGGGTAAGGAAGACAGACCCAGGGAACTGAAACATCTAAGTACCTGGAGGAAGAGAAAGCAAATGCGATTTCCTGAGTAGCGGCGAGCGAAACGGAATCTAGCCCAAACCAAGAGGCTTGCCTCTTGGGGTTGTAGGACATTCTATACGGAGTTACAAAGGAACGAGGTAGACGAAGCAGCCTGGAAAGGCTCGTCACAGAGGGTAACAACCCCGTAGTCGAAACTTCGTTCTCTCTTGAATGTATCCTGAGTACGGCGGAACACGTGAAATTCCGTCGGAATCTGGGAGGACCATCTCCCAAGGCTAAATACTACCTAGTGATCGATAGTGAACCAGTACCGTGAGGGAAAGGTGAAAAGCACCCCGGAAGGGGAGTGAAAGAGATCCTGAAACCGTGTGCCTACAAATAGTCAGAGCCCGTTAATGGGTGATGGCGTGCCTTTTGTAGAATGAACCGGCGAGTTACGATCCCGTGCGAGGTTAAGCTGAAGAGGCGGAGCCGTAGCGAAAGCGAGTCTGAATAGGGCGTTTAGTACGTGGTCGTAGACCCGAAACCAGGTGATCTACCCATGTCCAGGGTGAAGTTCAGGTAACACTGAATGGAGGCCCGAACCCACGCACGTTGAAAAGTGCGGGGATGAGGTGTGGGTAGCGGAGAAATTCCAATCGAACCTGGAGATAGCTGGTTCTCCCCGAAATAGCTTTAGGGCTAGCCTTAAGTGTAAGAGTCTTGGAGGTAGAGCACTGATTGAACTAGGGGTCCTCATCGGATTACCGAATTCAGTCAAACTCCGAATGCCAATGACTTATCCTTAGGAGTCAGACTGCGAGTGATAAGATCCGTAGTCAAGAGGGAAACAGCCCAGATCGCCAGCTAAGGTCCCAAAGTGTGTATTAAGTGGAAAAGGATGTGGAGTTGCTTAGACAACTAGGATGTTGGCTTAGAAGCAGCCACCATTTAAAGAGTGCGTAATAGCTCACTAGTCGAGTGACTCTGCGCCGAAAATGTACCGGGGCTAAATACACCACCGAAGCTGCGAATTGATACCTATGGTATCAGTGGTAGGGGAGCGTTCTAAGGGCAGTGAAGTCAGACCGTAAGGACTGGTGGAGCGCTTAGAAGTGAGAATGCCGGTATGAGTAGCGAAAGACGGGTGAGAATCCCGTCCACCGAATGCCTAAGGTTTCCTGAGGAAGGCTCGTCCGCTCAGGGTTAGTCAGGACCTAAGCCGAGGCCGACAGGCGTAGGCGATGGACAACAGGTTGATATTCCTGTACCACCTCTTTATCGTTTGAGCAATGGAGGGACGCAGAAGGATAGAAGAAGCGTGCGATTGGTTGTGCACGTCCAAGCAGTTAGGCTGATAAGTAGGCAAATCCGCTTATCGTGAAGGCTGAGCTGTGATGGGGAAGCTCCTTATGGAGCGAAGTCTTTGATTCCCCGCTGCCAAGAAAAGCTTCTAGCGAGATAAAAGGTGCCTGTACCGCAAACCGACACAGGTAGGCGAGGAGAGAATCCTAAGGTGTGCGAGAGAACTCTGGTTAAGGAACTCGGCAAAATGACCCCGTAACTTCGGGAGAAGGGGTGCTTTCTTAACGGAAAGCCGCAGTGAATAGGCCCAAGCGACTGTTTAGCAAAAACACAGGTCTCTGCGAAGCCGTAAGGCGAAGTATAGGGGCTGACACCTGCCCGGTGCTGGAAGGTTAAGGAGAGGGGTTAGCGTAAGCGAAGCTCTGAACTGAAGCCCCAGTAAACGGCGGCCGTAACTATAACGGTCCTAAGGTAGCGAAATTCCTTGTCGGGTAAGTTCCGACCCGCACGAAAGGTGTAACGATTTGGGCACTGTCTCAACCAGAGACTCGGTGAAATTATAGTACCTGTGAAGATGCAGGTTACCCGCGACAGGACGGAAAGACCCCGTGGAGCTTTACTGTAGCCTGATATTGAATTTTGGTACAGTTTGTACAGGATAGGCGGGAGCCTTTGAAGCCGGAGCGCTAGCTTCGGTGGAGGCGCTGGTGGGATACCGCCCTGACTGTATTGAAATTCTAACCTACGGGTCTTATCGACCCGGGAGACAGTGTCAGGTGGGCAGTTTGACTGGGGCGGTCGCCTCCTAAAGTGTAACGGAGGCGCCCAAAGGTTCCCTCAGAATGGTTGGAAATCATTCGTAGAGTGCAAAGGCATAAGGGAGCTTGACTGCGAGACCTACAAGTCGAGCAGGGACGAAAGTCGGGCTTAGTGATCCGGTGGTTCCGCATGGAAGGGCCATCGCTCAACGGATAAAAGCTACCCCGGGGATAACAGGCTTATCTCCCCCAAGAGTCCACATCGACGGGGAGGTTTGGCACCTCGATGTCGGCTCATCGCATCCTGGGGCTGTAGTCGGTCCCAAGGGTTGGGCTGTTCGCCCATTAAAGCGGTACGCGAGCTGGGTTCAGAACGTCGTGAGACAGTTCGGTCCCTATCCGTCGTGGGCGTAGGAAATTTGAGAGGAGCTGTCCTTAGTACGAGAGGACCGGGATGGACGCACCGCTGGTGTACCAGTTGTTCTGCCAAGGGCATAGCTGGGTAGCTATGTGCGGAAGGGATAAGTGCTGAAAGCATCTAAGCATGAAGCCCCCCTCAAGATGAGATTTCCCATAGCGTAAGCTAGTAAGATCCCTGAAAGATGATCAGGTTGATAGGTTCGAGGTGGAAGCATGGTGACATGTGGAGCTGACGAATACTAATAGATCGAGGACTTAACCATATAATATGAAGCAAGTGTTATCTAGTTTTGAGAGAATATAAAAAAACTTGTTGACTTTTCAAGTGAATAAGTTATAATAATCATTGTCTCAAATGAATAATGTCTGGTAATGATGGCAGAGAGGTCACACCCGTTCCCATACCGAACACGGAAGTTAAGCTCTCTAGCGCCGATGGTAGTTGGGACCTTGTCCCTGTGAGAGTAGGACGTTGCCAGGCAAATGGAGGATTAGCTCAGCTGGGAGAGCACCTGCCTTACAAGCAGGGGGTCGGCGGTTCGATCCCGTCATCCTCCACCATATACGCCGGCTTAGCTCAATTGGTAGAGCAACTGACTTGTAATCAGTAGGTTGGGGGTTCAAGTCCTCTAGCCGGCACCAGTTTTTCTTGTACGAGCCATTAGCTCAGTTGGTAGAGCATCTGACTTTTAATCAGAGGGTCGAAGGTTCGAGTCCTTCATGGCTCACCATTTATAATAATTCGCGGGTGTGGCGGAATTGGCAGACGCACCAGACTTAGGATCTGGCGCCTTTGGCGTGGGGGTTCGACTCCCTTCACCCGCACTTTATAAGCGAAATCAATTTCATACCGAGCGGAAGTAGTTCAGTGGTAGAATACAACCTTGCCAAGGTTGGGGTCGCGGGTTCGAATCCCGTCTTCCGCTCCAATTTACAATATGATATGCCGGGGTGGCGGAACAGGCAGACGCACAGGACTTAAAATCCTGCGGTGGGTGACCACCGTGCGGGTTCGACCCCCGCCCTCGGCACCATATGCGCCCGTAGCTCAATTGGATAGAGCGTTTGACTACGGATCAAAAGGTTAGGGGTTCGAGTCCTCTCGGGCGCGTTTTTCCTTCGGGAAGTGGCTCAGCTTGGTAGAGCACCTGGTTTGGGACCAGGGGGTCGCAGGTTCAAATCCTGTCTTCCCGATATTTATTTTGGGGCCTTAGCTCAGCTGGGAGAGCGCCTGCCTTGCACGCAGGAGGTCAGCGGTTCGATCCCGCTAGGCTCCACCAAAAGTTCTTTGAAAACTGAACGAAACAAACAACGTGAAACGTCAATTTTTATTTTAGATGCTAGACAAACTAACTTTATTGGAGAGTTTGATCCTGGCTCAGGATGAACGCTGGCGGCGTGCCTAATACATGCAAGTCGAGCGAATGGATTAAGAGCTTGCTCTTATGAAGTTAGCGGCGGACGGGTGAGTAACACGTGGGTAACCTGCCCATAAGACTGGGATAACTCCGGGAAACCGGGGCTAATACCGGATAACATTTTGCACCGCATGGTGCGAAATTCAAAGGCGGCTTCGGCTGTCACTTATGGATGGACCCGCGTCGCATTAGCTAGTTGGTGAGGTAACGGCTCACCAAGGCAACGATGCGTAGCCGACCTGAGAGGGTGATCGGCCACACTGGGACTGAGACACGGCCCAGACTCCTACGGGAGGCAGCAGTAGGGAATCTTCCGCAATGGACGAAAGTCTGACGGAGCAACGCCGCGTGAGTGATGAAGGCTTTCGGGTCGTAAAACTCTGTTGTTAGGGAAGAACAAGTGCTAGTTGAATAAGCTGGCACCTTGACGGTACCTAACCAGAAAGCCACGGCTAACTACGTGCCAGCAGCCGCGGTAATACGTAGGTGGCAAGCGTTATCCGGAATTATTGGGCGTAAAGCGCGCGCAGGTGGTTTCTTAAGTCTGATGTGAAAGCCCACGGCTCAACCGTGGAGGGTCATTGGAAACTGGGAGACTTGAGTGCAGAAGAGGAAAGTGGAATTCCATGTGTAGCGGTGAAATGCGTAGAGATATGGAGGAACACCAGTGGCGAAGGCGACTTTCTGGTCTGTAACTGACACTGAGGCGCGAAAGCGTGGGGAGCAAACAGGATTAGATACCCTGGTAGTCCACGCCGTAAACGATGAGTGCTAAGTGTTAGAGGGTTTCCGCCCTTTAGTGCTGAAGTTAACGCATTAAGCACTCCGCCTGGGGAGTACGGCCGCAAGGCTGAAACTCAAAGGAATTGACGGGGGCCCGCACAAGCGGTGGAGCATGTGGTTTAATTCGAAGCAACGCGAAGAACCTTACCAGGTCTTGACATCCTCTGACAACCCTAGAGATAGGGCTTCCCCTTCGGGGGCAGAGTGACAGGTGGTGCATGGTTGTCGTCAGCTCGTGTCGTGAGATGTTGGGTTAAGTCCCGCAACGAGCGCAACCCTTGATCTTAGTTGCCATCATTAAGTTGGGCACTCTAAGGTGACTGCCGGTGACAAACCGGAGGAAGGTGGGGATGACGTCAAATCATCATGCCCCTTATGACCTGGGCTACACACGTGCTACAATGGACGGTACAAAGAGCTGCAAGACCGCGAGGTGGAGCTAATCTCATAAAACCGTTCTCAGTTCGGATTGTAGGCTGCAACTCGCCTACATGAAGCTGGAATCGCTAGTAATCGCGGATCAGCATGCCGCGGTGAATACGTTCCCGGGCCTTGTACACACCGCCCGTCACACCACGAGAGTTTGTAACACCCGAAGTCGGTGGGGTAACCTTTTTGGAGCCAGCCGCCTAAGGTGGGACAGATGATTGGGGTGAAGTCGTAACAAGGTAGCCGTATCGGAAGGTGCGGCTGGATCACCTCCTTTCTATGGAGAATTGATGAACGCTGTTCATCAATATAAGTTTCCGTGTTTCGTTTTGTTCAGTTTTGAGAGAACTATCTCTCAGAAATAAATGTATGTTCTTTGAAAACTAGATAACAGTGTAGCTCATATTTTTTTAATTTTAGTTTGGTTAAGTTAGAAAGGGCGCACGGTGGATGCCTTGACACTAGGAGTCGATGAAGGACGGGACTAACGCCGATATGCTTCGGGGAGCTGTAAGTAAGCTTTGATCCGAAGATTTCCGAATGGGGAAACCCACCATACGTAATGGTATGGTATCCTTACCTGAATACATAGGGTAAGGAAGACAGACCCAGGGAACTGAAACATCTAAGTACCTGGAGGAAGAGAAAGCAAATGCGATTTCCTGAGTAGCGGCGAGCGAAACGGAATCTAGCCCAAACCAAGAGGCTTGCCTCTTGGGGTTGTAGGACATTCTATACGGAGTTACAAAGGAACGAGGTAGACGAAGCAGCCTGGAAAGGCTCGTCACAGAGGGTAACAACCCCGTAGTCGAAACTTCGTTCTCTCTTGAATGTATCCTGAGTACGGCGGAACACGTGAAATTCCGTCGGAATCTGGGAGGACCATCTCCCAAGGCTAAATACTACCTAGTGATCGATAGTGAACCAGTACCGTGAGGGAAAGGTGAAAAGCACCCCGGAAGGGGAGTGAAAGAGATCCTGAAACCGTGTGCCTACAAATAGTCAGAGCCCGTTAATGGGTGATGGCGTGCCTTTTGTAGAATGAACCGGCGAGTTACGATCCCGTGCGAGGTTAAGCTGAAGAGGCGGAGCCGTAGCGAAAGCGAGTCTGAATAGGGCGTTTAGTACGTGGTCGTAGACCCGAAACCAGGTGATCTACCCATGTCCAGGGTGAAGTTCAGGTAACACTGAATGGAGGCCCGAACCCACGCACGTTGAAAAGTGCGGGGATGAGGTGTGGGTAGCGGAGAAATTCCAATCGAACCTGGAGATAGCTGGTTCTCCCCGAAATAGCTTTAGGGCTAGCCTTAAGTGTAAGAGTCTTGGAGGTAGAGCACTGATTGAACTAGGGGTCCTCATCGGATTACCGAATTCAGTCAAACTCCGAATGCCAATGACTTATCCTTAGGAGTCAGACTGCGAGTGATAAGATCCGTAGTCAAGAGGGAAACAGCCCAGATCGCCAGCTAAGGTCCCAAAGTGTGTATTAAGTGGAAAAGGATGTGGAGTTGCTTAGACAACTAGGATGTTGGCTTAGAAGCAGCCACCATTTAAAGAGTGCGTAATAGCTCACTAGTCGAGTGACTCTGCGCCGAAAATGTACCGGGGCTAAATACACCACCGAAGCTGCGAATTGATACCTATGGTATCAGTGGTAGGGGAGCGTTCTAAGGGCAGTGAAGTCAGACCGTAAGGACTGGTGGAGCGCTTAGAAGTGAGAATGCCGGTATGAGTAGCGAAAGACGGGTGAGAATCCCGTCCACCGAATGCCTAAGGTTTCCTGAGGAAGGCTCGTCCGCTCAGGGTTAGTCAGGACCTAAGCCGAGGCCGACAGGCGTAGGCGATGGACAACAGGTTGATATTCCTGTACCACCTCTTTATCGTTTGAGCAATGGAGGGACGCAGAAGGATAGAAGAAGCGTGCGATTGGTTGTGCACGTCCAAGCAGTTAGGCTGATAAGTAGGCAAATCCGCTTATCGTGAAGGCTGAGCTGTGATGGGGAAGCTCCTTATGGAGCGAAGTCTTTGATTCCCCGCTGCCAAGAAAAGCTTCTAGCGAGATAAAAGGTGCCTGTACCGCAAACCGACACAGGTAGGCGAGGAGAGAATCCTAAGGTGTGCGAGAGAACTCTGGTTAAGGAACTCGGCAAAATGACCCCGTAACTTCGGGAGAAGGGGTGCTTTCTTAACGGAAAGCCGCAGTGAATAGGCCCAAGCGACTGTTTAGCAAAAACACAGGTCTCTGCGAAGCCGTAAGGCGAAGTATAGGGGCTGACACCTGCCCGGTGCTGGAAGGTTAAGGAGAGGGGTTAGCGTAAGCGAAGCTCTGAACTGAAGCCCCAGTAAACGGCGGCCGTAACTATAACGGTCCTAAGGTAGCGAAATTCCTTGTCGGGTAAGTTCCGACCCGCACGAAAGGTGTAACGATTTGGGCACTGTCTCAACCAGAGACTCGGTGAAATTATAGTACCTGTGAAGATGCAGGTTACCCGCGACAGGACGGAAAGACCCCGTGGAGCTTTACTGTAGCCTGATATTGAATTTTGGTACAGTTTGTACAGGATAGGCGGGAGCCTTTGAAGCCGGAGCGCTAGCTTCGGTGGAGGCGCTGGTGGGATACCGCCCTGACTGTATTGAAATTCTAACCTACGGGTCTTATCGACCCGGGAGACAGTGTCAGGTGGGCAGTTTGACTGGGGCGGTCGCCTCCTAAAGTGTAACGGAGGCGCCCAAAGGTTCCCTCAGAATGGTTGGAAATCATTCGTAGAGTGCAAAGGCATAAGGGAGCTTGACTGCGAGACCTACAAGTCGAGCAGGGACGAAAGTCGGGCTTAGTGATCCGGTGGTTCCGCATGGAAGGGCCATCGCTCAACGGATAAAAGCTACCCCGGGGATAACAGGCTTATCTCCCCCAAGAGTCCACATCGACGGGGAGGTTTGGCACCTCGATGTCGGCTCATCGCATCCTGGGGCTGTAGTCGGTCCCAAGGGTTGGGCTGTTCGCCCATTAAAGCGGTACGCGAGCTGGGTTCAGAACGTCGTGAGACAGTTCGGTCCCTATCCGTCGTGGGCGTAGGAAATTTGAGAGGAGCTGTCCTTAGTACGAGAGGACCGGGATGGACGCACCGCTGGTGTACCAGTTGTTCTGCCAAGGGCATAGCTGGGTAGCTATGTGCGGAAGGGATAAGTGCTGAAAGCATCTAAGCATGAAGCCCCCCTCAAGATGAGATTTCCCATAGCGTAAGCTAGTAAGATCCCTGAAAGATGATCAGGTTGATAGGTTCGAGGTGGAAGCATGGTGACATGTGGAGCTGACGAATACTAATAGATCGAGGACTTAACCATATAATATGAAGCAAATGTTATCTAGTTTTGAAGGAATATACCTTCAATAGTTTGGTGATGATGGCAGAGAGGTCACACCCGTTCCCATACCGAACACGGAAGTTAAGCTCTCTAGCGCCGATGGTAGTTGGGACCTTGTCCCTGTGAGAGTAGGACGTCGCCAAGCAATTAAAGCACGAGTCATTTGACTCGTGCTTTTTTGTATATTTTTATTTGGTATTAATATGTACAAATAAAAATGAGAAGTTAATTCTGTTGTATAAAATATAAACGTAGTGATTAAAGAAAAGAAATTTTGGCTAGGATAGTGAGGAAGCAAAAGAGTTGCAAATTTCTTTAATACGTATATAATTAAAGTCAAAGATAGTCAAAGTCAATAAAGGTGGCGGATAAATGAGAAATATATCTGATATCATTGAGCAATTTCTAAAGCAAGTTATTGACTTAAGCAATAATAATGTGATTGAGATTAAGAGAAATGAGATTGCGGATCGATTTGATTGTGTTCCGTCTCAAATTAATTATGTAATCAATACTCGCTTTACGTTAGAAAGAGGATTTGTAGTTGAAAGTAAACGAGGCGGAGGAGGTTACATTCGCATTATCAAAGTCAAATTGCATGACGATATAGACATTATTGATCAAATGCTTCATATGATCGAGCATAGTATTGCGCAAGGGAATGCGGAAAGTATCATTATACGATTAGTGGAAGAAGATATTGTGACCAATCGGGAAGCAAAACTTATGCTGAGCGTATTAGATCGATCTGTATTATTAATGGATTTACCTTCTAGAGATGAACTTAGGGCTCGAATATTATGCGCAATGTTAAGGACACTGAAATATAAATAAATACAGCTTTTGTTAAGAAATGTTTTTAGCGGTAATTCATTTTATAGTGGGACTTTTTACAGACAAGATTAAATGAACAAAATAATCTAGTGGTGTATAAAAAGTATCATGAGGTAGATCGTTCCTATTGTAAAGGTGGGGATATAAGATGACTTGTCAAAATTGTAATATAAGACCAGCAGCATTACATTATACAAAAGTAATAAACGGACAAAAGACGGAAGTTCATCTTTGTGAGCAATGTGCAGAGCAAAATGGCTATACGTCTTTCTTTCAATCACCACAATCTAGTTTTTCCTTCCATGACTTACTAGCTGGATTGCTACATGGAGAACCATCAATGTTTGAAAACCAAGAGGATAGTTTTTCAGATGCAAGAGTATTACGATGTTCAACTTGTAATATGACATATAAACAATTTGCAAAAGTAGGTCGCTTTGGATGTGCTTCTTGTTATGAGACATTTAAGGAACAACTAAAGCCAATGTTGAAGCGGCTTCATGGTGGTCATACACATCATTGTGGAAAAATTCCCGAGCGTATGGGAGGAAATATTCATCTAAAGAAAGAATTAGATGAACTAAAATTAAAATTAAAGCAATGTGTACAGAAAGAAGAATTTGAAAAAGCAGCTCAAACGCGTGATCAAATCCGAAGTATTGAAAATCAGCTTAGTGAGCATAGAGGGGGGGAATAGTTCTATGTCACTGGATCGTATTATGAATGAAGCAATTAGTCCGTGGATGAGGGGAGATGGCCCCGATTCTGATATTGTTTTAAGTAGTCGTATTCGTTTGGCTCGTAATTTAAAAGATTATCATTTCCCTATTATACAAACTGATGAAGAAGCTAAGCAGATTACTAATTTATTTCAAAAGAAGTTTGTAAATCAGAAAGTGAAATCCCTCGGGAATTTTGAACTATTAAAAATGAATGAACTAAAACCGCTTCAGCGAAGAGTTTTAGTAGAAAAACATTTAATTAGTCCTAATCTTGCTGGAACAGAATTTGGTACTTGTCTACTATCAGAAAGTGAACATATAAGTGTGATGCTTAATGAAGAAGATCATGTGCGAATTCAATGTTTATTCTCAGGGCTGCAATTATCAGAAGCACTGCAAAGCGCAAACAAAATGGATACATGGATTGAAAAAGCAGTTGAATATGCTTTTGATGAATCGCTTGGCTATATTACCAGTTGCCCCACAAATGTTGGTACGGGGTTACGAGCTTCTGTAATGATGCATTTACCAGCACTTGTTTTGACGAAACGGATAAATCGTATTATACAAGCAATTCAACAATTAGGTTTAGTCGTAAGAGGAATATACGGTGAAGGTAGCGAAGCCTTAGGTAATATATTTCAAGTTTCTAATCAAATGACATTAGGAAAATCAGAAGAAGATATTATAGCAGATTTAGAGAGTGTTGTTCATCAGCTTATACAACAAGAGAGAGTAGCTCGAGAACTAATTATGAAAAATTCAAGTATTGAACTGGAAGACCGAGTATATCGTTCTTACGGTGTACTGGCTAATAGTCGATTAATTCAATCGGCAGAAGCTGCTACTTGTCTGTCAGATATGCGGTTAGGTATTGATCTTGATTATATAAAAAATATATCAAGAAATATTTTAACAGAGTTAATGGTACTAACTCAGCCAGGAATTTTACAGCAATACGCTGGAGGTCCTTTAAGCCCAGAAGAAAGGGATTATCGAAGGGCGACATTAATCCGTGAAAGACTACGAATTGAACAAAATTGAGCGCAAGTAGGAGGCGATTTCTATGATGTTTGGAAGATTTACAGAAAGAGCACAGAAAGTATTAGCTTTATCTCAAGAAGAAGCAATTCGCATTGGGCATAATAATATTGGTACAGAACATATTTTACTTGGGCTTGTACGCGAAGGGGAAGGAATTGCAGCTAAAGCGTTAATTGCTCTTGGGTTAAGTCCAGAGAAGGTACAAAAAGAGGTAGAGGCATTAATTGGTCGTGGAACAGAGATGTCTCAAACTGTTCATTATACACCGCGTGCCAAAAAAGTAATTGAGTTATCAATGGATGAGGCACGTAAGCTAGGTCATTCTTATGTTGGAACGGAACATATTTTACTAGGGTTGATCCGTGAAGGTGAAGGTGTTGCAGCGCGTGTTTTAAATAACTTAGGCGTAAGTTTAAACAAAGCAAGACAACAAGTATTGCAGCTCCTTGGAAGCAATGAAGCTACATCAGGCCATCAAGGTGGTGCATCAGCAAATGCAAATACACCAACGCTTGATAGTTTAGCGCGAGATTTGACAGTTGTTGCACGTGAAGGACGCTTAGATCCTGTTATTGGCCGTAGTAAAGAGATTCAACGTGTTATTGAAGTATTGAGCCGTAGAACTAAGAATAACCCAGTATTAATTGGAGAACCTGGGGTAGGTAAAACAGCAATCGCTGAAGGTCTAGCACAGCAAATTGTAAATAATGAAGTTCCAGAAACATTACGCGATAAGCGTGTTATGACGTTAGATATGGGTACAGTTGTTGCTGGCACGAAATACCGTGGTGAGTTTGAGGATCGTTTAAAGAAAGTGATGGATGAAATTCGCCAAGCTGGTAATATCATTCTATTTATTGATGAACTTCATACATTAATTGGTGCAGGTGGTGCAGAAGGTGCAATTGACGCATCCAATATTTTGAAACCATCATTAGCACGTGGTGAATTGCAATGTATTGGGGCGACAACATTAGATGAGTATCGTAAATACATTGAAAAAGATGCAGCACTAGAAAGACGTTTCCAACCAATTCATGTTGACGAGCCAAGCTTAGAAGAATCGATTCAAATTTTAAGAGGGTTACGCGATCGTTACGAGGCGCATCACCGCGTTTCCATTACAGATGATGCAATTGAAGCAGCTGTAAAACTTTCGGATCGTTATATTACAGATCGTTTCTTACCTGATAAAGCAATTGACTTAATCGATGAAGCAGCTTCAAAAGTACGCTTACGTTCTTATACAACACCACCAGATTTAAAAGAACTTGAAGTGAAACTTGAAGAAATTCGAAAAGAAAAGGATGCAGCCGTACAGAGCCAAGAATTTGAAAAGGCAGCTTCTTTACGAGATATGGAACAACGTTTACGTGAAAAATTAGAGGATACAAAACGTCAGTGGAAAGAGCAGCAAGGAAAAGAAAATTCAGAAGTAACAGTAGAAGACATTGCAAATGTTGTTTCTACGTGGACGCGTATTCCGGTTTCTAAACTTGCACAAACAGAAACAAATAAATTATTGAATCTAGAATCCATTTTACATGACCGTGTAATTGGCCAAGATGAAGCTGTTGTCGCAGTAGCGAAAGCAGTGCGCCGCGCAAGAGCGGGTTTAAAAGATCCGAAACGCCCAATTGGTTCATTTATTTTCTTAGGACCGACTGGTGTAGGTAAAACGGAGCTTGCGCGTGCATTAGCAGAATCTATGTTTGGTGATGAAGATGCAATGATTCGTATTGATATGTCTGAGTATATGGAGAAACATTCTACTTCTCGCTTAGTGGGGTCTCCCCCAGGATATGTGGGATATGAAGAAGGCGGCCAATTAACAGAAAAAGTTCGTCGCAAACCATATTCTGTCGTGCTGCTAGATGAAGTAGAGAAGGCACATCCAGATGTATTTAACATTTTACTGCAAGTGCTAGAAGATGGGCGTTTAACAGACTCTAAAGGGCGTACAGTTGATTTCCGAAATACAATTGTTATTATGACATCTAACGTTGGTGCCGAAGCATTAAAACGTAATAAACATCTCGGTTTTAACGTACAAGATGAGAGTCGTGATTATTCAGATATGAAGGGTAAAGTAATGGATGAATTGAAAAAAGCATTTCGTCCAGAGTTCTTAAACCGTATTGATGAAATCATTGTTTTCCATATGCTTGAGAAAAAACATATTCAAGAAATTGTAACGCTTATGGTTAATCAATTAGTAAATCGGTTAAAAGAACAAGAGATTGAATTAGAGTTAACAAGTACAGCAATTGAATCGATTGCTGATAAAGGATTCGATCGTGAGTATGGTGCTCGTCCACTTCGTCGAGCAATCCAAAAACATGTGGAAGATCGATTGTCAGAAGAACTTCTAAAAGGAGCAATTGAGAAAGGTCAAAAAGTTGTCTTTGACGCCGAAGGGGAATCATTTGTCATTCGCAGTGCAGAAAAGGTAAAATAAGTATAGACAAACAAGGAGGGCTAAATAATAGCCCTCTTTCTTGTACGAGAAGGATGTATGTTTATAGATGAAAGTGAAGTGAAGTAAAAACAAGATGGCTAAAAAGAAAACGAAATTTATATGTCAAGAATGTGGTTATCAGTCACCAAAATATATGGGTAAGTGCCCTGGATGTGGGCAATGGAATACGCTTGTCGAAGAGATGGAACAAGTTGTATCATCGCGTCGCATCAACTATGCAAATGCGATTCAAACGGAAGTAACAAAGCCAAGGCGTCTTACAGAAGTAGAAACAAAGTCAGAGGCACGGATTGAAACAAAATTTCAAGAATTTAATCGTGTACTCGGTGGAGGAATTGTTGACGGTTCCCTCGTACTTATTGGAGGAGATCCTGGAATTGGAAAATCAACCTTACTACTACAAATATCATCGCAATTAGCAGATTCTTCGTATGATGTATTGTATATATCTGGTGAAGAATCAGCAAAACAAATTAAACTTCGTGCAGATCGTCTACATGTAAATGGAAGCAACTTATTTGTTGTTTCGGAAACAGATTTACAGCGAATTGCGGCACATATCGATGAAATGAACCCTTCCTTTGTTGTCATTGATTCCATTCAAACTATTTATTTGCCAGAAGTAACCTCAGCACCAGGTAGTGTTTCACAAGTACGTGAATGTACAGCGGAACTGATGAAACTTGCAAAAACGAAAGGAATTCCAATTTTTATCGTAGGACATGTAACGAAAGAAGGGGCAATTGCAGGACCGCGTATGTTAGAACATATGGTGGATGCGGTTCTTTATTTTGAAGGAGACCGTCATCATACATATCGTATTTTGCGAGCGGTTAAAAATCGCTTTGGTTCTACAAATGAGATGGGTATTTTTGAAATGAAGGAACTCGGTCTTGCGGAAGTATTAAATCCTTCTGAAATTTTTCTAGAGGAAAGACCTGTTGGAGTTGCTGGCTCTACAGTTGTTGCTTCTATGGAAGGGACAAGGCCTGTTTTAGTAGAAATACAGGCATTAATTTCTCCTACTAGTTTTGGAAATCCACGAAGAATGGCTACAGGGATTGATCATAATCGTGTATCACTTATTATGGCAGTGCTAGAAAAAAGAGCAGGTTTATTATTGCAAAATCAAGATGCGTATTTAAAGGTTGCTGGAGGATTGAGATTGGATGAACCAGCAATTGATTTGGCAGTGGCTTTAAGTATTGCATCGAGTTTTCGAGATAAGTCAACTGCCCCGACCGATGCGGTAATAGGAGAAGTTGGGTTAACTGGAGAAGTAAGAAGGGTATCGAGAATTGAACAACGAGTACAAGAAGCGGCTAAATTAGGATTTCAGCGTGCCATCATCCCGCAAAAAAATTTAGGGGGTTGGACAATTCCTGAGGGGATTGAAGTAGTTGGTGTTTCCAATTTAGGAGAGGCGCTTCGTTTGACATTAGGAGGCTAGGCTATGGAAGAAAACAAGCAACGTGTCAAAAGTATGATTAATATTTTGCAGCTTGTTGCACCAGGGACACCTTTGCGAGAAGGCATAGATAATGTACTTCGTGCGCAAACAGGTGGCTTAATTGTCCTTGGGTATAATGATCAAATTAAAAGCATTGTTGATGGAGGATTTCACATTAATTGTGCATTCTCTCCCGCTAGTTTATACGAACTAGCAAAAATGGATGGAGCTCTTATTTTAAATGAGACGGGAAGTAAAATTTTAATTGCAAATGCACAGTTAGTTCCCGAGTCATCTATTGATTCCATTGAAACAGGAATGCGTCATCGCACAGCAGAACGTGTAGCGAAGCAAACAGGAAGTCTTGTTGTTGCTATTTCACAAAGACGTAACGTAATTACGCTATATCAGGGAGGTTTACGTTATACACTAAAAGACATAGGCGTTATTTTAACAAAGGCAAATCAGGCTATTCAAACTTTAGAAAAATATAAAGCAGTATGGAATGATGGTATTACGAACTTGGGTATTCTAGAATTTGAGGAAGTTGTTACGATGTCTGAAGTGGTCCACGTCCTACATAGTGTCGAGATGGTACTCCGTATTAAGAATGAAATTCTAAGTTATATTCATGAATTAGGAACAGAAGGTAGACTTATTCGTTTACAGCTTACTGAGCTGTTGGCTGATTTGGAAGCAGAGGCAGCATTATTAATTAAAGACTACTATCAAGAAAAGACGCAGGATCACTATCAAATTTTAAAAAAATTACAGGAACTTGCAAATGCACAGCTTTTAGAAGATAGTGATTTAGTGAAATTGCTTGGTTACCCAGGGCAAATGAGTTTAGAGGAAAGTGTTACACCGAGAGGATATAGGATTACAAGTAAAATTTCTCGGGTACCACCTCTTATTATTGAAAATTTGATCAATCGATTTAAAACATTGCAAGGCGTTTGTCGTGCAAGTATTAATGAGTTAGATGATGTAGAAGGAATTGGAGAAGTTCGGGCGAAAAAAATACGAGAAGGTTTAAAACGAATCCAAGAGCATTTATATATGAGTAGACACAATTAAGAATATTACATTGATTTCATAATATAACGACACTAGCACATTTTTGGTATATGATATGATATATTGGTAAATAAACCAATTTATAAAAAGACACGTCCGCTTTTGCATTCGGCGTTTTGATTAGCAAAACAATGGTTAATAATGAGTAGGAGGTGGTTGGATGTTAAAACGGATCGTACAGCTCTTCGTTTTAGTAATCGGAGGAGCGTTAGGGATTTATTTAATCCCGAAAGTTATTAATGTATTGGACATGGGTGCAATCCCGTTACTGGAGGGCTCATATGTTCGTGCAATTATTGGTGCAATTATTTTATTTTTAACAACATTTTGGCTCGTAGATTATATTGTTCAGCTTATTAAACATATTGAGGAAGCTCTTGTAAAGGCGCCTGTAACAGATGTTTTATTTGGCACGCTAGGATTAATCTCAGGTCTTATTGTTGCGTATTTAATTTTGATACCAATTCGTGAATTTACAATTCCGGTCATTAGTACTGTATTGCAAATCTTCTTTACACTTCTACTTGGTTACTTAGGATTCCAGGTAGGATTTAAAAAGAGAAATGAATTGTTAGGATTATTTACACTACCACAACGCGGTGGCAAGAAGAAAAATAACAATAGTGATAATGAAGAGGCTGAAACGGAAACAGGAGTAGAGGAATCTTTTTCGCATTGGAAAATTCTTGATACTAGTGTAATTATTGATGGACGTATTGCTGATATTTGTCAAACGAAATTCCTAGAAGGAACGATTGTCATTCCTCAGTTTGTATTAGAGGAGTTGCAACATATTGCTGATTCTTCGGATGCATTAAAGCGTAATCGAGGACGTAGAGGATTAGATATTTTAAACCGTATTCAAAAAGAGATGCCAATTCCAGTAGAGATTTATGAAGGCGATTTCGAAGATATTCAAGAAGTGGACAGCAAGCTTGTGAAATTAGCGAAAGTAACTGGTGGTACTGTTGTCACAAATGATTTTAACTTAAATAAAGTTTCTGAACTACAAGGAGTAACAGTTCTAAACATTAATGATTTAGCAAATGCAATTAAGCCAGTTGTACTTCCCGGTGAAGAACTAAGCGTTTATGTTGTCAAAGATGGAAAAGAGCAAAATCAAGGTGTTGCTTATTTAGATGATGGTACGATGATTGTAGTAGAAGATGGTCGAGAATATGTTGGTTCACAACTTGATGTACTCGTTACAAGTGTACTACAAACATCTGCTGGTCGTATGATTTTTGCAAAGCGAAAATTACTAGAAAAAGCATTATAAGTAGAGGATTATTAGCATGTATACATTAATTATTCCGGCCGCGGGCCGAGGAAAGCGAATGGGTGCTGGTAAAAATAAATTATTTTTGCTTATTAATGAAGTGCCTATTATTGTGCATACATTACGTGTTTTTGAAAAAGATGAAGCATGTAAAAATATTATTATGGCAATTAATGAAGAAGAACGTTCCTATTTTGAAGGGTTAATACAGAGATATCCGATTCAAAAGAGTGTGAAGTTTATCCAAGGTGGGGCTGAAAGACAAGATAGTGTATATAATGCACTTCAATATGTGAAACAAACCGAGTATGTTCTCGTACATGATGGAGCACGTCCGTTTGTAACGAATAAAATGACCCGTGATGTATTGATTGCAGCGAAGCAGAAAGGTGCTTCGATTTGCGCGGTACCTGTAAAGGACACAGTAAAACGGGTAGAACAAAATACAGTTGTTGAAACAGTTGAACGTTCTCAGTTGAGAGCCGTACAAACACCTCAAGGATTTTCTGTTCCACTTTTACTAGAAGCGCATCAAAGTGCAAAACAGGGATGTTTCCTTGGTACAGATGATGCAAGTCTTGTAGAACGTATTGGTAAGGAAGTGGGCGTAGTAGAGGGTAGTTATTACAATATTAAAGTGACAACGCCAGAAGATTTATTAATTGCTGAAAGTTTCTTGCGTGTTCAGAAGGGGTAGTAGAAAGAATATAAAGAAAAGCCCGGTTACTGCCGGGCTTTTCTTTATAGGTGCATAGATATAATATAGAATCATAACGTTCAGTAGTTTAGCTTGAGGAGGATGTAAAATGTTTCGAATTGGACAAGGTTTTGATGTACATGAATTTGCAGAAGGTAGGCCGTTAATTATCGGTGGAATTACGATTCCGCATGAAAAAGGTTTGTTAGGTCACTCAGATGCAGATGTACTTTTACATACAATTGCTGATGCATGTTTAGGAGCAATTGCTGCAGGTGACATCGGAAAACATTTTCCAGATACAGATCCTGCCTTTAAGGATGCAGATTCAGCGGTGTTATTGCAAAAAGTTTGGGAGTTTGTGCGTGAACAAGGGTATGAGTTAGGTAATTTAGATTGTACAATTATTGCGCAGAAGCCGAAAATGGCACCACATATTGAAAATATGCGTAAGCGTATTAGTGAGTTATTAGAAACTTCTATAGGCAATATTAATGTGAAGGCAACAACAACTGAAAAATTAGGATTTACAGGAAGAGAAGAAGGGATTGCTTCTCAAGCAGTTGTATTATTACAGAAAAAATAGTTGTTTTTGATTCGTAAGATGGATAATCAGATTTTTTTGGTGTACAATTATAGAATGTGTTGACATTAAGAATGGAAGGTGTACCAATTATGGAAAAGCAAGTGAGAGTACGCTATGCGCCAAGTCCAACAGGACACTTACATATCGGAAATGCGCGTACGGCATTATTTAATTATTTATTTGCTCGTCATCAAGATGGCAAGTTTATTATTCGTATTGAAGATACTGATGTAAAACGTAATGTTGCTGGTGGTGAAGAAAGCCAATTAAAATACTTGAAATGGCTCGGTATGGACTGGGATGAAGGTGTTGATGTTGGTGGTGAATATGGACCATATCGTCAAACAGAACGTTTAGATATTTATAAAAAGTTATATGAAGATTTGCTAGAACGTGGTTTAGCTTATAAATGTTACATGACAGAAGAGGAATTAGAAGCAGAGCGTGAAGGACAAATTGCTCGTGGTGAAACACCTCGTTATGCAGGTAATCACCGTGATTTAACAGAAGAACAAATCAAGCAATTTGAAGCAGAAGGCCGCATTCCAAGTATTCGTTTCCGTGTACCGGCTGACCGCGACTACACGTTTAAGGATGTCGTGAAAGATGAAGTTGCTTTCCACTCAAATGACTTTGGTGATTTCGTTATTGTGAAAAAAGATGGTATTCCAACTTATAATTTTGCAGTAGCGGTAGATGATCATTTAATGGAAATCACACATGTTCTTCGTGGCGATGACCATATCTCTAACACACCGAAACAAATGATGATTTATGAAGCATTTGGATGGGATATCCCACAATTCGGTCATATGACATTAATCGTAAATGAGAGCCGTAAAAAATTAAGTAAACGTGATGAATCTATTATTCAATTTATTGAACAATATCAAGCGCTTGGATATCTTCCAGAAGCGATTTTTAACTTTATCGCATTACTTGGTTGGTCACCAGTAGGGGAGGAAGAAATCTTCTCTAAAGATGAGTTTATTGAAATGTTTGATGCGGCACGTTTATCAAAATCACCTGCATTATTCGATTCTCAAAAACTAAAATGGATGAACAATCAATATATGAAAAAGCAAGACCTAGATGCTGTTGTTGCATTAAGCTTACCGCATTTAGTGAAAGCTGGTCGTGTAAGTGAAAACTTAAGCGAACAAGAACAGGTTTGGGTTCATGATGTAATTGCTTTATACCATGAACAAATGAGCTTTGGAGCTGAAATTGTAGAGCTTTCTGAAATGTTCTTCAAAGATCATGTAGACTATGAAGAAGAAGGACAAGAAGTATTAAAAGGTGAACAAGTACCTGAAGTACTTCGTGCATTTGCAGCAGGATTAGAAGCTTTAGATGAAGTAGAACCAGCAGCAATTAAGAAGGCAATTAAAGCTGTTCAAAAAGAAACAGGTCATAAAGGCAAAAATTTATTTATGCCAATTCGTGTTGCAACTACGGGTCAAACACATGGCCCAGAACTTCCAAACGCAATTGCACTTCTTGGAAAAGAAAAAGTTTTAAATCGTATTCGTAAAGTAATTGGTTAACATTTGACGAATTTAGAAATATAATAAGAATACTTAAAAACCTAATAAGGGAAAGCGACGAGAAGGAGAAGTAGAAAATCAGGCTTTTTACAGAGAGAACCACCTTTTGGCTGGAAGTGGTTTATAAGTGGATTTTTGAAATGCCCCTTCGAGTCTTCTGCTGAACAACGAAGAGTTTCGGGACGTCATAAGGACGCAAAGTAAGCAGAAGCGGTATAAACCGTTATCATGGATGAGTTTGAGGCTTTATTTGAGCCTAAACAGAGTGGAACCGCGCTTATAAGGCGCCTCTGTCAATATGACAGAGGCGTCTTTTTTTATACCATGTAAATAGGTATGGGTATAAGTTTTTGTACAGATGGATAAAGACTAGGTAACAAACAAGGAAGTTAGCGATAAAGTGAACCTTTAATCAGTGGGGCTTCATTCCTCACTAATTATTAGCCTTCACCAATTGGGCCTTTACGGGTAATTCATCTCCAATCTAACTTCTTTTCTTTCACTGAATGATGAGGTGGAGGTAATACTGTCCACCAATAGCGGGGGAATCAGTTCACTCGGAATAGTAGTCCATAAAGGGGAGGGGACATCGATGTTTAAGAGGCTTCGAGAAGATATTGAAGTCGTTTTTGAACAAGATCCAGCGGCGCGAAGTTATTTCGAAGTCATTTTAACTTACTCTGGATTACATGCAGTTTGGGCACACCGAATTGCACACGCCTTTTATAAACGAAATTTTTTCTTTATTGCGCGTTGGATTTCACAAGTTAGTCGTTTTTTTACTGGTATCGAGATTCATCCAGGAGCCACAATTGGTCGCCGTTTTTTTATTGACCATGGTATGGGAGTTGTTATTGGGGAGACATGTGAAATTGGAGACAATGTAACCATTTATCAAGGAGTTACATTAGGTGGTACAGGGAAAGAAAAAGGAAAAAGGCATCCAACAATTCAAGATAATGTACTTATTGCAACTGGTGCGAAAGTACTCGGATCCATTACGGTTGGAGAGAATTCCAAAATTGGTGCAGGGTCCGTTGTGTTGAAAGAAGTTCCTGCGCATTCGACAGTTGTAGGTATACCTGGTCGTGTCGTAATTCAGAATGGAGTAAAGGTAGGTCAGGAATTAAACCATTCGGATCTTCCGGATCCAATTTTCGATAAATTGAAAGTGATGGAAGCTGAGCTTGAGAAATTAAAAAAGCAACTTGAAGTAAAAGTGGAAAGGAAGGATGAAAATGACTATTCACATTTATAATACGTTAACGCGTCAGAAAGAGGAGTTTGTTCCTTTAGAAGAAAATAAAGTGAAGATGTATGTATGCGGGCCGACAGTATACAACTATATTCATATTGGAAATGCAAGACCGCCTATGGTATTTGATACAGTGCGTCGCTACTTAGAATATAAAGGGTATGATGTACAATATGTTTCTAATTTTACGGATGTAGATGATAAATTAATTAAAGCAGCAAATGAGCTAGGAGAGGACGTTCCAACAATTGCAGATCGCTTTGTTGAAGCGTATTTTGAAGATGTAACTGCATTAGGTTGCAAGCACGCTACAGTTCACCCTCGTGTAACAGAAAATATGGATATCATTATTGAGTTTATTGAGGAACTTGTGAAAAAAGGATATGCATATGAATCAGAAGGAGATGTTTATTACAAAACGAAAGAATTTGAAGGCTACGGCAAATTGTCTCATCAACCAATTGCAGATTTGCGTCATGGTGCACGTATTGAAGTTGGAGAAAAGAAACAAGATCCACTTGACTTTGCATTATGGAAAGCTGCGAAAGAAGGAGAGATCTTCTGGGAGAGCCCTTGGGGGAAAGGTCGTCCGGGATGGCATATTGAATGCTCTGCAATGGCACGGAAATATTTAGGAGATACAATCGATATTCACGCTGGTGGTCAAGATTTAGCGTTCCCACATCATGAAAATGAGATTGCACAATCAGAAGCTTTGACTGGAAAAACATTTGCACGTTACTGGATGCATAATGGATATATTAATATTAACAATGAAAAAATGTCTAAATCATTAGGGAACTTCATTTTAGTTCACGATATTATTAAGCAATATAATCCGCAATTAATTCGCTTCTTTATGCTATCGGTTCACTATCGTCATCCAATTAACTTTAGTGAAGAATTATTACAGAATACGAATAATGGGTTAGAGCGTATTAAAACGGCATACGGTAATTTAAAACATCGCATGGAAAGCAGTACGGATTTAACGGATCATAACGAGAAGTGGTTAGCTGAAATGAAGAAATTCCAAGTTGCATTTGAAGCAGCGATGGATGATGATTTTAATACAGCAAACGCAGTAACAGAATTATATAACTTAGCAAACCATGCAAATCAATATTTACTAGAAGAACATACATCAAAAGCTGTGCTTGAGGCGTATGTAAAACAGTTTGAAACATTATTTGGCATCTTAGGATTAGAATTAACAAAAGAAGAATTACTTGATGAAGAGATTGAAGTGTTAATTCAAAAACGTATTGAAGCTCGTAAAAATCGTGATTTCGCATTATCAGATCAAATTCGCGATGATTTAAAAGAGCGCAATATTATTTTAGAAGATACAGCACAAGGTACAAGATGGAAAAGAGGATAAGCATGATTGATGCAAAGCAATTGAACAGCTTAGCGTTAGCCTATATGGGTGATGCGGTATATGAACAATATATCCGCTATCACCTCCTTCAAAAAGGAACAGTTCGTCCCAATCAACTACATCGTTTAGGGACAAGCTTTGTTTCAGCAAAGGCGCAGGCGAAAGTTGTTTATCATTTTTTAGAGACAGCATTTCTAACAGAGGAAGAAGAAGCGGTACTAAGAAGAGGACGTAATGCGAATTCTGGTACTGTTCCAAAAAATACGGATGTACAAACGTATCGCCATAGTACGGCCTTCGAGGCATTGCTCGGCTATCATTATTTATTGAACAATCGTGAACGATTAGAAGAGCTTGTATATAAAGCAATTGATGTATTAGAGGTAAAAGAAGGAGGCGCATCAACATGAGTAGTGAATACATTATCGGCCGTAACCCTGTAATTGAAGCGTTACGATCAGGGCGAGATATTAATAAGATTTGGATTGCAGAAGGTGCTGCCAAGGGACAAGTGCAAATTGTATTAGCGTTAGCGAAAGAGAATAAAATTATTTTACAGCATGCACCAAAGAAAAAATTAGATCAGCTTGTTGAAGGAAATCATCAAGGGGTGATTGCGCAAGTTGCGGCATATCAGTATGCGGAATTAGAAGATTTATTTGAGGTAGCTGCTAAGCGTAACGAAGATCCGTTCTTCTTAATTCTTGATGAAATTGAAGACCCACATAACCTAGGATCTATTATGCGTACAGCAGATGCAACGGGAGCGCATGGGATTATTATTCCAAAGCGCCGAGCAGTTGGGTTAACGGCATCGGTTGCAAAGGCTTCAACAGGGGCAATTGAATACATTCCAGTTGCTCGTGTGACAAATTTATCACGAACAATTGATGAGTTAAAGGAACGTGGTCTTTGGATTGCGGGCACAGATGCAAAAGGGAAAACAGATTATCGCAACTTAGATGGCAATATGCCGATTGGGTTAGTAATTGGTAGTGAAGGGAAAGGTATGAGCCGTATTATTGGTGAAAAGTGTGATTTCCTTATTCATTTACCGATGGTTGGTAAAGTTACATCCTTAAATGCTTCAGTAGCTGCTAGTCTGCTAATGTACGAGGTATATCGCAAACGTCACCAAATTGGTGAGTAAAAATGGACGATATTTTAATCGTTGACGGTTATAACGTTATTGGGGCTTGGAGAGACTTGAAAAAATTGAGGGATGTAGACTTACAGGCATCAAGGGACGCGCTAATTGATAAGATGGCGGATTATCAGGGCTATACAGGAACAAGAGTAATGATTGTATTTGATGCTTATACAGTTCAAGGTATTGAGAAGAAGATGAAGCAATCGCGTGTTGAAATTATTTTCACAAGGAGAAATCAAACTGCTGATGAAAAAATTGAACAGCTCGCGATTGAGCTTCGTAACATTAATACACAAATTTATGTTGCAACTTCCGATTATACAGAACAGTGGGTTATTTTTGCGCAAGGAGCACTTAGGAAATCAGCCCGTGAACTAGAGATAGAAGTACAGGCGGTGGAACAACAAGTGCGCCATCAAACGCGAGAGGTAAAAGATAAACAACCAGCTATGCGAACGATATTTAGCAAGGATATTACAGAAAAGTTAGAAAAATTAAGGCGAGGAGAGCGTTGAACCATTGACGCTCTTCAAGCGCTTACTGTATAATATTTCTAAATAAATAGCGGTCGGAGGGATCAGAGTGGAAACAGGCTTCGTAAGTACCAACAACGTTACGTTTCGCGATTTAGAGGATGAGGCAATAGTTGAGTTAGTTCGAAAAGGTAATATTGATGCTCTTGAATATTTAATTCACAAGTACAAGAACTTTGTTCGCGCAAAATCAAGATCGTACTTTTTAGTAGGTGCCGATCGGGAAGATATTGTTCAAGAAGGTATGATTGGATTGTTTAAAGCTATTCGTGATTATAAAGAGGACAAGCTCTCTTCTTTTAAAGCATTTGCTGAATTATGTATTACTCGTCAAATTATTACTGCTATTAAGACAGCAACGAGACAAAAACATATTCCTTTAAATTCATATGTTTCTTTAGACAAACCGATTTACGATGAGGAATCTGATCGTACGCTATTAGATGTTATTTCAGAAGCAAAGGTAACTGATCCTGAAGAGATGATTATTAGCCAGGAAGAATATACCGACATAGAACTAAAAATATCTGAATTATTAAGCGATTTAGAAAGGAAAGTCCTTTCTTTATACTTAGATGGTCGCTCTTATCAAGAAATCTCAGAACAGCTAAATAGACACGTAAAGTCTATTGATAATGCCCTGCAGCGTGTGAAAAGAAAACTTGAACGATATATGGAAATGAGAGAAAATACAACTTTAAACTCATAGTATATGTCGCAGGAGGTAAAGTGATTCTCCTGTTTTCTTTTTGTAAGGTAGTAAGCGGCATGTCATTGACATTGTCTTTTATTGTATGATACATTTTTAGGGACATAATGTTACAAGGTTGGTGTAACAAATGAGGAAAAAAGTTGTACTCTCATGTGAAGAGTGTAAGAATCGAAACTACTCCACAATGAAAGATACGAGCTCAGTAGAGCGACTTGAGATAAAGAAGTTTTGTAAAACATGCAATATGCATACAGTTCATAAGGAAACAAAATAAATAATCGAAACAATACACTGGAGGTCCCGTAAATGCGTTTGACGAACTTTTTCGGCGATGTAGGTCGCGAAATGAAAAAAGTAAGTTGGCCTAAGAAAGATGAATTACTCCGTTCAACAGCTACTGTTATTGCGACAGTTGTGTTTTTTGCAGTTTTCTTTGCAGTAGTTGACATGGGTATTTCTTCTTTAATTCGGTTAATTCTTGGTTAGTTCTTGAATAAGAAGCACTTATCCATGATATAATGTTATTTATACGAACTGTGTAAAAGCCCGATGAACGGGTTTTTTCATTTGCACAAAAAAATGTACGTCAGGGAGGGAAGGACGCTCGTCCTAAATGAATGGAAAAAAGTTGGTATGTTGTCCATACTTATTCTGGATATGAAAATAAAGTAAAAGCAAACCTAGAGAAACGTGTAGAATCAATGGGAATGCAAGATAAAATTTTCCGTGTTGTTGTTCCGGAAGAAGTAGAAGTAGAAATGAAAAACGGAAAAGAAAAGTTAACAAAAAGAAAAGTATTCCCAGGTTATGTATTAGTTGAACTAATTATGACTGATGATTCTTGGTATGTTGTTCGTAATACACCAGGCGTAACAGGTTTTGTTGGATCTTCTGGGTCAGGTTCAAAGCCATCTCCTTTATTAGAAGAGGAAGTTGTTACCATTATGAAGCATATGGGAATGGACAATGAAGTGGTTGATTTTGACTTTGAACTTCACGAAACAGTGCGTGTAAATGAAGGGCCATTCGCGAACTATACAGGCGCAATCGAAGAGATTGATATGGAAAAACAAAAAGTAAGAGTGCTTGTAGACATGTTTGGTCGTGAAACACCGGTCGAGCTGGATTTCCATCAAATTGAAAAATTATAAAATGAAACTTGAAATGAATTGTAAAAAGTGATAATATCTTTTAAGTCAGTACGTCTTCGGTAACGGAGACGTTTTTTGAAAAGATTTTATCGTACAGATAAAATAAAAGTGGGAGGGCAAATCACTGCCCAATTGACCACATCACGGACTTAAGGAGGTGTGTCTCGTGGCTAAAAAGGTAATTAAAATGGTAAAACTTCAAATTCCTGCAGGTAAAGCTAACCCAGCTCCACCAGTTGGTCCAGCATTAGGACAAGCGGGTGTTAATATCATGGGCTTCTGTAAAGAGTTCAACGCTCGTACAGCAGATCAAGCTGGTCTTATCATTCCTGTTGAAATTACGGTATTCGAAGACCGTTCATTCACTTTCATTACTAAAACTCCTCCTGCTGCTGTTCTTCTTAAGAAAGTAGCTGGTATCGAGTCTGGTTCTGGTGAACCAAACCGTAATAAAGTGGCAACTGTTAAGCGTGATAAAGTTCGCGAAATCGCTGAAACTAAAATGCCTGACCTAAACGCTGCTAGTGTAGAAGCTGCAATGCGTATGGTTGAAGGTACTGCACGCAGTATGGGCATCGTAATCGAAGACTAATTCGATTTGTTTTTTGTAAAAAAGGTTGCGGGTCTGGAATTCCAATTCGCAACCTTTATTATCGTAAATGAGTATCGTTTTTAAATAAATGGATGGGCGCACATCCTCGGGGGTTCCCGGAATGAAGGCGTAAACGTGGGAGGTTATTCCGCTAAAACCACATTCAAGGAGGAAATAAACATGGCTAAAAGAGGTAAAAAGTACGTAGAAGCTGCGAAGCTTGTTGATCGTGCAACTGCTTACTCTGCAACAGAAGCAGTAGAATTAGTAAAGAAAACAAACACAGCTAAATTTGATGCAACTGTAGAAGCTGCATTTCGTTTAGGTGTTGACCCTAAGAAAGCTGACCAACAAATTCGTGGTGCAGTTGTTCTTCCACACGGTACTGGTAAAGTTCAACGTGTATTAGTATTCGCTAAAGGCGAAAAAGCAAAAGAAGCTGAAGCTGCTGGCGCTGACTTCGTAGGTGATACTGATTACATCGGCAAAATCCAACAAGGTTGGTTCGATTTCGATGTAGTAGTAGCAACTCCTGACATGATGGGTGAAGTTGGTAAACTTGGTCGTGTATTAGGACCTAAAGGTTTAATGCCGAACCCTAAAACTGGAACAGTTACTTTCGATGTAACAAAAGCTGTTAACGAAATCAAAGCTGGTAAAGTTGAATACCGCGTTGATAAAGCTGGTAACATCCATGTTCCAATCGGTAAAGTATCTTTCGAAGATGCTAAACTAGTAGAAAACTTCAAAACAATTGCTGACACGCTGTTAAAAGCTAAACCAGCTGCTGCAAAAGGTACTTACATGAAGAACGCAACTGTTGCTTCTACAATGGGACCTGGCGTACGTGTAGACGTTTCTACAATCGCGTAAAAATTGGAAGTTGACTTCATAAAGAAGTTTTAATATAATCATTTATGTTGTGAATTTAAATAGTGTACCGTAGACAGTGGGTGCCAAATTGGCTTAATTTCCCACCTAGGTGTTAATATACGAAACGGAATTTTTTCTGTGACTATATGCCTCCATGTCTACAATTGGGCATGGGGGTTTTTTAGTGCACTGTCGGTACATCTTCTATATAATCTACAGGAGGTGTAATAACATGAGCAAAGCAATCGAAACTAAACAACAAGTTGTAACTGAAATCGCTGAAAAACTTCGCGAAAGTAAATCTACAATCGTTGTTGACTACCGTGGTTTAACAGTTGCTGAAGCAACAGAATTACGTAAAAACTTACGTGAAGCTGGCGTTGAGTTCAAAGTTTACAAAAACTCTTTAACTCGTCGTGCTGCAGAATCTGTTGAAATGGCTGGGTTAAACGAATTCTTAACAGGACCAAACGCAATCGCGTTCAGTAACGAGGATGTAATTGCTCCTGCGAAAGTTTTAAACGACTTCGCTAAAGATCATGAAGCTTTAGAAATTAAAGCAGGCGTAATCGAAGGTAAACTTGTATCACTTGATGAGGTTAAAGCTATCGCTACTCTTCCATCGCGTGAAGGCTTACTTTCTATGCTTCTTAGCGTTCTTCAAGCTCCAATGCGTGGTCTTGCAATCGCTACTAAAGCAGTTGCAGATCAAAAAGAAGAGCAAGGCGCTTAATTTTCAAAAGATAATTACGTGTTATCGATAAAACAATAAGAACCTAATTAAGGGAGGATATTTACAATGACTAAAGAACAAATCATTGAAGCAGTTAAATCTATGACTGTATTAGAACTTAACGACTTAGTAAAAGCTATCGAGGAAGAATTCGGCGTAACTGCTGCTGCTCCTGTAGCTGTAGCTGGTGGCGCTGGTGAAGCTGCTGCTGAGCAAACTGAATTTGATGTTGTACTTGCTAGCGCAGGCGCACAAAAAATCAAAGTTATCAAAGTTGTTCGTGAAATCACTGGTCTTGGCTTAAAAGAAGCTAAAGAAGTAGTTGACAACACTCCAAAAGCAGTTAAAGAAGGCGCTTCTAAAGAAGAAGCTGAAGAAATCAAAGCTAAACTTGAAGAAGTTGGCGCTTCTGTAGAAGTTAAGTAATTAACTTTTGAAGCTATAAAAAAGCTCGCTCTTATGCGGGCTTTTTTTTTAACTGTAAAGAAAAGAGGTGGCCATATGGCAGACCATTATTTTTCTAATGACCCTTCGAGTAAAAGTGATCGTAAACGATGGGAATATACATTGCGAGGATCTCAATTTGCTTTTTTATCTGATCATGGAGTGTTTTCGAAAAACGAGGTGGACTTTGGTTCTCGTCTTTTGATTGAAGCGTTTCAAATGCCGGATATTAAAGGTGACGTATTAGACGTGGGATGTGGATACGGTCCAATCGGTTTGTCGTTAGCAAAAGAGTTTCAAGAGCGTAGTGTTCACATGGTGGATGTGAACGAAAGGGCACTTGGACTTGCAAAGGAAAATGCTGCTAATAACAAAGTTGAAAACGTTCGTATTTTTCAAAGTAGTGTCTATGAAAATGTAGATGGCAAGTATGCTGCTATTCTATCTAATCCTCCAATTCGTGCTGGTAAGCATATCGTGCATGAGATTTTAGAAAAAGCTGCCCTTCATCTAGTGTCGGGTGGAGAGCTTTGGATTGTTATTCAAAAGAAACAAGGTGCACCATCTGCGCTTAAAAAACTAGAGGAAACATTTTCTGAAGTTGAAGTTGTAGAAAAGAAAAAAGGATATTATATCATAAAATCAAAAAAACGTTGACGGTTATTTTTGGCTATGTTAACATTATACAATGCCAATATATGATTTTCTGCGTTGAGAACGATGTATATTTTTGCTTCTCTTGGAAAAGATAGTAAAATCAGCAGATGATGAAACAGAATGATGGTTTTCTTATAGAAGCCATTTTTCTTTTTTGAGCAGATAGAAAGACTCAACGTATCTATCTTTGAGAGAAAAAAGCTGCGCTACTGGCGTTAGCTATATTTATTTGTGATTTTGCACAATTTTTTTGTGCATTTATAATACTCATGATTTGAGGGGTGAAGCAGTTGACAGGTCAACTAGTTCAATACGGACGCCACCGCCAACGAAGAAGTTATGCCCGTATTAGTGAAGTATTAGAGTTACCAAATCTTATCGAAATTCAAACCTCTTCTTATCAGTGGTTTCTTGATGAGGGTTTGCGAGAAATGTTCCAAGACATTTCTCCGATTGAAGACTTTACGGGAAATCTATCGCTTGAATTTATCGACTACAGCTTAGGTGAACCTAAATACTCTGTAGAAGAATGTAAAGAGCGTGATGTGACGTATGCAGCACCACTTCGTGTGAAAGTTCGTCTAATCAATAAGGAAACTGGTGAAGTAAAAGAACAGGATGTGTTCATGGGAGATTTCCCACTCATGACAGAGACAGGAACATTCGTAATTAACGGTGCAGAACGTGTTATCGTTTCCCAGTTAGTTCGCTCTCCAAGCGTATACTATAGTGGCAAAGTGGATAAAAACGGAAAACGTGGTTTTACTGCTACTGTAATTCCAAACCGCGGAGCTTGGTTAGAGTATGAAACAGATGCTAAGGATGTTGTATATGTGCGTATCGACCGTACGCGTAAACTTCCTGTAACTGTTTTGTTACGCGCATTAGGGTTTGGCTCTGATCAAGAAATCACCGAGCTTTTAGGTGATAACGAATACTTAAGCAATACGCTAGAAAAAGACAACACAGATAGCACAGAAAAAGCATTGCTTGAAATTTATGAGCGTCTACGCCCAGGTGAACCACCAACAGTAGAAAATGCGAAAAGCTTGCTTGTTTCTCGCTTCTTTGATCCGAAGCGCTACGATTTAGCAAATGTAGGTCGTTACAAGATCAACAAAAAGTTACACATTAAAAACAGATTGTTTAACCAACGCTTAGCTGAAACATTAGTAGATCCAGAAACTGGAGAAATTTTAGCAGCAGAAGGAACAATCTTAGACCGTCGTACACTAGATCGCATTTTACCTTACTTAGAGAAAAACATTGGATTCAAGACAGCGAAACCAATGGGTGGAGTGGTAGAAGGCGATGTTGAGCTGCAATCGATTAAGATTTATGCTCCAGAGTCAGACGGTGAACGTTCTATCAATGTAATTGGGAATGCAAATATCACTCGTGACGTAAAACACATCACACCAGGTGATATCCTTGCTTCTATTAGCTACTTCTTTAACTTACTATACAAAGTAGGGGATACAGATGATATTGACCATTTAGGAAACCGTCGTCTTCGTTCTGTAGGGGAGTTATTACAAAACCAATTCCGTATCGGTCTTTCTCGTATGGAACGTGTTGTTCGTGAGAGAATGTCGATCCAAGATACAAATGCAATTACACCGCAAGCGTTAATTAACATTCGTCCGGTTATTGCATCTATTAAAGAGTTCTTCGGAAGTTCTCAGTTATCTCAGTTCATGGACCAAACAAACCCATTAGCAGAGTTAACACACAAACGAAGACTATCTGCATTAGGACCCGGTGGTTTAACGCGTGAGCGTGCAGGCTTTGAAGTACGTGACGTTCACTACTCTCACTATGGTCGTATGTGTCCAATCGAAACGCCAGAGGGACCAAACATCGGTTTGATCAACTCATTATCTTCATTCGCGAAAGTAAATGAGTTTGGTTTCATTGAAACACCATACCGTCGTGTTGATCCAGAAACTGGACGTGTAACGGGCCATGTTGATTACTTAACAGCAGATGAAGAAGATAACTATGTTGTAGCCCAAGCGAACATGAAATTATCTGAAGAAGGGGAATTCCTTGATGAAGATATCGTAGCTCGTTTCCGTGGTGAAAACATTGTCACAAATAAAGAACGTATCGATTACATGGATGTATCTCCAAAACAAGTAGTGTCCGCAGCGACAGCTTGTATTCCGTTCTTAGAAAACGATGACTCCAACCGTGCACTTATGGGTGCGAACATGCAACGTCAGGCGGTTCCGTTAATGAATCCGGAATCTCCGATTGTAGGTACAGGTATGGAGTACGTATCAGCAAAAGACTCAGGAGCTGCAGTAATCTGTAAACATCCTGGTACTGTTGAGCGCGTAGAAGCACGTGAAGTTTGGGTACGTCGCTATGTAGAAGTTGACGGTCAAAAAGTAAAAGGCGATTTAGATCGCTACAAAATGTTGAAATTCATTCGTTCTAACCAAGGAACTTGTTACAATCAACGTCCAATTGTAAGTGTTGGAGATCAAGTTGTAAAAGGTGAAATCCTTGCGGATGGTCCTTCTATGGAAAAAGGTGAACTAGCACTTGGACGTAACGTGCTTGTTGGCTTTATGACATGGGATGGTTATAACTACGAGGATGCAATCATCATGAGTGAACGCCTTGTAAAAGATGATGTGTACACTTCTATCCATATTGAAGAATATGAATCAGAAGCTCGTGATACGAAGCTTGGACCAGAAGAAATTACACGTGATATCCCGAATGTTGGGGAAGATGCACTTCGTAATCTTGACGAGCGCGGTATTATTCGCGTCGGTGCTGAAGTAAAAGATGGAGATCTACTTGTTGGTAAAGTAACGCCAAAAGGTGTAACAGAATTAACAGCAGAAGAACGTCTATTACATGCAATCTTCGGTGAAAAAGCGCGTGAAGTACGTGATACATCACTACGTGTACCACATGGTGGTGGCGGTATTATCTTAGACGTAAAAGTATTCAACCGTGAAGATGGCGATGAATTGCCACCAGGTGTGAACCAACTTGTACGTGCATATATCGTTCAAAAACGTAAAATTTCTGAAGGTGACAAGATGGCCGGTCGTCATGGTAACAAAGGTGTTATCTCTCGTATTTTACCAGAAGAAGATATGCCTTACTTACCAGATGGCACGCCAATTGATATCATGTTGAACCCATTAGGGGTACCATCTCGTATGAATATCGGTCAGGTATTAGAGCTTCATCTTGGTATGGCAGCAAGATACCTTGGCATCCATATTGCAACGCCAGTATTCGATGGTGCTCGTGAGGAAGACGTATGGGGTACAATCGAAGAAGCTGGTATGGCAAATGATGCGAAAACAATCCTTTATGATGGACGTACTGGTGAACCATTCGACAATCGCGTATCTGTTGGTGTCATGTACATGATCAAACTTGCGCACATGGTTGACGATAAACTTCATGCTCGTTCTACTGGACCATACTCACTTGTAACGCAGCAACCTCTTGGAGGTAAAGCTCAGTTCGGTGGACAGCGTTTCGGTGAGATGGAGGTTTGGGCACTTGAAGCTTACGGTGCTGCTTATACTCTTCAAGAAATCTTAACAGTGAAGTCTGATGATGTTGTTGGACGTGTTAAGACGTACGAAGCAATTGTTAAAGGTGAAAATGTTCCAGAACCAGGCGTTCCAGAATCATTCAAAGTATTGATTAAAGAACTGCAAAGTTTAGGTATGGACGTTAAAATGATGTCTAGTGACGATACAGAAATTGAGATGCGTGATACGGAAGATGATGATCATCAATCAGCAGACAAATTGAATATCGAAGTTGAGACAACTAAGGAATAATTGGGATAACCTGTAGACTAAAAGGGAGGTAGGCCCCTTGATAGATGTAAATAACTTTGAATATATGAAGATTGGACTTGCTTCACCTGACAAGATTCGTTCTTGGTCATACGGTGAAGTTAAGAAACCAGAAACGATTAACTATCGTACGTTAAAGCCTGAAAAAGATGGCTTGTTCTGTGAGCGTATTTTCGGACCACAAAAGGACTGGGAATGTCATTGCGGAAAATATAAACGTGTACGTTATAAAGGTGTAGTTTGTGATCGATGTGGCGTTGAAGTAACGCGTGCAAAAGTTCGTCGTGAACGTATGGGCCATATCGAATTAGCTGCTCCTGTATCTCATATTTGGTATTTCAAAGGTATCCCGAGCCGCATGGGACTTGTCTTAGACATGTCCCCTCGCGCGCTTGAAGAAGTAATTTATTTCGCTTCTTATGTTGTAACAGAAAGTGGAGATACACCACTTGATAAGAAGCAATTACTTTCTGAAAAAGAATACCGTGCATATCGTGATCGATATGGTAGCACATTCCAAGCTGCTATGGGTGCAGAAGCAATTAAGAAGCTATTACAAGACATCGATTTAGATAAAGAAGTAGACTTCTTAAAAGAAGAATTAAAAACAGCACAAGGACAACGCCGTACTCGTGCTATTAAACGTCTAGAAGTATTAGAAGCATTCCGTAACTCTGGAAATGAGCCATCTTGGATGATCTTAGATGTTCTTCCAGTTATCCCGCCAGAACTACGCCCAATGGTACAGTTAGATGGTGGACGTTTTGCAACTTCTGACTTAAATGATTTATATCGTCGTGTAATTAACCGTAATAATCGTTTAAAACGTCTATTGGACTTAGGTGCACCAAGCATCATCGTTCAAAATGAAAAACGTATGTTACAAGAAGCTGTAGACGCATTAATCGATAATGGTCGTCGTGGCCGTCCAGTTACTGGACCAGGTAACCGTCCATTAAAATCACTATCTCACATGCTTAAAGGTAAACAAGGACGTTTCCGTCAAAACTTATTAGGTAAACGTGTTGACTACTCTGGCCGTTCTGTAATCGTTGTAGGACCGAACTTAAAGATGTATCAATGTGGATTACCGAAAGAGATGGCGCTTGAACTGTTCAAACCTTTCGTTATGAAAGATTTAGTGGAAAAAGGATTAGCACACAACATTAAGAGTGCGAAGCGTAAAATCGAGCGTGTACAACCTGAAGTTTGGGATGTTTTAGAATCTGTGATTAAAGAACACCCTGTACTTCTAAACCGTGCTCCAACGCTTCACCGTCTTGGTATTCAGGCGTTCGAACCTACATTAGTAGAAGGACGCGCAATTCGTCTTCATCCACTTGTATGTACTGCGTACAACGCGGACTTTGATGGTGACCAAATGGCGGTTCACGTTCCGTTATCATCAGAAGCTCAAGCGGAAGCTCGTCTTCTTATGTTAGCGGCACAAAACATCTTGAACCCGAAAGATGGAAAACCAGTTGTTACTCCATCTCAGGATATGGTATTAGGTAACTACTACTTAACACTTGAGCGCGAGGGTGCAATTGGTGAAGGTATGGTGTTCAAAGATGCAAATGAAGCATTGCTTGCATATCAAAATGGATATGTACATCTGCACACACGTGTTGCAGTTGCTGCAAGTTCAGTAAACAACGAAACATTTACTGAAGAGCAAAAGAGCAAACTTCTATTAACAACGGTTGGTAAATTAATGTTTAACGAAATCTTACCGAAGTCGTTCCCTTATATTAACGAACCGACAAATTCAAACCTTGAAAAAGAAACACCAGCGAAGTATTTCGTTGAAAAAGGTGCGAACATTAAAGAGATTATCGCTAGTCGTGAAGAAGTGGCGCCATTTAGCAAGAAAATCCTTGGAAATATCATTGCGGAAGTATTTAAACGTTTCCAAATTACGGAAACATCTCGTATGCTTGATCGCATGAAAAACTTAGGATTTAAATATTCTACAAAAGCTGGTATTACAGTTGGGGTAGCGGATATTCTTGTATTAGGTGAAAAAGATGAAATTCTCCACGAAGCACAAGCAAAAGTGGATAATGTAATTAAACAATTCCGTCGCGGTTTAATCACGGAAGAAGAACGTTACGATCGTGTTATCTCTATTTGGAGTAATGCGAAAGATGTTATCCAAGGAAAACTGATGAAATCCTTGAATAAGCGCAATCCAATCTTCATGATGAGTGATTCTGGTGCCCGTGGTAACGCATCGAACTTTACTCAGCTTGCTGGTATGCGTGGTTTGATGGCAAACCCATCTGGTCGTATCATTGAACTTCCAATCAAATCAAGTTTCCGTGAAGGTTTAACAGTACTTGAGTACTTCATCTCTACGCATGGTGCGCGTAAAGGTCTTGCCGATACAGCACTTAAAACTGCCGATTCTGGTTACTTAACACGTCGTCTTGTAGACGTTGCACAAGATGTAATTGTCCGTGAAGATGATTGTGGAACAGATCGTGGTTTACTAATTGGTGCGATTAAAGAGGGTAATGAAGTTATTGAGTCATTATATGACCGTCTTGTTGGACGTTTTGCAAGAAAAACTGTAAAACATCCTGAAACAGGTGAAGTATTAGTTGGTGAAAACCAATTAATTACTGAAGATATCGCTCATATCGTTGAAAATTCGGGTGTTGAAACTGTAAACATTCGTTCAGCGTTTACATGTAATACTCGCCATGGTGTATGTAAGAAGTGTTACGGTCGTAACTTAGCAACTGGTACAGACGTAGAAGTAGGAGAGGCGGTAGGTATTATCGCAGCTCAATCTATCGGTGAGCCAGGTACACAGTTAACGATGCGTACGTTCCATACAGGTGGGGTTGCCGGGGATGATATCACACAAGGTTTACCTCGTATCCAAGAGATCTTCGAAGCTCGTAATCCGAAAGGTCAGGCAGTTATCAGTGAAATCGACGGTGTTATCGCAGCGATCAACGATGTTAAAGATCGTCAAGAAGTAGTTGTACAGGGTGAAGTTGAAGCTCGTACGTATGCTATTCCTTACGGTGCTCGTCTGAAAGTAACTCCAGGACAGCCTATCAGTCACGGAAAAGAGCTAACAGAAGGTTCTATTGATCCGAAAGAATTATTAAAAGTAACTGATATTACAGCAGTTCAAGAATACTTACTACGTGAAGTTCAAAAAGTATACCGTATGCAAGGGGTAGAAATTGGTGATAAGCACGTAGAAGTAATGGTTCGCCAAATGCTTCGTAAAGTTCGCGTAAGCGATGCTGGTGAAACAGATGTATTACCAGGAACGTTACTAGACATCCATCAGTTCACTGATGCGAATGCGAAGGTGTTACTATTAGGTAAACAACCAGCAACGGCTAGACCGGTTCTTCTTGGTATTACAAAAGCTTCACTAGAAACAGATTCATTCTTATCTGCAGCATCGTTCCAAGAAACAACTCGTGTTCTAACAGATGCAGCAATTAAAGGAAAACGTGATGAACTTCTAGGATTGAAAGAGAATGTTATTATCGGTAAACTTGTTCCTGCTGGAACAGGTATGAATCGTTATCGCAAAGTGGATCTTGTGAAAACAACACAAGATGACATGAATGTAGAAAACGATGAAGTTTATGTGGAACAGTAAAATTTTCCGTCGTAAATTTTGTATAAAAACAGATAATCCTAGTTGACATTATATGAGTCAAAATGTTACTATAAGCAAGGTTGCTCCTGAACGATGCTTTGGAGGATATGTATATGTCTTATCAAAAAGTGTCAACTGCTGAAAATGTAGTCGTTGGTCATAAACGAACATTGGAAGCAATCAAAAATGGTACAGTTAAAGAAGTTGTCATTGCAGAAGATGCTGACATGCGGTTAACCCATGTGATTACTCGTACTGCATTGCAATATAACGTACCCATAACCAAAGTTGAATCAATTCGTAAACTTGGAAAAGTTTCGGGGATTCAAGTGGGAGCTTCAGCAATAGGAATAATAAGTTAAAACTGTTTTTGTGAGGAGAGAGCATTTGCTCTTCCTTGCAAAAACTTTGTTTTCAACTAATAATGAACCACCTGGATATGTGGTCATACAAACATGCGAAGGGAGGATAAATCAAATGCCTACTATTAACCAATTAGTGAGAAATGGTCGTACTGATAAAGTATGGAAATCTAAATCACCTGCGTTAAACAAAGGTTTCAACTCTTTAAAGAAAAAATCAACTGATATCTCTGCACCTCAAAAACGTGGTGTGTGTACTCGTGTTGGTACAATGACTCCAAAGAAACCGAACTCAGCGTTACGTAAATACGCTCGTGTACGTTTAACAAATGGTATCGAGGTTACAGCTTACATCCCAGGTATCGGTCATAACCTACAAGAGCATAGCGTAGTATTAATTCGCGGTGGTCGTGTAAAGGATTTACCAGGGGTACGTTACCACATCGTTCGTGGTGCGCTTGATACAGCTGGTGTTGACAAACGTATGCAAGGACGTTCTAAATATGGTACTAAGCGACCAAAACCTGCTAAAAAATAATAAACTTAAAATGAAAGGAGGAACTCAATATGCCTCGTAAAGGACCTGTTGCGAAACGTGACGTGTTACCAGATCCAATGTACAATTCTAAACTTGTAACACGCCTAATCAACAAAATGATGGTTGACGGTAAAAAAGGTAAATCTCAAACAATTCTTTATAACGCGTTCGATATCGTTCGTGAACGTGCTGGTAAAGAGCCTATGGAAGTATTCGAGCAAGCTCTTAAGAACATCATGCCTGTTCTTGAAGTACGTGCTCGTCGTGTTGGTGGTGCTAACTACCAAGTTCCAGTTGAGGTTCGTCCAGAACGCCGTACAACTTTAGGTCTTCGCTGGTTAGTAAACTATGCTCGTCTTCGTGGTGAAAAAACTATGGAAGAGCGTCTAGCTTACGAAATCTTAGATGCAGCTAACAACGCTGGTGCATCTGTTAAGAAACGTGAAGACACTCATAAAATGGCAGAAGCTAACAAAGCATTTGCTCATTACCGTTGGTAGGATTCAACGTAAAATAAATGTATGCATAAACCGCTTTATTTGTCGCTTATGGAAGTGTGGAGAGGGAGAATGCCTCTCCCTTTCGTTGGGCGCTCGTTTTACATAATGAGGGTACTGGACACTGGCATATGTAACAATATAAAGTGGCTTTTTTGCTACTTAAAATAAAATAATCCAATCCATATATGGAAGGAGCAAGACACCAAATGACAAGAGAGTTCTCTTTAGAAAACACTCGTAATATTGGTATCATGGCTCACATCGATGCTGGTAAAACAACAGCAACTGAGCGTATTCTGTATTACACAGGACGTATTCATAAAATCGGTGAAACTCATGAAGGTGCATCTCAGATGGACTGGATGGAGCAAGAGCAAGAGCGTGGTATCACAATTACTTCTGCTGCAACTACAGCTCAATGGAAAGGTCACCGTGTAAATATCATTGACACTCCAGGACACGTAGACTTCACAGTAGAAGTAGAACGTTCTTTACGCGTACTTGATGGTGCGGTAGCAGTACTTGATGCACAATCTGGTGTAGAACCACAAACAGAAACTGTTTGGCGTCAGGCTACTACTTACGGCGTACCTCGTATCGTATTCGTTAACAAAATGGATAAGATCGGTGCAGATTTCTTATACTCTGTAGGAACAATCCACGATCGTTTACAAGCAAACGCACATCCAATTCAGTTACCAATCGGTGCTGAGGACGAGTTCAATGGTATCATTGACCTTGTTGAAGAGTGTGCTTACATGTACGGTAACGATTTAGGAACAGACATCGAGCGTGTTGAAATTCCTGAAGAGCACAAAGAACTAGCTGAAGAATACCGTGGAAAACTTATTGAAGCGGTAGCTGAGCTTGATGAAGAAATGATGATGAAGTACCTAGAAGGTGAAGAAATTACTGTAGAAGAGCTTAAAGCTGGTATCCGTAAGGCTACAACTTCTGTTGAATTCTTCCCAGTAATCTGTGGTTCTGCATTCAAAAATAAAGGTGTTCAGATTCTGTTAGACGCAGTTATTGACTACTTACCATCTCCATTAGATGTACCTGCTATTAAAGGTACTCTTCCGGATACAGATGAAGCTGTAGAACGTAAGTCTAGCGATGAAGAGCCATTCGCAGCTCTAGCATTCAAAATCATGACTGACCCTTATGTTGGTAAATTAACGTTCTTCCGTGTATATTCTGGTGTGTTAAACTCTGGATCATACGTGAAAAACTCAACTAAAGGTAAGCGTGAGCGTGTAGGACGTATCCTACAAATGCACGCTAACAGCCGTGAAGAGATTTCAACAGTTTACGCTGGTGATATCGCTGCTGCTGTTGGTTTAAAAGATACTACTACTGGTGATACTCTTTGTGACGAGAAGAGCCTTGTTATCCTTGAGTCTATGGAATTCCCAGAGCCAGTTATCTCTGTAGCTATCGAACCAAAATCTAAAGCTGACCAAGATAAAATGGGTACAGCATTATCTAAGCTTTCTGAAGAAGATCCAACATTCCGTGCTCACACTGACCAAGAAACTGGCCAAACAATCATCGCTGGTATGGGTGAACTTCACCTTGATATCATCGTTGACCGTATGCGCCGTGAATTCAAAGTGGAAGCAAACGTTGGTGCTCCTCAGGTAGCATACCGTGAGACTTTCCGTGCTGCTGCGAAAGTTGAAGGTAAGTTCGCTCGTCAATCTGGTGGTCGTGGACAATTCGGTCACGTTTGGATTGAGTTTGAACCTAATGAAGAAGGTAAAGGATTCGAATTCCAAAACAAGATCGTCGGTGGTGTAGTTCCACGTGAATACATCCCAGCTGTTGGAGCAGGTCTTGAAGATGCACTTAAAAATGGTGTACTAGCTGGTTATCCACTAGTTGACATTAAAGCTGCATTAGTTGATGGATCTTACCATGATGTTGACTCCTCTGAGATGGCGTTCAAAATCGCTGCATCTATGGCGCTTAAAGCTGCGGTTTCTAAATGTAGCCCAGTAATTCTTGAGCCAATGATGAAAGTTGAAGTTGTAATTCCTGAAGAGTACATGGGTGACATTATGGGTGACGTAACATCTCGTCGTGGACGTGTAGAAGGTATGGAAGCTCGCGGTAACGCACAAGTTGTTCGCGCTATGGTTCCACTTTCTGAAATGTTCGGTTATGCAACGTCATTACGTTCTAACACGCAAGGACGCGGAACATTCTCAATGACATTTGATCATTATGAAGAAGTACCGAAGTCTGTTTCAGAAGAAATTATCAAAAAAAATAAAGGTGAATAATTGATTTTTATCGATTGTTCAAGTATAACTACTTATGTAAGCTTAGAAAGCGGGACTTAAGTTTCACTTTCTAGTCTAAATATAAAATAACCTATATAAACTAAGGAGGAATTTAGAATGGCTAAAGCTAAATTCGAACGTTCTAAACCCCATGTTAACATCGGTACAATCGGCCACGTTGACCATGGTAAAACTACATTAACTGCTGCGATCACTACAGTTCTTGCAAAAGCTGGTGGTGCTGAAGCACGCGGATACGACCAAATCGATGCTGCTCCAGAAGAAAGAGAGCGCGGTATCACAATCTCAACTGCACACGTTGAGTACGAAACTGAAACTCGTCACTATGCACACGTTGACTGCCCAGGTCACGCTGACTATGTTAAAAACATGATCACTGGTGCTGCTCAAATGGACGGCGGTATCTTAGTAGTATCTGCTGCTGATGGCCCAATGCCTCAAACACGTGAGCACATCCTTCTTTCTCGTCAAGTAGGTGTTCCTTACATCGTTGTATTCTTAAACAAATGCGACATGGTAGACGACGAAGAATTATTAGAATTAGTAGAAATGGAAGTTCGCGACCTATTATCTGAATACGGATTCCCAGGCGACGATATTCCTGTAGTTAAAGGTTCTGCTCTTAAAGCTCTTCAAGGAGAAGCTGAGTGGGAAGAAAAAATCATCGAATTAATGGCTGAAGTTGATGCTTACATCCCAACTCCAGAACGTGAAACTGACAAACCATTCTTAATGCCTATCGAGGATGTATTCTCTATCACAGGTCGTGGTACAGTTGCAACTGGTCGTGTAGAGCGTGGAGTAGTTAAAGTTGGTGACGTAGTAGAAATCATCGGTCTTGCTGAAGAGAACGCTTCTACAACTGTAACTGGTGTAGAAATGTTCCGTAAACTTCTTGACCAAGCTCAAGCTGGAGACAACATTGGTGCTCTACTTCGTGGGGTTGCTCGTGAAGACATCCAACGTGGACAAGTTCTTGCTAAAAGCGGTTCTGTAAAAGCTCATGCTAAATTCAAAGCTGAAGTTTTCGTATTATCTAAAGAAGAAGGTGGACGTCACACTCCATTCTTCGCTAACTACCGTCCGCAATTCTATTTCCGTACAACTGACGTAACTGGTATCATCCAATTACCAGAAGGTACTGAAATGGTAATGCCTGGTGACAACATCGAAATGACTATCGAACTTATCGCTCCAATCGCAATCGAAGAGGGAACTAAATTCTCTATTCGTGAAGGTGGACGTACAGTAGGTTACGGTGTAGTTGCTACAATCGTTGCTGAATAATCTTTAAATAGATTATTAAAAACTCAAGGGATTCTCCCTTGAGTTTTTTTATTGCTTGTTTATATAGAAGAAAGAGGTGCATTTTCTATTTTTGAATGAGTTTCTTCTATAGTATATAAAACGAAAGTAACGACCAAAAATTGTAAGTTAAATGAGAGTAGATGAAAACTTGAAATTCTTTAAAGTGCCATGTATAATAGCAAAAGTAGAGAAAAGTAGATGCAAACAAAAAGATGCTTGCATCTAGACGAATAACATTGTATAATAGACAATGTTGGTCTTTGACTGCGATGAAGTGGAAGGTTGCTGACACACCCGGCCGCTTTGCCATGGCATGGTGTGGGGAAATTTCCATGGAGAAGGTCTATTTTAGAAATAGGCGAACGAAGGAGGGAAAATAATGGCAAAAGAAAAAATCCGTATCCGTTTAAAAGCTTACGATCACCGTATTCTTGATCAGTCAGCTGAGAAAATTGTAGAAACAGCTAAGCGTTCTGGGGCAACAGTTTCTGGTCCGATCCCATTACCAACTGAAAAAACTGTTTACACAATTCTTCGTGCTGTTCATAAGTACAAAGATTCTCGTGAGCAATTCGAAATGCGCACGCACAAACGTCTAATCGACATCGTGAGTCCTACTCCGCAAACAGTAGATTCATTAATGCGTTTAGACTTACCATCTGGTGTAGATATCGAAATCAAATTATAATTTATATAACTTAAAAATGTAGGAGGTGTAACTCATGACCAAAGGAATCTTAGGAAGAAAGATCGGTATGACTCAAGTATTTGCTGAAAACGGTGAGTTAATCCCAGTAACAGTAATCGCTGCGACTCCAAACGTTGTTCTTCAAAAGAAAACAACAGAAACTGACGGCTATAATGCAATTCAGTTAGGATTTGACGATAAACGTGAAAAGTTAACTAACAAACCTGAACAAGGCCACACTGCTAAAGCATCTACTACTCCTAAGCGCTTCATTCGCGAAATCCGCGATGCAGACGTGGACGGATTAGAGGTTGGTCAAGAGGTAAAAGTTGAAGTTTTCACTGCAGGTGAAATCGTTGACGTAACAGGAATTTCTAAAGGTAAAGGTTTCCAAGGTGTTATTAAACGCCACGGACAATCTCGCGGACCTATGTCTCATGGTTCTCGCTATCACCGTCGTCCTGGTTCAATGGGCCCAGTTGCTCCGAACCGTGTATTCAAAGGTAAAAAACTTGCTGGACGTATGGGTGGAGACCAAGTTACAATCCAAAACTTAGAAATCGTTCAAGTTGACGCTGAGCGCAACTTATTACTAGTAAAAGGTAACGTTCCAGGTGCTAAGAAATCTCTTGTAGTTGTTCAAGGCGCTGTGAAGGTTAGTAAATAATTCACAATAGGAAGGAGGAATTCCAATGCCAAAAGTTACTGTATATAACCAAACTGGTTCACAGGTTGGTGAAATCGAATTAGCTGAAGCTATTTTCGGTATCGAACCAAATGAAGCTGTACTTTTCGAAGCTGTAATGATGCAACGTGCATCTTTACGTCAAGGTACACACAAAGTAAAAACTCGCTCTGAAGTGCGCGGTGGTGGTCGTAAACCATGGCGTCAAAAAGGAACTGGACGTGCTCGTCAAGGTTCTATCCGCTCTCCTCAATGGCGTGGTGGTGGTACGGTATTCGGACCTACACCAAGAAGCTATGCTTACAAACTTCCTAAGAAAGTTCGTCGCTTAGCTATTAAATCTGCATTAGCTACTAAAGTAGTTGAGAACAACATTGTAGTTCTTGAAGACCTAGTGTTAAATGCACCAAAAACAAAAGACATGGTAGCAGTACTTAAAGGATTAACTGTAGAGAAGAAAGCTCTTATCGTAACTGCTGATGCAAACGAAGCTGTAGAGTTATCTGCTCGCAATATTCCTGGAGTAACAGTAATCACTGCTGATGGCGTAAACGTTTTAGACGTGCTTCATCATGATAAGCTAATCATGACAAAAGCGGCAGTGGAAAAAGTAGAGGAGGTGCTTGCATAATGAGAGATCCTCGTGATATCATTAAGCGCCCAGTTATCACTGAACGTTCTATGGAAATGATGGCTGAAAAAAAATACACGTTCGATGTGGACGTTAAATCTAATAAAACAGAAGTTAAAGACGCTGTAGAAGCGATCTTTGGTGTTAATGTAGACAAAGTAAATATCATGAACTACAAGCCGAAAGCAAAACGCGTTGGTCGTCACGCTGGTTTTACTAACCGTCGTCGTAAAGCAATCGTTAAGCTAACTGCTGACAGCAAAGAAATCGAAATCTTCCAAGGTGTTTAATTCTTACTAAAGAAGGAGGGAAATTGAGATGGCAATTAAGAAGTATAAACCAACTACTAACGGTCGTCGTAATATGACAACGAATGATTTCGCTGAAATTACGACTGACAGACCGGAAAAGTCTTTACTTGCGCCTTTAAGCAAAAAGGCTGGTCGTAATAACCAAGGTAAAATTACTGTACGTCACCAAGGTGGCGGACATAAGCGTCAATACCGTATCATCGACTTTAAACGTAACAAAGATGGAATTCCAGGACGCGTTGCTACGATCGAATACGATCCAAACCGCTCTGCGAATATCGCATTAATTAACTACGTTGACGGTGAAAAACGTTACATCCTTGCTCCTAAAAACTTAGAAGTAGGTATGGAAGTTATGTCTGGCGCTGAAGCTGACATTAAAATCGGTAACGCATTACCATTAATCAACATTCCAGTAGGTACTGTTGTTCATAACATTGAGCTTAAGCCTGGTCGTGGCGGACAATTAGTTCGTTCTGCTGGTACATCTGCTCAAGTACTTGGTAAAGAAGGAAAATACGTACTTGTACGTTTAACTTCTGGTGAAGTGCGTTTAGTATTATCTGCTTGTCGCGCTACAGTCGGTCAAGTAGGTAACGAACAACATGAACTTATCAAAATCGGTAAAGCGGGTCGCTCTCGCTGGTTAGGTAAGCGCCCAACAGTTCGTGGTTCTGTAATGAACCCAGTTGATCACCCACACGGTGGTGGTGAAGGACGCTCTCCAATCGGACGTAAGTCTCCAATGTCTCCATGGGGTAAACCAACTCTTGGATTCAAGACTCGTAAGAAAAATAAAGCGTCTGATAAATTTATCGTTCGTCGTCGTAAAAAATAATGGGATTGTAGTACGGTTCATTTCTAGAACCGTACGCCAATCACGAAGGGAGGCACCACAATGGCTCGTAGCTTAAAAAAAGGACCATTTGTCGATGATCACTTAATGAGCAAAATGGAAAAATTAGTTGCATCTGAGCAAAAACAAGTTGTTAAAACTTGGTCTCGCCGTTCAACAATCTTCCCTCAGTTCATCGGTCATACAATTGCTGTATATGATGGTCGTAAACACGTACCTGTGTACATCACTGAGGATATGGTTGGCCATAAGTTAGGTGAATTCGCACCAACTCGTACGTACAAAGGTCACCTTGCTGACGATAAGAAAACTAGAAGATAATGAGAGGAGGCACTTCAATGCAAGCTAAAGCAGTAGCGAGAACAGTTCGTATTGCTCCTCGTAAAGTTCGTTTAGTTGTAGACTTAATCCGAGGTAAGCAAGTGGGTGAAGCGATTGCTATCCTTAACCACACACCAAAAACTGCTTCTCCAGTTGTAGAGAAAGTTTTAAAATCTGCAATCGCAAATGCAGAGCACAATTACGAAATGGACATTAACAACCTAGTTGTTGAAACAGTTTTCGTTGACGAAGGTCCAACGTTGAAACGTTTCCGTCCACGTGCAATGGGTCGTGCAAGCCAAATTAACAAACGCACAAGCCACATTACAGTTGTGGTATCAGAAAAGAAGGAGGGATAATCGATGGGTCAGAAGGTTAATCCAATTGGTCTTCGTGTCGGTGTTATCCGTGACTGGGAATCTCGTTGGTTCGCTGAAAAAGATTACGCTACATTATTACATGAAGACATCAAAATCCGTGAGTACATTACTGTACGCTTAAAAGATTCTGCTGTTGCTAAAGTAGAGATCGAACGTGCAGCAAATCGTGTAAATGTTACAATTCACACTGCAAAACCTGGTATGGTAATTGGTAAAGGTGGTACAGAAGTTGAAGCACTTCGTAAAGCTCTTAACCAATTAACAGGCAAGCGTGTACACATCAACATCTTAGAAGTTAAGAGAGCTGATCTTAACGCTAAATTAGTAGGCGAAAACATCGCTCGTCAATTAGAAAACCGTGTATCTTTCCGTCGTGCACAGAAGCAAGTAATTCAACGTGCTATGCGTGCAGGAGCTAAAGGTATTAAAACACAGGTTTCTGGTCGTCTTGGCGGAGCTGATATCGCTCGTGCAGAATCTTACAGTGAAGGAACTGTTCCACTTCATACACTTCGCGCTGATATTGACTATGCAGCAGTTGAAGCTGATACAACATACGGTAAATTAGGCGTAAAAGTATGGATCTACCGTGGAGAAGTCCTTCCTACAAAAAAGAAAGCTTCTGAGGAAGGAGGAAAATAATATGTTAATGCCTAAACGCGTAAAATATCGTAGAGAGCATCGTGGTAAAATGCGTGGTCGTGCAAAAGGTGGAGCTGAAATTGCTTTCGGTGAATTCGGTTTACAAGCACAAGCTGCTTCATGGATTACAAACCGTCAAATCGAAGCTGCTCGTCGTGCAATGACTCGTTACATGAAACGTGGCGGTAAAGTATGGATTAAAATTTTCCCTTCTAAGCCTTACACTGCAAAACCTCTAGAAGTACGTATGGGTTCCGGTAAAGGGGCACCAGAAGGCTGGGTAGCAGTAGTAAAACCTGGGAAAATTATGTTCGAAATCGCGGGTGTATCTGAAGAGGTAGCACGCGAAGCATTACGTCTTGCAGCTCACAAATTACCAGTGAAATGTAAATTCGTAAAACGTGAAGAAAATGGTGGTGAATCTAATGAAAACTAATGATATTCGTGAATTAACCACTGCCGAAATCGAAACAAAAGTTAAAGCTTTAAAGGAAGAGTTGTTTAATCTTCGCTTCCAACTTGCTACAGGACAATTAGAGAATCCAACTCGCATCCGTGAAGTGCGTAAAGCAATTGCTCGTATGAAAACTGTAGTTCGTGAAAGAGAGATCGGAATTAATCGATAAATTGAGGGGAGGTTTGCATAGTGAGCGAACGTAACCAACGCAAAGTTTATACTGGTCGTGTAGTGTCTGACAAAATGGACAAAACGATTACAGTTTTAGTTGAAACTTACAAAACTCATTCCTTGTACGGAAAACGTGTTAAGTATTCTAAAAAGTACAAAGCCCATGATGAGCAAAACCAAGCAAAAATTGGCGATATCGTAAAAATCATGGAAACTCGCCCGCTTTCTGCTACTAAGCGTTTCCGTTTAGTTGAAATCGTTGAAGAAGCGGTTATTATCTAAATAGACGAATCGGAATTTTTAGTCCGAAGGGAGGTTTCATAACATGATCCAACAAGAATCTCGTTTGAAAGTTGCTGACAATTCTGGTGCACGTGAACTTTTAACAATTAAAGTATTAGGCGGCTCTGGTCGTAAATATGCTAACATTGGTGATATTATCGTTGCTACGGTAAAACAAGCAACACCAGGTGGCGTTGTTAAAAAAGGTGACGTTGTTAAGGCAGTAGTGGTACGTACGAAGAGCGGAGCTCGTCGTCCGGACGGTTCTTACATTAAATTTGATGAAAACGCAGCGGTTATCATTAAAGACGATAAGAGCCCACGTGGTACTCGTATTTTTGGACCAGTAGCTCGTGAATTACGTGATAGCAACTTCATGAAGATCGTTTCTTTAGCTCCAGAAGTTCTATAATTTAAGGTATTGCCTTGCTAAGGAGGTGCAGAATTAAGATGCATGTAAAAAAAGGTGATAAAGTACAGGTAATCACTGGTAAAGACAAAGGAAAACAAGGTGTTATCCTTGTGGCTTTCCCAAAGCAAAACCGTGTTATCGTTGAGGGTGTTAACATCGTTAAAAAACACTCTAAGCCATCTCAATTAAATCCACAAGGTGGAATTATTACGAAAGAAGCACCTATTCACGTTTCTAATGTTATGGTATTAGATCCGAAAACAGGCGAACCTACTCGTGTAGGCTTCAAAGTAGAAGATGGTAAAAAAGTTCGTATTGCAAAAAAATCTGGTGAATTATTAGATAAATAATTTTCTTAAGAAAGGAGGTCACTTCATTGAATCGCCTTAAAGAGAAGTTCCAAAAGGAAATTACTCCTGCTCTAGTGAGCAAGTTTAACTATAAATCTGTGATGGAAGTACCGAAAATCGAAAAGATCGTAATCAACACTGGTGTTGGTGACGCGGTATCTAACTCAAAAGCTTTAGACAATGCAGTAGAAGAATTAACGCATATCGCAGGTCAAAAACCTGTTGTAACTCGCGCTAAAAAATCAATCGCTGGTTTCCGTCTTCGTGAAGGTATGCCAATCGGTGCAAAAGTAACTTTACGCGGTGAGCAAATGTATGAGTTCTTCGACAAATTAGTATCAGTTTCTTTACCACGTGTGCGTGATTTCCGTGGTGTTTCTAAGAAATCATTCGACGGTCGTGGTAACTACACATTAGGTGTTAAAGAGCAACTAATTTTCCCTGAGATTGATTATGATAAAGTAAGTAAAGTCCGTGGTATGGACATCGTAATCGTTACTACAGCGAAAACTGATGAAGAAGCTCGTGAACTTTTAACACAATTCGGTATGCCATTCCAAAAATAATGGAAGCCAACGCTAAGTAGAGGAGGCGAAAACGTGGCTAAAAAATCTATGATCGCGAAACAAAAGCGTACTCCTAAGTTTAAAGTACAAGAGTATACACGTTGCGAACGCTGCGGTCGTCCGCATTCTGTATACCGCAAATTTAAGCTTTGCCGTATTTGTTTCCGTGAACTTGCATATAAAGGTCAAATTCCTGGTGTTAAAAAAGCTAGTTGGTAAAACCCACAAATGGGAAGGAGGTAAAACACATGGTGATGACAGATCCAATTGCAGACATGCTTACTCGCATCCGTAATGCGAACATGGTACGTCATGAGAAATTAGAGGTTCCTGCTTCTAAAATCAAAAAAGAGATCGCTGAACTTTTAAAACGTGAAGGTTTCATTCGTGATGTAGAATACATCGAGGATAACAAACAAGGTATCCTTCGTATTTTCCTGAAATATGGTGCAAACAATGAACGTGTAATCACTGGATTAAAACGTATCAGTAAACCTGGCTTACGCGTTTACGCTAAAGCTGACGAAGTACCACGTGTACTTAACGGATTAGGTATCGCTCTTGTTTCTACATCTAAGGGAGTAATGACAGACAAAGATGCTCGTCAATTACAAACTGGTGGAGAAGTAGTAGCATACGTTTGGTAATATATATTTAAAACGAACGGAGGTGTGACCACATGTCTCGTATTGGTAAAAAGATTCTTGAAATCCCTGCAGGTGTTACTATCACAGTTGCAGAAGACAATACTGTAACAGTAAAAGGCCCTAAAGGTGAATTAACTCGTACTTTCAATGCTGATATGTCTATCAAAATTGAAGAAAATACACTAACAGTTGAGCGTCCATCTGAACAGAAGGAACACCGTGCATTACACGGTACAACTCGTGCTTTAATCGGAAACATGGTTGAAGGTGTAACTACAGGTTTCGCACGCGGACTTGAATTAGTCGGTGTTGGTTACCGTGCTCAAAAACAAGGTGATAAACTTGTATTAAGCGTAGGTTATTCTCATCCAGTAGAAATGACTCCGGAAGCAGGACTTGAAGTTGAAGTACCTGCACCAACTAAAATCGTAATTAAAGGTATCGACAAGCAACGTGTTGGCGAATTTGCTGCTAACATCCGTGCTGTACGTGCTCCAGAGCCATATAAAGGCAAAGGTATTCGTTACGAAGGCGAAGTTGTTCGTCGTAAAGAAGGTAAAACTGCTAAGTAAACCCGTTAGGTGAGAGAAAGGAGTGACAAGAATGATCACTAAAGCTGATAAAAATGCGACTCGTAAGAAAAGACATGCACGTGTACGTGCAAAACTTACTGGTACTGCAGAACGTCCACGTTTAAATGTGTTCCGTTCTAACCAACATATTTACGCTCAAGTTATTGATGATGTAAATGGTGTAACATTAGTAAGTGCATCTACTCTTGATAAAGACCTTGCTCTTAACGGTACTAGCAATATTGAAGCTGCTACGAAAGTTGGAGAATCAGTTGCTAAGCGTGCTGTAGAGAAAGGCGTTAAAGAAGTAGTATTTGATCGCGGTGGTTACTTATACCATGGCCGTGTTAAAGCTCTAGCTGAAGCTGCTCGTGAGGCTGGATTACAATTTTAATGGTCAAAGGAGGGAAAATTGATGCATCGCATTGACCCAAGTAAATTAGAACTTGAAGAACGTGTAGTTACGATAAATCGTGTCGCGAAAGTTGTTAAGGGTGGTCGTCGTTTCCGCTTTGCTGCACTAGTTGTAGTTGGCGATAAAAACGGTCATGTTGGATTCGGTACGGGTAAAGCACAAGAGGTACCAGACGCAATTCGCAAAGCTATCGAAGACGCTAAGAAAAACTTAATCACAGTACCATTAGTTGGTACAACAATTCCACACACAATCAACGGTCATTTTGGAGCTGGTGAAGTATTCTTAAAACCTGCTGCTGAAGGTACTGGAGTTATTGCTGGTGGACCAGTTCGTGCGGTACTTGAATTAGCTGGTGTACAAGATATTCTTTCGAAATCTCTTGGTTCTAACACACCAATTAACATGATTCGCGCTACTGTGAACGGATTAAGCGAGCTTAAGCGCGCTGAAGATGTTGCAAAATTACGCGGTAAATCTGTAGAAGAGCTACTAGGTTAAGAAGGAGGGAAAACAAATGGCGAAAAAGTTAGAAATTACCCTCACTCGTAGTGTAATTGGTCGTCCACAAGATCAACGTGCGACGGTAGAAGCTTTAGGTCTTAAAAAGTTGAATTCAACTGTAGTTAAGGAAGAAACTCCTGCTATTCTTGGTATGATCAACAAAGTTTCTCACCTTGTAACTGTAAAAGAAGCTTAAGGATAACTCATTAATATAAGGAGGTGCCTGGGAATGAAACTTCATGAATTAAAACCTGCAGAAGGTTCTCGTAAAGTACGTAACCGTGTCGGTCGTGGTATCGGTTCTGGTAACGGTAAAACTGCTGGTAAAGGTCATAAAGGACAAAACGCACGTTCTGGTGGCGGTGTTCGTCTTGGCTTCGAAGGTGGTCAAACTCCATTATTCCGTCGTTTACCAAAACGCGGCTTCACAAACATTAACCGTAAAGAGTTTGCTATCGTAAACTTAGCAACGTTAAATCGTTTTGAAGATGGTACAGAAGTAACACCTGAATTATTGCTGGAAACTGGCGTTATCAGCAAATTAAACGACGGTGTTAAAATTCTTGCAAGCGGAGCTGTAGAGAAAAAATTAACTGTTAAAGCGCACAAGTTCTCTTCAAGTGCTAAAGAAGCAATTGAAGCAGCTGGCGGATCAGTTGAGGTGATCTAATGTTTCGTACAATCTCCAACTTTATGCGCGTTGCTGAGATAAGACGTAAAATATTATTCACTTTAGCGATGCTAATCGTATTCAGGATTGGCACGTTTATCCCAGTGCCATTTACAAATGGAGACGTACTGAAAGCACAAGATCAGTTAAATGCATTAGGCATCCTAAATACATTTGGCGGTGGCGCGTTGAAAAACTTCTCCATCTTTGCGATGGGAATCATGCCGTATATTACAGCATCCATCATCGTGCAATTATTGCAGATGGATGTTGTTCCTAAATTTTCGGAATGGTCGAAGCAAGGCGAAATGGGCCGTCGTAAACTAACGCAATTCACGCGTTATTTTACAATTGTTCTTGCGTTTATTCAGGGGTTTGGTATGTCAATCGGTTTTAACGGTATGGTAGGTGGACAGTTAATTTTGAATCCAGGTTGGAGCACTTATTTATACATTGCTACGGTACTGACTGCTGGTACTGCATTTTTAATGTGGTTAGGTGAACAGATTACAGCTAAAGGTGTAGGTAATGGTATTTCCATCCTAATCTTTGGTGGTATTGCCGCAGCGATCCCAAGTGTAATATCTCAAGTGTATCAACAACAGTTTCAAAATGCCGGAGATCAATTGTTCATGAGTATCGTTAAAGTTGTATTGATTTTACTAGCTGTGTTAGCAGTTGTTGTTGGTGTTATTTTCATTCAACAAGCTGTTAGAAAGATCCCAATTCAATATGCGAAGCGTGTAACAGGAGGAAATGGTAATCATGCTGGAGCACAAAACACACATTTACCGCTTAAGGTAAATAGTGCGGGTGTTATTCCAGTAATTTTTGCTGTTTCATTCTTAATTACACCTCCAACTATTGCACAGTTCTTCCCGAAATACGATGTATCGAAGTGGATCATTGCAAACTTTAACTATTCCCACCCAGTGGGAATGATAATATATGTAGCGCTCATTGTAGCCTTCGCATACTTCTATGCATTTGTTCAGGTTAATCCAGAGCAAATGTCAGAAAACCTAAACAAGCAAGGTGGATATGTTCCAGGTATTCGTCCGGGTAAGAATACAGAACAATATCTAACAAAAATCTTGTATCGTTTGACCTTTGTAGGATCTATTTTCCTAGCAGCGATTGCAATTCTTCCAGTTATCTTTACGAAATTGGGAAATCTTCCTCCATCTGCACAGATCGGTGGAACGAGTATGTTAATCGTTGTCGGCGTTGCTTTAGAAACAATGAAGCAGCTAGAAAGCCAACTGGTAAAACGCCATTACAAAGGGTTTATCAAGCAGTGAGTAAGTGGGAAGAATTGTCTTCCCTACATGCTCATGTATTGAGGGGGAACAAGGATGAACTTAATTTTAATGGGGCTTCCTGGTGCTGGTAAAGGTACACAAGCCGAACAGATTGTTGCCAAGTATAACATCCCTCACATCTCAACAGGAGATATGTTCCGTGCAGCTATGAAGGCTGAAACTGAACTTGGTTTACAAGCAAAGTCCTTTATTGATAAAGGTGCGCTTGTTCCAGATGAAGTTACAATCGGAATTGTTCGTGAACGTTTAAGTCAAGAAGACTGTGTAAAAGGCTTCTTACTAGATGGTTTCCCACGAACAGTTGCACAGGCATCTGCACTTGAAGAGATTATGAAAGATCTTGGCAAAAAAATCGACTATGTTTTAAACATTAATGTGGATTCAGGATTGCTATTAAAACGTCTTACAGGCCGTCGTATTTGTAAAGAGTGCGGTGCGACTTATCACTTAGAATTCAATCCGCCAGCAAAAGCTGACGTGTGCGATAAATGTGGTGGCGAATTATATCAACGCTCTGATGACAATGAAGAAACTGTAGCGAATCGTTTAGAGGTAAATATTAAGCAAACAAAACCTTTGCTTGATTTCTATGAAGAGCTTGGTTACTTACAAAGCATTAATGGTGAGCAAGATATCAATAAGGTATTTGCTGATATTGATGTTCTCATTGGAGACTTAGCGTAATGATCATTTGCAAAACTCCTCGCGAGATAGAAATCATGCGAGAAGCTGGCAAGATCGTTGCTTTAACTCATCAAGAGTTGAAAAAGCATATTACTCCAGGAATTACAACGAAAGAGCTCGATCAAATAGCGGAAAAGACGATTCGAAAATATGGTGCTACGCCATCTTTTAAAGGATACAACGGATTTCCGGGAAGCATCTGTGCTTCTGTAAATGAAGAGCTTGTACATGGGATTCCAGGTAAGCGCAAGCTCCAAGAAGGTGATATCATCAGTATCGATATTGGTGCGAAATACAATGGGTACCATGGAGATTCTGCGTGGACGTATCCAGTAGGAAACATTTCTGAATCTGTTCAAAAGCTACTTGATGTCACAGAAAAATCGTTGTATCTTGGTCTAGAACAAATAAAACCAGGCGTGAGATTATCAAATGTTTCACATGCAGTTCAAACGTATGCTGAAGATAATGGATTCTCGATCGTTAGGGAGTATGTTGGTCACGGAATCGGGCAAGACTTACATGAGGACCCTCAGATCCCGCACTACGGTCCACCAAATAAAGGTCCTAGATTAAAGCCGGGAATGGTCATCTGTGTCGAACCGATGGTGAACCAAGGAAGACGATATGTAAAAACACTATCTGATGACTGGACAGTGGTAACGGTAGATGGTAAATGGTGTGCACATTTTGAGCACACGATTGCTCTTACAGAAGCAGGATACGAAATCCTTACCACTTTATAAGTAGCTGGCTCTCCGGGATTTCAGAGCAGTGTAAAATGTTACTGATTTGAAGAAGGGAGAACTATTGAATGGCTAAAGATGATGTAATTGAAGTCGAAGGTACCGTTCTTGAAACGTTGCCAAATGCTATGTTCAAAGTAGAATTAGAGAATGGGCATGTCGTATTGGCTCACGTTTCTGGTAAAATCCGTATGAACTTCATTCGGATTTTACCAGGAGACAAAGTTACGGTAGAATTATCTCCGTACGATTTAAATCGTGGTCGTATTACGTACCGTTTTAAATAATATAGCACTCCGTAATCTTTAAGGAGGTTCGAGACATGAAAGTAAGACCGTCAGTTAAACCAATCTGCGAAAAATGTAAAGTTATTCGTAGACGTGGAAAAGTAATGGTTATTTGTGAAAACCCTAAACATAAACAAAAACAAGGTTAATCAGAAGGAGGTGCATTCGGAATGGCACGTATCGCAGGTGTAGATATTCCTCGTGACAAGCGCGTTGTTATTTCTTTAACTTACGTATTCGGCATTGGTCGCACAACTGCTGAAAAAATTCTTGCTGAAGCTGGTGTTTCTGAAGAAACACGAGTTCGTGATTTAACGGAAGACGAATTAGGACGTATCCGTGACATCGTAGACCGCGTTAAAGTTGAGGGAGACCTTCGTCGTGAAGTTTCTCTTAACATTAAACGTCTAATGGAGATCGGTTCTTACCGTGGTCTTCGTCACCGTCGTGGTTTACCAGTTCGTGGTCAAAATTCTAAAAATAATGCTCGTACGCGTAAAGGTCCACGTCGTACAGTAGCAAATAAAAAGAAATAATAAGTAAAGGAGGTTGAACTAACAATGGCACGTAAAACAAACACTCGTAAAAAACGTGTGAAAAAGAATATTGAAGCTGGTATTGCTCATATTCGTTCTACTTTCAACAACACAATCGTAACACTTACAGATACTCACGGTAACGCACTTTCTTGGTCTAGTGCTGGTGCACTTGGTTTCCGTGGATCTCGTAAATCTACTCCATTCGCTGCGCAAATGGCTGCTGAAACTGCTGCTAAAGTTGCAATGGAGCATGGTTTAAAAACTTTAGAGGTTACTGTAAAAGGTCCTGGTGCTGGTCGTGAAGCTGCAATTCGTGCTCTTCAAGCTGCAGGTCTAGAAGTAACAGCAATCAGAGATGTTACTCCAGTTCCTCATAATGGATGTCGTCCGCCAAAACGTCGTCGTGTTTAATTTTTCTGTATAGAATTTTCCCTTTTGTCTATAATGGATATGATGCATTATCGAGAAATTTCGTACAGAAACATCGCTTGTTGTGCACAATCGGGAACTGCCTAAGGGGGACTTTCGGTTAGACAGAGGTTTTTTCCTTTGTTTAGCCGAGGTTTCGACGTTTTGAAGGAGGGTTTAGTTAATGATTGAAATTGAAAAACCGAAAATCGAAACGGTTGAACTTAACGAAGATGCTAAATATGGTAAATTCGTGATTGAACCGCTTGAGCGTGGATATGGTACTACTTTGGGTAACTCCTTACGTCGTATTCTTTTATCCTCACTCCCTGGTGCCGCTGTAACTGCTATCCAAATTGATGGCGTATTACACGAATTTTCAACAGTTGAGGGCGTAGTAGAGGACGTTACGACGATCATCTTAAACTTGAAAAAGTTAGCTCTTAAAATCTACTCTGAAGAAGAGAAGACGTTGGAAATCGATGTACAGGGCGAAGGTATTGTCACAGCTGCTGATATTACTCACGATAGTGATGTTGAAATCTTAAATCCAGATTTATACATTGCGACGTTAGCAAAAGATGCGCATTTCCGCGTGCGTTTAACTGCAAAGCGTGGCCGTGGGTATACGCCAGCTGATGCAAATAAAAGCGAAGATCAACCAATAGGAGTTATTCCTATTGATTCTATTTATACTCCAGTATCACGTGTGACTTACCAAGTGGAAAAGACACGTGTCGGACAAGTGGCAAATTATGATAAGCTTACGCTTGATGTATGGACGGATGGAAGCATCGGGCCAAAAGAAGCTATCTCTTTAGGTGCCAAAATCTTAACTGAGCATTTAAATATCTTCGTTGGTTTAACTGATGAAGCACAAAATGCTGAGATTATGGTCGAGAAGGAAGAAGATCAAAAAGAAAAAGTTCTAGAAATGACTATTGAAGAACTTGATCTTTCTGTTCGTTCTTATAATTGCTTAAAACGTGCAGGAATTAATACTGTACAAGAGCTTGCGAACAAAACAGAAGAAGATATGATGAAAGTTCGTAACTTAGGACGTAAATCCTTAGAAGAAGTTAAGCATAAGCTTGAGGAATTAGGTTTAGGCTTACGTAAAGACGACTGAGGATTTAATCTCATCAACAAAGGAGGGAACTACGAATGGCATACAGAAAATTAGGCCGTACAAGTGCGCAACGTAAAGCTATGTTACGTGACTTAGCTACAGATTTAATTATCAACGAGCGCATCCAAACGACAGAAACTCGTGCAAAAGAACTTCGTTCTGTAGTGGAAAAAATGATCACTTTAGGTAAACGCGGAGATCTTCATGCTCGCCGTCAAGCTGCATCTTTCATCCGCAATGAAGTTGCTAATGCTGAGACTGGTCAAGATGCACTTCAAAAATTATTCGCTGATGTAGCTCCACGCTATGCTGAGCGTCAAGGCGGATACACTCGTATTGCAAAAATTGGTCCACGTCGCGGAGACGCAGCACCAATGGTAATTATCGAGTTAGTATAATGATAATTAAAAGGGCAGGACAGTTCTTTTCAAGTAACTGGTCGTGGCCCTTTTTTTTTAAATATAGAAAATAGGCTAACTTGATGAAGTAATGAGAGAGGGTGCCTTGCATTGAAAAAAGAGAAACTTCGCACGCAAAATATATCATTTCAATATCCCGGGGCAACTTCTTATGCGCTAAAAGACGTATCATTCTCTTTATATGAGGGAGAATGGGTTTCTGTAATTGGACAAAATGGTTCAGGAAAGTCTACACTTGCAAAATTATTAAATGGTTTATTTTTACCGGAATCAGGCACGATTGTTGTAAATGATACAATGACTTTATCTGAAGAAACGGTATGGGATATTCGAAAGCAAATAGGTATGGTATTTCAAAATCCAGATAATCAATTTGTTGGGACAACAGTGCAAGATGATGTTGTATTTGGCCTTGAAAATATCGGGATGCCTCGGGAACAGATGGTAGAACGGATGAATCAAGCGCTGCAGATGGTCCGAATGGAAGAGTTTCTTAATGAAGAGCCTCATTCGTTATCTGGTGGACAAAAGCAACGTGTTGCAATTGCAGGTGTGCTAGCATTGCAACCATCTATTTTAATATTGGATGAAGCAACATCGATGTTAGATCCACAAGGACGACGTGAAGTAATTGAAACGGTGAGGAAGCTTGTGGATACAAAAGGTATTACCGTGTTATCGATTACGCATGATTTGGAAGAAGCTGCACAGTCAGACCGTGTTATCATTTTGAATCAGGGAGAAATATTAGAGGTAGGTACGCCAGAGCAAATTTTCAAGTCCTCTCATATGCTTAGGGAAATCGGATTAGATGTACCATTCTCAGTGAAAATAGCAGAATTATTAAAAAGGAATGAAATTCCACTGCAAAATACGCATCTTACAATGGAAAGCTTGGTGAACGAACTTTGGAGATTACATTCCAAACAGTAGAGCATCGTTATCAATATAAAACTCCATTTGAAAGACGCGCGCTTTATGATGTAAACGTGTCGTTTCCAAGTGGGGGGTATTATGCCATTATCGGTCATACTGGTTCCGGCAAATCGACGATGATTCAACATTTAAATGGTTTATTGCAGCCGACAAATGGCACGGTCCAAATTGGGGAGCATTTGATTTCCTCACAAAAGAAAGAAAAGAAATTAAAGCCGCTACGAAAAAAAGTAGGGGTTGTCTTTCAATTTCCAGAGCATCAGTTATTTGAAGAAACAGTTGAGAAAGATATTTGTTTTGGACCCTCAAATTTCGGAGTATCGGAAGAAGAGGCAAGACAAAAGGCAAGGGATGCAATTGAGATTGTAGGATTGGATCCAGAGCTATTAGCGCGTTCGCCGTTTGAGTTAAGTGGTGGACAAATGAGACGTGTTGCAATAGCAGGCGTACTTGCGATGGAACCGGAAGTGCTTGTATTAGATGAACCCACAGCAGGGCTTGATCCTAAAGGACAGCATGAGCTTATGGAGATGTTTTATAAGCTTCATAAGGAACAGGGGCTTACAGTAATCCTTGTTACCCATAATATGGAGGATGCTGCTAAATATGCGGATCAAATTGTGGTTATGCATAAAGGAACGGTTTTTTTGCAAGGAACAGCAGAGGAAGTATTTTTACATGCAGATGAGTTAGAACAAATCGGCGTGGATCTTCCAATGTCTTTAAAGTATAAACGTGCAATTGAAGAGAAGTTTGGTATTTCGATTCCGAAGGCTACCTTATCTTTAGAGGATCTTACTCATGAAGTTGTACAGGTGTTACGAAAAGGTGGTCATGAATCATGCAGCAGTTGATTATTGGGAGATATATTCCAGGTAGGTCACTCATTCATCAACTTGATCCACGTGCGAAGCTGTTGATTGTCTTTTTATATGTATTTGTTGTCTTTTTAGCAAATAATGCGATTTCATATGGACTTTTATTTTTATATGCACTCATTGCTTTATTTTTTGCAAAAGTGCCGATTCGTTATGTACTTTCGGGCTTAAAACCAATCTTATGGATTTTTCTGTTTACCTTTTTTCTGCATATTTTTACAAATAAAGAAGGGGATGTACTGCTTCAGCTTGGTTGGTTTTCGATACATGAAAAGGGATTAGAGCAAGGGATATATATTTCTATACGCTTCTTTGTCATTATTTTAATGACGACATTATTAACGTTAACAACAACACCAATTGAAATTACTGATGGTATGGAAACATTGTTAAAGCCATTAAAGCGTATAAAGGTTCCTGTTCATGAAATTGCATTGATGATGTCTATTTCTCTTCGTTTTATTCCAACATTAATGGATGAGACGAGTAAAATTATGAAAGCACAAGCATCCCGTGGTATTGATTTTTCTGGTGGGCCGATAAAGGATCGATTAAAGGCGGTTATTTCTTTGCTTGTACCGCTTTTTATTAGTGCCTTTAAGCGTGCTGAGGACTTAGCGATTGCAATGGAAGCACGTGGGTATCAAAGTGGTGAGGGACGTTCTAAATTTAGGCAGCTACGCTGGAAAACAAGCGATACGTTAACGATAGTAAGTTTACTTTGTTTAGCATGTATTCTAGCATGGGTGCGATCGTAATGGAGAATAGAGAAATGGAAAGAATAAAATGTACAGTTGCATATGATGGCATCAATTTTTGCGGTTATCAAATTCAACCGCAGCATCGTACTGTTCAACAAGAAATAGAGAAAGCTCTGCAAAAGTTGCATAAAGGAGAGCTTGTTCGTGTTCAGGCATCAGGACGAACAGATTCTACTGTTCATGCAAGAGGACAGGTTATTCATTTTGACACACCGTTGTCTCTTGAAGAATGGCAATGGATGAATGCCTTAAATACGATGCTGCCAGACGATATAGTTGTCAGGCAAGTAGAGAAAAAAACAGAAGATTTTCATGCACGCTATGGTGTTGAGAGAAAAGAATATCGCTACCGTGTATTATTATCTAAAAATGCTGATGTATTCCGTAGAAATTACGTATACCAGTATCCATATCCGCTTGAGATAGAATCTATAAGAAAAGCAATTCCTTATTTTATTGGAACACATGATTTCACTTCGTTTTGTTCGGCAAAAACTGACAAAAAGGATAAAGTGCGAACAATTTATGAAATAGATTTAATGGAACAAGAGGATGAGTTAATTTTTCGTTTTGTAGGTAATGGATTTTTATATAATATGGTTCGAATTATTGTTGGTACACTACTTAGCATAGGACAAGGAAAGATGGTTCCTGACAGCATTCCAGAGATTTTAAAAAAACAAGATCGTCGTTTTGCCGGGAAGATGGTGCCAGGGCACGGGCTTTATTTATGGCAGGTAAACTATAACAACTAATCCTGGTGTAACATTTGCTTGACATTAGAAACTCAAAAGGATATCATAACATATGGTATTGTTTCTAAAACCACGATTAGCCCCGGAAGGAAATCGTGTTTAAGATAAACAATAGATTTTTTCTATGGAAAAGATAACGAGGAGGGAAACACATGCGTACGACTTTTATGGCAAAAGCTAACGAAGTTGAGCGTAAATGGTATGTGGTTGACGCTGAAGGTCAAACTTTAGGTCGCCTTGCTAGTGAAGTAGCATCCATTTTACGTGGTAAAAACAAACCAACATTTACACCACACGTTGACACGGGTGATCATGTAATTATTATTAACGCTGAGAAAATTCATTTAACAGGTAATAAATTAAACGATAAAATTTACTACCGTCACACTAACCACCCAGGTGGACTTAAACAAAGAACAGCTCTAGAAATGCGTACAAACTACCCTGTACAAATGTTAGAGCTTGCAATTAAAGGCATGCTTCCAAAAGGACGTTTAGGACGTCAAGTGTCTAAAAAATTAAATGTGTATGCTGGAGCTGAGCATCCACACCAAGCACAAAAACCAGAAGTTTACGAACTTCGCGGATAATTAATTAAAGGAGGGCTTACATTGGCACAGGTACAATACTATGGTACTGGACGTCGTAAGAGTTCAGTAGCACGCGTACGCCTAGTTCCAGGCGAAGGACGCGTTATCATTAACGGTCGTGATTTTGAAAACTATATCCCATTTGCTGCATTACGTGAAGTAGTGAAACAACCTCTAGTTGCAACAGAAACTTTAGGTAACTACGATGTACTTGTAAACGTAAATGGTGGTGGATACACTGGTCAAGCTGGTGCTATTCGTCACGGTATCTCTCGCGCTTTATTAAAAGCTGACCCAGAATACCGTCTAACATTAAAACGTGCAGGTCTATTAACTCGTGACGCACGTATGAAAGAGCGTAAAAAATACGGTCTTAAAGGCGCACGTCGTGCACCTCAGTTCTCAAAACGTTAATTTTTGCGAACTTCAAACCCCAGTCTATTGGCTGGGGTTTTTTATTATTTCAACCAGTAAGCCCCCCTCCTTTAAACGAAGTGAAGGTGGGGGGAGTTCAATATGCCTAATGGAACTATATAAAGTGAAACTCCCACCCATCGTGAGCTTACGGGATAAATTCATTTTGATTTTTCACAATATAAATCACTGCTATGAAGAACAAAAGGTAACCTGCACTCGTATGTTCTTTTTGTTTAAACTTGGTTGGCATGGGGCAGAGAAAGGTTTTATATTGTTTTTTATTTATATAATTATCCTCAATTATTTTTAGTCCCCTTATTATTGCTTGGAATATTTTAGTGCTGCCTTCTTACGTATGCTTCATCTTTAGAAGTTTAGACTAATACGTATTAGGGAGGTTTATAAGTACTATGAATGTCATTGTTAGCTTACAAGAAAAACAAAAAGAAAAGCAGTTGAAATATGAACGGAAGATGCTTCGCGAACTATCATTAAAAACATTAAGATCTAATATTCGTGATGCCTTCGATATGAAAGAGCTGCACAGACAGTACGAGGATTATTGTATTGAACTTGGAATTGAATCGTACTTATTAGGAGCAAGATATAGCAAATTTGGCTATTATGGTGAATCTTTTTTTGATGTGAAATATAGAGCTTTAGAAGAGGAGCAGCAATTAACAGAAATGTTGTTTCAATTTTTAACAAGCATGACCATGCGGGAGATAGAATCAAACGATAAGGAGTTGCTGTATGAGTCCTGTGAACAGTTTATTAGTTCATGGTGGCGCGAAGGGTATGAAAAGGGTGAAAGAAGATATCGTTTAAAGCTGCATTAAGAGAAGCATAAACTTTCCTCTTGTCCCATATAAGTAATTAGAGGGACTAGCTGGAGGAGGAAAGGTATGAAGAGAATTCGAATTATCTCTTTTATGCTTGCTGCGGTTGTACTGTTTTTCTTGGTAAAACAAGAATTTCAAATTACAAAATCGTGGAGAGCTTGGAATTTACCCTTATCTGGAAAAGTAATTGTACTAGATGCCGGACATGGTGGACCAGATGGAGGGGCGGTTGGTGGTAAAGATATTGTAGAAAAAGACATTACGCTTGAAATTACAAAAATGGTACAAGACTATTTGCAAGAACAAGGTGCTTTAGTTATTTTAACGCGAGAGGGAGATTATGATCTAGCTGATAAAGACACAAAGTCATATAGTAGGCGCAAAGCAGAAGATCTCAAAAAACGTGTAGAGATTATTAATAAGCCGGATGTAGACTTTTTTGTGAGTGTTCACTTAAATGCTTTGCCTAGCAGTAGTTCGAAGGGAGCACAAACGTTTTATTATCGGTCTTTAATTGAAAATGAGCGTGCAGCAAAGTTTATACAGGCTGAATTGCGAACTAGCCTAGAAAATACGAACCGCTCAGCTAAAACAATCTCCCGTGTTTATTTACTTAAGTATGCAAAAACACCAGGTGCTTTAGTTGAGGCTGGTTTTTTATCGAATGTAAATGAACGATATATGTTAAATTCAGAGAAGTATCAGCAAAAGGTTGCAGCTGCGATATACCGGGGAATACTACGTTATTTTACGGAAAAAGGAAATCCTCCTGAGTAAGGAGGGTTTTTTGAGTTCCTCTCGTTAACGAAGTTTTCGGAAAATATGTTATACTGGAAATGTAAACGCATTTATTTTGGAAATGAAAATAAATAAACCCAATTTATTTAACATGACTTTATTTTTCATACAGGGGGCTGGGCTGATTATGGTAACGAAAGAGCAAGTAGTGGAGGCGCTTGAAGGGATTAATGATCCATTTCTACATAAAACATTAAAAGAAACAAATGCAATTAAAGAGGTAAATATAAAGCCTGAGAAAGAGCATGTCAGTGTTAAAATTGCAATTGTAAAAACAGGGACTGCTGAACAAATGCAATTGCAGGCTACTATTGTGAAGCTTGTGAAAGAACTTGGAGCAGCAACGGTTGGTTTGCGTTTCGCTGAATTTACAGAGGAAGAGCTAGCGCAGTTTGCGCCACCACAAGAAGAGAAAGAAAGTCAATCTTTATTATCAGAGCATTCTAAAACAACATTTTTAGCAGTTGCAAGTGGAAAAGGTGGAGTTGGTAAATCAACTGTTTCTGTAAACCTTGCGATTTCATTAGCTCGTTTAGGAAAGAAAGTTGGTATTATTGACGCTGATATATATGGCTTTAGTGTGCCTGATATGATGGGAATCGAAAAACGTCCAATCGTAAGAGGCGATAAAATTATTCCAGTGGAGCGCTTAGGGGTAAAAGTAATTTCAATGGGCTTCTTTGTAGAAGACAATGCTCCTGTTATTTGGAGAGGGCCAATGCTTGGTAAAATGTTAAATCACTTTTTTACAGAGGTGGAATGGGGCGATTTAGACTATTTAGTATTAGACTTGCCACCAGGTACAGGGGATGTGGCTTTAGATGTTCACTCAATGCTACCATCTTGTAAAGAAATTATTGTAACAACGCCTCATCCAACAGCGGCATTTGTTGCAGCTCGTGCAGGTGCTATGGCACTTCGTACTGAACATAGTATTCTTGGGGTTGTTGAAAATATGGCTTACTTCGAGAGTAAAGTAACCGGTGAGAAAGAGTATGTGTTTGGAAAAGGCGGAGGAGATAAGTTAGCCGCAGAATTACAAACAGATGTATTAGGACGAATCCCACTTCAGCAACCAGATTGGAATAAAGAAGATTTTGCGCCATCGGTATACGAGGATACACATAAAACGGGTGTCATCTATCGGACGATAGCTGAGCAAGTTATTGATAGAACATCAGTTAAACAAAAATAAATTTATGCAAGTAGAAAAATTCCCCATCCTGTATGTGGTGATGGGGAATTTCCTATGTGCAAGGAGTTGTTTTATTTTTGCTCTTTGCTTCCGCCTTTTGAACCGCCTTCTCCGCCAGATTCTTTTTTTTCAGAGCCGCCGCTCTTTTCGGCTTTTTCAATACCTTTGCTAATGATATCAATTATCTTAGTTTGGAAGAGTGGACTTTCAGCGGACTCTGTTAATACTTGTTGTAAATATTGACGATACTCTTTGCTTTTCATTGTTTGTAGCATCATCTTCTCTACTTCGGGGTTTTTCATAATTTCTATAACGCCTGCTTGATATTCAGGGTCTTTTAATAGAGTTTTCATTAAGGCTGTTTGTTCTTTACTGATACTTTTTGCGAATTTCGCTGAAAACTCTGGGTCTTTAAATAGTTTTTCCCAAAGCTGCTGCCCTTTTTCGGATACCATCGCATCTTCAATCGTTTTTTTGACCACAGTTTCATCCAATATAAGTGCTTGTTTCATTTTCTCATCTGTTAATACATCTTGAATTGCTTTCTTTCCTTGATCGGTTTTTAAAATATCGACAATCATTTTTTTTGTTTGATCGTAATCTAATTCAGATTTCGCTTCTTTTCCTTGTGCACATGCGACAAGTACAGTAAAAAGAAGTGAAGAAACTAAAACGAGCAGCATCCGTTTCATTAGCTGGAGCTCCTTTCAACACAGTTCTCTTTTTTAATATAAATATCTTAGAGGAATTTATACATGTTCATGGCTAGCTTTTTGAAATTGTCATTGATACAATTTAAGTAGAAATATATCAATAATGGGGGATGTGTTGTGAATAGCCGAAAATGGGTACGACTATTTTTAACGACGTTGCTACTTGGGGGGATTAGTACAATCCTTATTGGTTTTATTTTAGGATGGGACAAGTACGCTAAATTTTTTCAAAATTTCGACGGTAAAGAGATTCTAATGATTTCTTTTTGGTTACTTGGCGTTGGTTTTATTTTTAGTGTAATTAGTCAAATGGGCTTTTTTGCGTATTTAACAGTTCATCGTTTTGGACTAGGAATGTTCCGATCGTCTGCTCTTTGGAACGCAGTTCAGCTCTTTTTCATTGCATTTGTACTTTTTGATTTTGTTTATTTAAGATCGGTACTCGTTGCAAATGGAGATGTTTCGTTTGGGAATAATATTCTTGTAGCAGGAATGTTGTTTTTATTTGGAGCACTTGTAGCCTATATAAAGAGTAAAGAGACGAATAAAAAAGCGTTTATACCGGCTTTATTCTTTATGGTCGTCGTAACAATCCTTGAATGGGTACCGGCGCTTCGGATTAATGATACTGATTGGTTATATTTGATGGTTATACCACTTTTATTGTGTAATGCATATCAGTTACTCATATTACATCGTTTAATAGGACAAAGAAGTAAATCAGTTAGTTAACAATATACGAGTGAAAAAGGATACAGCACCTTTCGTATGGGGTGCTGTATCCTTTTTAGTATGGGGGATTTTTATCCTGTGCTATTTGCGGACAGTAACACTTCCACCTCAAAATTCAGCGGAATTAAAGAGGTTAGGTGCAAGATGAACGGTCCATAAAAGCCCGATTGGTGAGGGCTAATAATCAGCGGGAAGAATTCCTACTGATTAAAGTTTTACTTTATGTCATTACTTCTTGCACTTGTGTTAGAAATAAGCTGTGATACAGATACTTGCTCATAGCCATCGCTTTTTAATTTCTGCAGGAGCAGCGGTAGAGATTTATTTGTTTGAAGTGCCGAATCGGAAGCGTGTAATAAAACGATGTCTCCACCTCGTAGATTGTTAGCAACTGTTGATACAATTTTATTTACACCAGGGTTTTTCCAGTCGTTTGAATTATTACTCCAGTGTACAACAGTATATCCAAGAGACTCTGCTACTTTGAGAACTGTTTTATTAAATTCCCCACTAGGAGGCCGCAAGAGCTTGACTTGTTTTATGCCAAGCTTTGTAAACACATCTTGCGAACGTAAAAGGTCTCTTCGCATTTCGTTCGCCTCCAAAGAAGTATAAGATGTATAATTATATCCCATACTGCCAATTTCGTGACCATCCTGTATAATCCGTTCGACAATATCGGGGTGTCGTTCTGCCCATGCTGCAGAAAGGAAGAAAGTCGCATTTTTAATTTCTCTTTCTTTTAAAGTATCAAGAATAGGAACTGCTTTTTTATCTCCCCAGCTAATATCGAATGTTAACGCAACTTGTTTTTTTGCGGTATCGCCTTTGTAAATGACTTTTGGACCAGTTGCAGTTGAAAAAGCCGATTGATGAGAATATGTCTTAAAAAAAAGAAGCCATGCTGTAAACAAGGACAGTATAATAATTAAACTAATGTGCTTAAATTTACGTTTACTTGTTATAAAAAAGAAAAACATAATACTCCGCCCCTTTGTCCAATCCTTTTCAGTTACTTATATGCTCAAAAAGTTGAAAAGAGAACTGAACGATTAATATCGTAGGAAATGGATATAATGGACAATATAGTATGAATTGTAATTTTGGTGGTGATGCATTCGTCATTAGAGTTGATGAATATATTACGTTATTTTATATATATGTTTTGATTTTCTAACATATAAGTCGCTGCTAGGAAGAACAAAGGGTGATCTGCACTCGTTTCTCTCTTTGTTTTAATTTGGCATAGGGCGCGGAAAGAGGGTCTGATCGCTCCTATGCATGACCGGATGTTCTCTTCCACCTAAAGATTAGAGTTTATGTGGGTTTTTTAATTTGTATTTATATAGGCATATGAGTAATTGTTGAGGTGATAGTTTGCTTGGGATTATGATTACAAAAGAAGAACAGAAAGAAATAGAATATGTATTGAAGAGAGAGCTGGATGAGCTTTTATTTGATTTTGCAGACGAGCGAATACATGATGTCGTAAAAAAGACAATGGAAGAACGATATAAAATTCTCTTTTGTTTATTTAGAAGAGTAGCAAATACAGAAGAATGCATCCGTTATGTAAGAAAAAGAATTTTTTATTAAAAAGTGTTGACTCAAGTAGTTAATATATGATAAATTAATAACCGTCGCTGATGCGGAACAGCAGAAAGCGAAAAAAGAAATTAAAAAACTTAGTTGACATCTAAAAACGAAGATGTTAACATAAGGAAGTCGCAAATGAGCGGCAAACAAGTTCTTTGAAAACTGAACGAAACAAACAACGTGAAACGTCAATTTTTATTTTAGATGCTAGACAAACTAACTTTATTGGAGAGTTTGATCCTGGCTCAGGATGAACGCTGGCGGCGTGCCTAATACATGCAAGTCGAGCGAATGGATTAAGAGCTTGCTCTTATGAAGTTAGCGGCGGACGGGTGAGTAACACGTGGGTAACCTGCCCATAAGACTGGGATAACTCCGGGAAACCGGGGCTAATACCGGATAACATTTTGCACCGCATGGTGCGAAATTCAAAGGCGGCTTCGGCTGTCACTTATGGATGGACCCGCGTCGCATTAGCTAGTTGGTGAGGTAACGGCTCACCAAGGCAACGATGCGTAGCCGACCTGAGAGGGTGATCGGCCACACTGGGACTGAGACACGGCCCAGACTCCTACGGGAGGCAGCAGTAGGGAATCTTCCGCAATGGACGAAAGTCTGACGGAGCAACGCCGCGTGAGTGATGAAGGCTTTCGGGTCGTAAAACTCTGTTGTTAGGGAAGAACAAGTGCTAGTTGAATAAGCTGGCACCTTGACGGTACCTAACCAGAAAGCCACGGCTAACTACGTGCCAGCAGCCGCGGTAATACGTAGGTGGCAAGCGTTATCCGGAATTATTGGGCGTAAAGCGCGCGCAGGTGGTTTCTTAAGTCTGATGTGAAAGCCCACGGCTCAACCGTGGAGGGTCATTGGAAACTGGGAGACTTGAGTGCAGAAGAGGAAAGTGGAATTCCATGTGTAGCGGTGAAATGCGTAGAGATATGGAGGAACACCAGTGGCGAAGGCGACTTTCTGGTCTGTAACTGACACTGAGGCGCGAAAGCGTGGGGAGCAAACAGGATTAGATACCCTGGTAGTCCACGCCGTAAACGATGAGTGCTAAGTGTTAGAGGGTTTCCGCCCTTTAGTGCTGAAGTTAACGCATTAAGCACTCCGCCTGGGGAGTACGGCCGCAAGGCTGAAACTCAAAGGAATTGACGGGGGCCCGCACAAGCGGTGGAGCATGTGGTTTAATTCGAAGCAACGCGAAGAACCTTACCAGGTCTTGACATCCTCTGACAACCCTAGAGATAGGGCTTCCCCTTCGGGGGCAGAGTGACAGGTGGTGCATGGTTGTCGTCAGCTCGTGTCGTGAGATGTTGGGTTAAGTCCCGCAACGAGCGCAACCCTTGATCTTAGTTGCCATCATTAAGTTGGGCACTCTAAGGTGACTGCCGGTGACAAACCGGAGGAAGGTGGGGATGACGTCAAATCATCATGCCCCTTATGACCTGGGCTACACACGTGCTACAATGGACGGTACAAAGAGCTGCAAGACCGCGAGGTGGAGCTAATCTCATAAAACCGTTCTCAGTTCGGATTGTAGGCTGCAACTCGCCTACATGAAGCTGGAATCGCTAGTAATCGCGGATCAGCATGCCGCGGTGAATACGTTCCCGGGCCTTGTACACACCGCCCGTCACACCACGAGAGTTTGTAACACCCGAAGTCGGTGGGGTAACCTTTTTGGAGCCAGCCGCCTAAGGTGGGACAGATGATTGGGGTGAAGTCGTAACAAGGTAGCCGTATCGGAAGGTGCGGCTGGATCACCTCCTTTCTATGGAGAATTGATGAACGCTGTTCATCAATATAAGTTTCCGTGTTTCGTTTTGTTCAGTTTTGAGAGAACTATCTCTCAGAAATAAATGTATGTTCTTTGAAAACTAGATAACAGTGTAGCTCATATTTTTTTAATTTTAGTTTGGTTAAGTTAGAAAGGGCGCACGGTGGATGCCTTGACACTAGGAGTCGATGAAGGACGGGACTAACGCCGATATGCTTCGGGGAGCTGTAAGTAAGCTTTGATCCGAAGATTTCCGAATGGGGAAACCCACCATACGTAATGGTATGGTATCCTTACCTGAATACATAGGGTAAGGAAGACAGACCCAGGGAACTGAAACATCTAAGTACCTGGAGGAAGAGAAAGCAAATGCGATTTCCTGAGTAGCGGCGAGCGAAACGGAATCTAGCCCAAACCAAGAGGCTTGCCTCTTGGGGTTGTAGGACATTCTATACGGAGTTACAAAGGAACGAGGTAGACGAAGCAGCCTGGAAAGGCTCGTCACAGAGGGTAACAACCCCGTAGTCGAAACTTCGTTCTCTCTTGAATGTATCCTGAGTACGGCGGAACACGTGAAATTCCGTCGGAATCTGGGAGGACCATCTCCCAAGGCTAAATACTACCTAGTGATCGATAGTGAACCAGTACCGTGAGGGAAAGGTGAAAAGCACCCCGGAAGGGGAGTGAAAGAGATCCTGAAACCGTGTGCCTACAAATAGTCAGAGCCCGTTAATGGGTGATGGCGTGCCTTTTGTAGAATGAACCGGCGAGTTACGATCCCGTGCGAGGTTAAGCTGAAGAGGCGGAGCCGTAGCGAAAGCGAGTCTGAATAGGGCGTTTAGTACGTGGTCGTAGACCCGAAACCAGGTGATCTACCCATGTCCAGGGTGAAGTTCAGGTAACACTGAATGGAGGCCCGAACCCACGCACGTTGAAAAGTGCGGGGATGAGGTGTGGGTAGCGGAGAAATTCCAATCGAACCTGGAGATAGCTGGTTCTCCCCGAAATAGCTTTAGGGCTAGCCTTAAGTGTAAGAGTCTTGGAGGTAGAGCACTGATTGAACTAGGGGTCCTCATCGGATTACCGAATTCAGTCAAACTCCGAATGCCAATGACTTATCCTTAGGAGTCAGACTGCGAGTGATAAGATCCGTAGTCAAGAGGGAAACAGCCCAGATCGCCAGCTAAGGTCCCAAAGTGTGTATTAAGTGGAAAAGGATGTGGAGTTGCTTAGACAACTAGGATGTTGGCTTAGAAGCAGCCACCATTTAAAGAGTGCGTAATAGCTCACTAGTCGAGTGACTCTGCGCCGAAAATGTACCGGGGCTAAATACACCACCGAAGCTGCGAATTGATACCTATGGTATCAGTGGTAGGGGAGCGTTCTAAGGGCAGTGAAGTCAGACCGTAAGGACTGGTGGAGCGCTTAGAAGTGAGAATGCCGGTATGAGTAGCGAAAGACGGGTGAGAATCCCGTCCACCGAATGCCTAAGGTTTCCTGAGGAAGGCTCGTCCGCTCAGGGTTAGTCAGGACCTAAGCCGAGGCCGACAGGCGTAGGCGATGGACAACAGGTTGATATTCCTGTACCACCTCTTTATCGTTTGAGCAATGGAGGGACGCAGAAGGATAGAAGAAGCGTGCGATTGGTTGTGCACGTCCAAGCAGTTAGGCTGATAAGTAGGCAAATCCGCTTATCGTGAAGGCTGAGCTGTGATGGGGAAGCTCCTTATGGAGCGAAGTCTTTGATTCCCCGCTGCCAAGAAAAGCTTCTAGCGAGATAAAAGGTGCCTGTACCGCAAACCGACACAGGTAGGCGAGGAGAGAATCCTAAGGTGTGCGAGAGAACTCTGGTTAAGGAACTCGGCAAAATGACCCCGTAACTTCGGGAGAAGGGGTGCTTTCTTAACGGAAAGCCGCAGTGAATAGGCCCAAGCGACTGTTTAGCAAAAACACAGGTCTCTGCGAAGCCGTAAGGCGAAGTATAGGGGCTGACACCTGCCCGGTGCTGGAAGGTTAAGGAGAGGGGTTAGCGTAAGCGAAGCTCTGAACTGAAGCCCCAGTAAACGGCGGCCGTAACTATAACGGTCCTAAGGTAGCGAAATTCCTTGTCGGGTAAGTTCCGACCCGCACGAAAGGTGTAACGATTTGGGCACTGTCTCAACCAGAGACTCGGTGAAATTATAGTACCTGTGAAGATGCAGGTTACCCGCGACAGGACGGAAAGACCCCGTGGAGCTTTACTGTAGCCTGATATTGAATTTTGGTACAGTTTGTACAGGATAGGCGGGAGCCTTTGAAGCCGGAGCGCTAGCTTCGGTGGAGGCGCTGGTGGGATACCGCCCTGACTGTATTGAAATTCTAACCTACGGGTCTTATCGACCCGGGAGACAGTGTCAGGTGGGCAGTTTGACTGGGGCGGTCGCCTCCTAAAGTGTAACGGAGGCGCCCAAAGGTTCCCTCAGAATGGTTGGAAATCATTCGTAGAGTGCAAAGGCATAAGGGAGCTTGACTGCGAGACCTACAAGTCGAGCAGGGACGAAAGTCGGGCTTAGTGATCCGGTGGTTCCGCATGGAAGGGCCATCGCTCAACGGATAAAAGCTACCCCGGGGATAACAGGCTTATCTCCCCCAAGAGTCCACATCGACGGGGAGGTTTGGCACCTCGATGTCGGCTCATCGCATCCTGGGGCTGTAGTCGGTCCCAAGGGTTGGGCTGTTCGCCCATTAAAGCGGTACGCGAGCTGGGTTCAGAACGTCGTGAGACAGTTCGGTCCCTATCCGTCGTGGGCGTAGGAAATTTGAGAGGAGCTGTCCTTAGTACGAGAGGACCGGGATGGACGCACCGCTGGTGTACCAGTTGTTCTGCCAAGGGCATAGCTGGGTAGCTATGTGCGGAAGGGATAAGTGCTGAAAGCATCTAAGCATGAAGCCCCCCTCAAGATGAGATTTCCCATAGCGTAAGCTAGTAAGATCCCTGAAAGATGATCAGGTTGATAGGTTCGAGGTGGAAGCATGGTGACATGTGGAGCTGACGAATACTAATAGATCGAGGACTTAACCATATAATATGAAGCAAGTGTTATCTAGTTTTGAGAGAATATAAAAAAACTTGTTGACTTTTCAAGTGAATAAGTTATAATAATCATTGTCTCAAATGAATAATGTCTGGTAATGATGGCAGAGAGGTCACACCCGTTCCCATACCGAACACGGAAGTTAAGCTCTCTAGCGCCGATGGTAGTTGGGACCTTGTCCCTGTGAGAGTAGGACGTTGCCAGGCAATATTATTCCGCAGTAGCTCAGTGGTAGAGCTATCGGCTGTTAACCGATCGGTCGTAGGTTCGAGTCCTACCTGCGGAGCCATTATGCTTCCATAGCTCAGCTGGTAGAGCACTTCCATGGTAAGGAAGAGGTCACCGGTTCAAGCCCGGTTGGAAGCTTGGGAACAGTTTTAAATTTTTTTGGCCCGTTGGTCAAGTGGTTAAGACACCGCCCTTTCACGGCGGTAACACGGGTTCGAATCCCGTACGGGTCACCACTTTTGGAGGATTAGCTCAGCTGGGAGAGCACCTGCCTTACAAGCAGGGGGTCGGCGGTTCGATCCCGTCATCCTCCACCATATATTTTATAATGTCGGAGGGGTAGCGAAGTGGCTAAACGCGGCGGACTGTAAATCCGCTCCTTCGGGTTCGGCAGTTCGAATCTGCCCCCCTCCACCATTTTCAAAAAAACAACCTGAAAAGGTTTATTTTTTTGAAAAGACAACCATACTAGTAAATATTAATGGGCTATAGCCAAGCGGTAAGGCAACGGACTTTGACTCCGTCATGCGCTGGTTCGAATCCAGCTAGCCCAGCCATTTACGAGCCATTAGCTCAGTTGGTAGAGCATCTGACTTTTAATCAGAGGGTCGAAGGTTCGAGTCCTTCATGGCTCACCATTTTCGCGGAAGTAGTTCAGTGGTAGAATACAACCTTGCCAAGGTTGGGGTCGCGGGTTCGAATCCCGTCTTCCGCTTTTTTACTTCGGGGCCTTAGCTCAGCTGGGAGAGCGCCTGCCTTGCACGCAGGAGGTCAGCGGTTCGATCCCGCTAGGCTCCATTATAAATTAGAAAAAACCTTACATCTTTTGATGTAAGGTTTTTTGTTTATCTTGCTTAATAAGGATGAGTTTCCATTCATTTCGTTTACAATAGAAAGATAGAGTGAAATATACCATTTGAATTGAAGTGTGTTGGAATAAGGGGAATGGAGGGATCGGTGTTGAAAATTGTTATTGCATCTGATTCATATAAAGAAAGCTTACGAGCGATAGAGGTATGTAAGGCTATTGAAAAAGGATTTACTAAAATTTTTCCTGAAGCTGAGTATGTAAAAGTCCCGATTGGAGATGGAGGAGAAGGTACAGTCCAGTCCCTTGTTGATGCCACAGGAGGAAAGATTATTCCACTTCATGTAACAGGTCCACTTGGTGAGCGTGTAGAAGCATTTTACGGCATTTCTCAAGACAAAAGAACAGCGTTTATTGAAATGGCAGCAGCATCAGGATTACAGCATGTTTCAGTTGAAAAGCGAAATCCTCTTATTACAACAACAAAAGGAACGGGAGAGCTTATATTAGATGCACTGGATAAAGGCGTACAGCACATCATTTTAGGTCTTGGAGGAAGTGCAACGAACGATGGGGGGGCCGGAATGCTCTCTGCCTTAGGTGTAAAATTTTTAGAGAAAGATGGACGAGTAATAGAACCTGTCGGTGGAAATTTACATTCTATTGATTCTTTAGATTTATCGAAGTTGGATTCTCGTTTAGCACATGTAAAACTAGAGGCGGCGTGTGATGTAGATAATCCTTTGACAGGACAAAAAGGAGCATCTTTTGTATTTGCAAAACAAAAGGGAGCAAGTGCAGAAATGATTGCACAGTTAGATGATAACTTAAAGCGTTATGCCCATGTATTAAAAAAATATTTACATATTGATGTGGAAGAGATTGCAGGTGCAGGAGCTGCGGGGGGATTAGGCGCTGCTGTTGCTGCTGTACTACAAGGGGAATTAAGAAAAGGAATTGAAATTGTATTAGATTATACAAATTTTGATGAACATATAAAAGAAGCGGATCTAGTTCTTACAGGTGAAGGAAGGATAGATGTACAAACAGCTTATGGAAAAGCTCCAGTTGGAATTGCTAGACGGGCAAAGAAACTTCATATACCCGTTATAGCTATTGGGGGTTCCGTGCTCCCTAATCACATTTCAGTTTATAAAGAAGGAATAGATGCTGTGTTTGCTGCCACATCAGGTCCAATGACATTAGAGGAAGCATATATAACAGCAAAGGAAAATATTGAAATGTCCGCACGAAATATCGCATCTGTATGGAAAATAGCATCAGAAAGACGTCTCTAATATAGGAGGCGTTTTTTTACTTTCAATTATTTATGAATACATGTGTAATGAGGTTTCCTGGGAGGCGTTTCGTTTTATACATAAAATAGCTTTAGGATATTGGTTTCTACGTAGATATGGGTGAATAAGGTGCATATACATACAAAAAAATGTCGAGTTGAGTCAGACTATAGAAAAGATTTAAAATATTTAGTGAAGGCATAAAAGGGGGAGACTATCTATGAAGAAAGAAATTTCAATCGTTGGAGTTCCAATGGACTTAGGGCAAATGCGTCGTGGGGTTGATATGGGACCAAGTGCAATTCGTTATGCAGGAGTAATTGAAAGAATTCAAAATATTGGGTATGACGTAGAAGATATCGGAGACCTATGTATTGAAAGAGAACAGGAAATAGATGAAAATACAAAATTAAGAAACCTTACACAAGTTGCACATGTTTGTGATGAATTAGCAAGTAAGGTTGATCATATTATAGAAAAAGGTCGTTTTCCACTTGTATTAGGTGGTGACCATAGTATTGCTATCGGGACACTTGCAGGGGTGGCAAAGAACTATAAAAATTTAGGTGTTATTTGGTACGATGCACATGGGGATTTAAATACGGAAGAGACATCACCATCTGGAAACATCCATGGTATGTCACTTGCAGCAAGTTTAGGTTATGGACATCCTTCACTCGTTAATTTATATGAAGCGTATCCAAAGGTTAAAAAGGAAAACGTTGTTATTATCGGTGCGCGCGCGTTAGATGAAGGTGAAAAAGAATTCATTCGTAATGAAGGAATTAAAGTGTTTACAATGCATGAAATTGATCGTATGGGAATGACTGCCGTTATGGAAGAAACGATTGCATATTTATCTCATACAGATGGTGTTCATTTATCATTAGATTTAGATGGACTTGATCCACATGATGCACCAGGAGTTGGAACACCTGTAACTGGTGGATTATCATATCGTGAAAGTCATTTAGCGATGGAAATGTTATCGGAGGCTGATATCATTACATCTGCTGAGTTTGTTGAAGTAAATCCGATTTTAGATGAGAAAAATAGAACGGCAACAACAGCGGTAGCTTTAATGGGTTCTTTATTCGGTGAAAAACTAAAATAAATGTAAGAAAAGCAGCTGAAATGCTGCTTTTTTTTATTTTAAAAAAAGAGTATAATAATGAGTTATATTATACCGCTTTACAAGAAAAGTTCGACATCTTACCAATTTTCACCAAGGGGGTGTCGTTGTAATTGTCGTTTCTTTCATGTATGGTATAATTAACTAGTTGTTGTAAATACATACAGATAGAGCAAAATAATAATATTTCAGTATATGGATAAAATTGCTCATAAGTAGGAGGAAGGGTTAGCATGCCTTTTGGAGATATGAACCTTTTGAAATATCTCAGTACGATATTAGATATCGCCGTTGTGTGGTTTGTTATATATAAGCTAATTCTTGTAATCCGAGGAACAAAAGCTGTTCAACTTTTGAAAGGGATTACAGTTATTATTATCGTTCGTATATTAAGTTATTTATTTGAGTTGCATACATTGCAGTGGCTCACGGACCAAGCTTTAACATGGGGATTTTTAGCAATAATTATTATTTTCCAACCAGAGCTTAGACGAGCGCTTGAACAATTAGGAAGAGGAAGTTTGTTCTCCCGTGGAATTGGTCAGGAAGAAGAAGAGCATGAAATCGTTGCGAATGCTGTGGCAAAGGCAACTGAATATATGGGGAAACGACGCATAGGTGCGCTTATTACATTATCTAGAGAAACTGGAATGGGAGATTATGTAGAAACCGGGATTCCTTTAAATGCGAATGTGTCATCAGAACTACTTATTAATATCTTTATCCCTAATACACCGCTTCATGATGGAGCAGTGATTATGCAAGGAAATACGATTAAAGCAGCAGCTTGTTATTTGCCATTATCGGAAAGCCCGTTCATATCAAAAGAATTAGGAACGCGTCACCGGGCTGCGATGGGAGTTAGTGAAGTAACTGATAGCATTACAGTGGTTGTATCAGAAGAAACAGGCCAAATCTCTTTAACCAAAAATGGAGAATTGCATCGTGACTTAAAAGTCGAACAGTTAAAAGAGATGCTTTTAGCAGAGTTTAGTGGAAATGTGAAGACAACTTCTTCATCTTTATGGAATTGGAATTGGAGGAGAAAGCGTCATGGATAAGCTAATGGAGAACCACTGGTTTTTAAAAGGAATTTCATTACTATTGGCGTTAATGCTTTACATGTCAACGAATTTGTCAGATAAAAACACGACAGGGAATACGAGTGCATCACTTTTTCCAACAGGTGATGTAACGGAGACAGTATCTAACGTTGTAGTAGCAGTAAATTATGATGAAGATAAATATATTGTAAGTGGTGTTCCAAAGTATATAAAAATAAAATTGGAAGGGCCAAAAAATGTAATTACTGCAGCAAGGTCGCAACGTGAGTTTGGAGTATCTTTAGATTTACGTGGGTATTCTACAGGAACATACGATGTTCCTTTAAAGTATACCGGGATGGAAAACAATTTAAAAGCAACAGTTCAACCGGCGAAAGTTAAAGTTACGATTCAAAAGAAAGCAAAAAAGTCATTTCCTGTGGAAGTAAAGTACTCAAATGAGAGTCAAATGCAAGGAAGTATGGTTGAAAAACCGACTATCAAACCAGGAACTGTTGAAGTTATGGGTACAGAAGAGGAACTAGCAAAAGTCGCGCTTGTCAGGGCGTATGTTGATTTGAAGGGGATAACAAAAACAGTAACAAAGACAGCCGAAATTGTACTGTATGATGAAGAGGGCCGGAAATTAGACTTACAAACAACACCGTCTAAAGTAAATGTTACAATCCCAGTTTCAAATCCAACTGCGACAAATAATATTGAAAAAACTGTGCCACTAACTTATGTGAAAAGAGGAAGTCTACCAGAGGGGTTAGCGGTTACAAACATCGGTATCGAACCAAATGAAGTGACAATATCAGGCCCAAAAGATGTTTTGGATAATATAAAGTCCTTGGAGGGCGTCGAAGTAGATCTTAGTAAAATTACGGAATCTACAACATTCGATGCCTCTGTTTTATTACCGAAAGGTGTAACCAATGTAAGCCCCAGTCAAGTGAAGGTTTCTGTCGAAGTGCAAAAACAAAAAACTGTAAAGCATAAGACAATAGATGGCATTTCTATACAAAAAAATGGATTGTCAGATGAATTCACTTTACAACTACTTTCTCCACAAAGTGGAAAGATAAGCGTTGATATTTCAGGAGAAGCAAGTATAGTAGATAAAATAACAGCGGCGCAAATAACAGCATCAATTAATCTACAAAACATATCTTCTGGGACGCATGATATTCCAATTCAGGTTAGCGGTCCTAGTAATGTTTCAATAGAAGCAAAACAAAAAACTGTAAAGGTAACCCTTGTAAAGAAAGAAAAACCAGATCAAGAAGTACAAGGTAAGCCGGAGCAACCAGATTCACAAAAAGATAAAGAGAATGAAACAGAAAAACCAACAGAAAAACCAACAGAAAAACCAACAGAAAAACCAAAAGAAGAACAGAACAAAGAATCTGAAAAAGAGAATGAAGCAGAAAAACAAAAAGAGCAAAATAAAGGAGCGAATAGCAATGGGTAAATATTTTGGTACAGATGGTGTGCGCGGTGTCGCGAATAAGGAATTAACGCCTGAATTAGCGTTTAAAATTGGTCGTTTTGGAGGGTATGTATTAACAAAAGATACAGATCGTCCAAAAGTGATTATTGGTCGTGACACACGTGTATCTGGTCATATGCTAGAAGGTGCGTTAGTAGCAGGATTATTATCAACTGGAGCAGAAGTTATGCGCCTTGGCGTTATTTCAACGCCTGGGGTTGCTTACTTAACAAAAGCATTAGATGCACAAGCAGGTGTTATGATTTCAGCATCCCATAACCCAGTACAAGATAATGGAATTAAATTCTTCGGTTCAGATGGGTTTAAACTAACTGATGAGCAAGAAGCTGAAATTGAAGCTTTATTAGATAAAGAAGTAGATGAATTACCACGTCCGGCAGGAACAGAGCTTGGACAAGTGAATGACTACTTCGAAGGTGGACAAAAATACTTACAATACATTAAACAAACTGTAGAAGAAGATTTCTCAGGTTTACATATTGCTTTAGATTGTGCGCATGGTGCAACATCTTCTTTAGCACCATATTTATTTGCAGATTTAGAAGCTGATATCTCTACAATGGGTACTTCACCAAACGGCATGAATATTAATGACGGTGTTGGTTCTACACATCCAGAAGGTTTAGCAGAATTAGTAAAAGAAAAAGGTGCAGATATTGGACTTGCCTTTGATGGTGATGGAGACCGTTTAATTGCAGTAGATGAAAAAGGAAACGTTGTTGATGGGGATCAAATTATGTACATCTGTGCGAAGTACATGAAAGAAACTGGTCAATTAAAACATAACACAGTTGTTTCAACAGTTATGAGTAACTTAGGTTTCTACAAAGCACTTGAAGCAAACGGTATTACAAGTGATAAAACAGCAGTTGGTGATCGCTATGTAATGGAAGAAATGAAACGCGGCGGTTATAACCTTGGTGGTGAACAATCTGGTCATATTATCTTGCTTGATTACATTACAACTGGAGATGGAATGTTAAGTGCACTTCAGCTTGTAAACATTATGAAAATGACGAAGAAACCATTGTCTGAGCTTGCAGGTGAAATGACAAAGTTCCCACAATTATTGGTGAACGTTCGTGTAACAGATAAGAAATTGGCATTAGAAAATGAGAAAATTAAAGAAATCATCCGTGTGGTAGAAGAAGAAATGAACGGAGAAGGACGTATCCTTGTTCGTCCTTCTGGAACAGAGCCACTTATTCGAGTTATGGCAGAAGCACCAACACAAGAACTTTGTGATGGATATGTACATCGTATTGTAGAAGTTGTGAAAGCTGAAGTTGGCGCTGAATAATTCACCAATTTCATATGAAAAAGGAGCACGTTTTGTGCTCTTTTTTCATATGTTTTATAGACAATGAAAAATTTTCATTGACGGTTTATGCTGTTTGTTATAAGATGGTCTTGTTCTTTTTCTCAAAATTAATATATGAATTATGAAAGCGCCAGAGCTACAAGTTATGTAGTTGACGAGGAGGAGTTTTATCGAGATTTCGGCGGATGACTCCCGGTTGTTCATCACAACCGAAAGCTTTTATTTAAAGCGTTGAGGTGACTCAATGGACAAAGATAAAAGTGTGATGAGGGAAAAAGAACGGATGAATACTGGCTGTATAAGTATATACGGACTGAAACCCAATCGAGAGGAAGGTGAAAGCCGTTACAGACTTACAGGGCTAGCAATATGTAATCCGTTTTTTATATGTAAATAATGGGATCGGACTATGTCGTTACATGTTCGCAAAGCAATGTAAGCATTTGTAACGGCGACTAAACATGTGTGGAATCGTAGGATTTATTGGAGATCAAGATGCAAAAGAAATTTTATTAAAAGGCTTAGAGAAGCTAGAGTACCGTGGATATGATTCAGCGGGTATTGCAGTACAGGCAGAGAACGGTGTTGTTGTATACAAAGAAAAAGGCCGTATTGCAAAACTTCGTGAAATCGTGGATGAAAATGTAGCTGCAAGCGTGGGAATCGGTCATACACGCTGGGCAACACATGGTGTTCCAAGTAAAGTAAATGCACATCCGCATCAAAGTACGTCAAAACGCTTTACACTAGTTCATAATGGTGTAATTGAAAACTATGAATTAGTGAAAAAAGAATATCTTCAAGATGTGACGTTTGTAAGTGAAACAGATACAGAAATTATCGTTCAGCTTATGGAACAGCAAGTCAACACAGGATTAAGTGTAGAAGACGCATTCCGTCAAACGTTATCCATTTTACATGGTTCTTATGCAATTGGCTTACTTGATGCTGAAAATCCAAACATGATTTATGTTGCTAAAAACAAAAGCCCGCTATTAGTAGGTGTTGGTGACAACTTTAATGTTGTTGCAAGCGATGCAATGGCAATGTTACAAGTTACAGATCAATTTATCGAGTTAATGGATAAAGAAATGGTGATCGTAACACAAGAAAGCATTACAATTAAAAACTTACAAGGTGAAACGATTGAGCGTGCACCGTTTACAGCGGAATTAGATGCAAGTGATATTGAAAAAGGAACATATCCTCATTTCATGTTAAAAGAAATTGATGAGCAACCACTTGTAATCCGTAATATCATTCAAAAGTATCAAAATGAAGATGGCGAAATTGAATTAGATGAAGACATTCGTAATGCAATTTTAGATAGCGATCGTATTTATATTATTGCATGTGGAACAAGTTACCATGCTGGTCTTGTTGGAAAGCAATTCATCGAAAAATTTGCGAAAGTACCTGTAGAAGTACACGTAGCAAGTGAATTCTCTTACAATATGCCACTATTAACAGAAAGACCATTCTTCATTTACATTTCACAAAGTGGTGAAACAGCAGATAGCCGTGCAGTACTTGTGCAAACAAATGAAATGGGTCATAAAGCATTGACAATCACAAACGTACCAGGTTCTACGCTTTCTCGTGAGGCGGACTATACACTACCTTTATATGCAGGACCAGAAATTGCAGTCGCTTCTACGAAAGCTTACACAGCACAACTTGCAGTGCTTTCAATCTTAGCAGCTGACATTGCGAAAGCAAAAGGTGAAGTTCTTGATTTTGACTTAACACACGAATTAGGTCTTGTAGCCAATGCAATGGAAGTACTTTGTAATCAAAAAGAAGAAATGGATGCACTTGCAAAGCAATTTTTAGCGACAACTCGCAACTGTTTCTTCATCGGACGTAGCGTAGACTTCTATGTTGGTTTAGAAGGTGCGTTAAAGCTAAAAGAAATCTCTTACATCCAAGCAGAAGGATTTGCTGGTGGAGAATTAAAACACGGTACAATCGCGTTAATCGAAAAAGGTACACCAGTTATCGCGCTTGCTACACAAGAGCACGTAAACCTTGGAATTCGCGGCAATGTAAAAGAAGTAGTAGCACGCGGAGCAAACCCGTGTATCATCGCAATGAAAGGCTTAGAAATGGAAGGTGACAGCTTCGTATTACCAGCTGTACATGAAGCGTTAGCACCGCTTGTAGCGGTTATTCCATTACAACTGATTTCATACTACGCAGCGCTTCACCGCGAGTGTGATGTTGATAAGCCACGTAACTTAGCTAAATCTGTTACTGTTGAGTAGGAGATTGGGAGGTTCATAATTTTATTGTAGATTTGAAATAAAGTTGCACCGTTTTACCCCTTTAGATATGATTATCTAAAGGGGTGTTTTTATGTCGAAAAGAACTAGAACATCTAAAGTTGAAAAGTGGATTAAACAAGGTCGAGGGACCGGTATTGGAGTAGATTATAAACCTTGGTTAAAGATTCAAGATGTATCTTCAAAGGGTCGTTCAACTCGTTTAAAAGGAATAAAAACAAACAGACAGCATGAATTTCTGTCGGATTTAGAACGCAATTATTTTTATTTAACTGAGTATTCGAATTATATTGTTGCTGGCCGCAGAACAGATTTCGAAAAAATAGAGAAACTACATGTGCAGTAAGGCTTGAAATGAAAAGAGATAAAGCAATTGAACTATTACACTATGATAATTTATATGATTTCACTTTGGATATTATCGGAAATAATTCTTATTGATGACTTAAAGCAGAGTCAAAGGTTAATTACAGCTCATGAATCGGGAGTAAAAATAAGATTGCAAAAAATTTTTAAATATAACAACGTAGGTTTAAGAGTATTTGAAAAAACAATCGACCGAATAGAACGAATGATGAGAGGGATGGGAAAATGAGCGATACAAGGACCAAATTGATGCTGGATTTGCAAAGAATTGAGAAGGATAAGTATCAGTTACGCGAAGGTGAGCAGCATCAAGATTTCTTACCTTTGTTACTTCAATATATTGGCGATCCTCAGCCAGAATTACGGGATAACCTGATTTATCCGATGTTTTATATGTGGATTAAGGAAGAGAATAGGTTCAGTGGAGAGGAGTTGCGTAGCCTCTTAACTGTTCTGACTGATGAGAACCATTTGTTCTATAATATTGGCAGCGAGGATGATCAGTCAGTTTTTACAAGGACGTTCTCTGCCTTGCCTATCGCTTTGATTGTGCAACGCCACAGACAGAATCCATTTTTCAATCAAGCGGAAATTGAGCAATTAATGCATGCAATGCTCCGTTATTATAAAGAGGAGAAGGATCTGCGAGGTTACCTTTCAGTAGGAGGCTGGGCTCACAGCGCGTCTCACGGTGCGGATGTTTTTGTCGAGCTGGTGCAGTGCGAGGAGAGTAGCGTCGCACTGCTGCGTGAGGTTCTTGTCGCTATTTCTGGCATGCTTCATAATGGTAGACACATTTTTAGCGATGAGGATGATGAGCGGTTGGTCAACATCGTGGATACGATGATTGACAAAGAGTTACTTCCACATCAAGAAATCGCTGATTGGATTAGCGGCTTAGCGCAATGCTGCAATTTGCCGAGAAGTCGCAGTCAGGTGATTGCTCGCGTGAACAGCAAGAATTTTTTACGCAGTCTCTATTTCAGAAGGGGACAAGATATCCGAGGGGATGAGCTTAACACTGTCATGCTTGGTACTGAGGCAAAATTGAACAGGTTTTCTATCAGTTAAAGGATTAGAGTGTGTTTCAATTTTCGTTTGGTTAAAAATGGCAGTCACAAAATTACTACTGTGACTGCTTTATAAAAGGTTGACCAAAGCCTTAGTTCTTTGTTTGACACCCTCTAGCATGTTCCTCCATTAAAGGGCGCTTTAATGGAGGAAATATCATAGAAATGATCAAACTTTTTTATAAAAGAATGATTCAATAAAATATATTAAGAGCGTGTTTTGATTAATCTTTTTTCAAAACACGCTCTTTCTTTTTGCTTGTTTATCAAGGCTATTAGTATTAATTTGATCAATCTTTATTCTAAAGCTACATTTATTGTTGGTTTTGTAAATTGACAATAAAGTTGTTTAATTACAAATAAAATCGTTATATTTACAATAAAGATGTTTAAAAATTCTAGTCACACTATTCCATTAAATGGTCAGATGTTGAGAAAGGTTATCTGTTATCATTCTATAAGTTTTAACTAGTAATGGAAAAGGGGTAAGCTGATGCTTGCCTCTTTTTTAAGCGTTCATTTCTTGATAAAAGTTTATATATTTCATCAGCTCCGCGATTCCTTTAAATTGAAGAAATAGTTGCTCATTTATATTTTCCAAAGCCAGCTGAAAGGAACGTTCGATTTTATTATAGTTTTGTGTGTTTAATTCATTTAAAAGTTTCTTCATATTTTCAATATAATAAACGGTTTTTCTCAAACTGCTGATGACCAGTATCTTACGTAGTTCTGTTATCGTAAACATTCTATAGCCGTTTTCTTTATTTCTTTCCGAATGGACTAACCCTTCATATTCCCAATGGCGAATAGCCGAAGCATTTACACCTGCTATTTCTGCAGCCTCTCCAATACTCATACATTCCTTTAATTTTCTATTTTTATATTTCGTATAATCAGCATTTTGAATCATTGCAAGTATTTCTTCCACCCTTTGTTTCTCCAGCTGTATATGGAATAGTTGCTCATTTACTAACCAAAGAGCTTTTTCAAGGTTTTGGTTTTTAATCATTCTCATGACTTCATAGACAATGGGTATCTCATACCCTTTTAATAAAGTCCTAATGGTAGTAAATGCTTGAAAGTGTATGGATGTATAGAATCGATGATTACTTTCCGTTCTTGGTACATCAGGAATGAGATTTTGTTCTTCGTATCTTCTCAAAGTTGTTGTACTAACATTTAAGGAATTTGCAATTTGTTTAGGGGTATATCTCTCCATTTTTAACTCCTTATTTAAAGTAAAACCTTCAAGTGCTACAATAACATATTTTTAATGAATTTCTAATATATGAAGAAAAAATAACGAAAATCCGAAAGATTGCATGAATGTTATATGATATTAGTATAAACAATTTGGGAGTGATAGAAATGGAGAAATTCATAAAACTTATGGATCAATCAGAATTAAAAGTTGGCTTAGTCGGTAATCCAACTTTTAAAACAATCATGCTGCCAGTAGCTAAAGAATCCGTTTTTGGCGAAGAAGCTGAAAATTTAAAGCTGTGGGGGATAGACCCTGAATTTGGAAAACACTTTGTCGAGGGACTGCAAAACAAGTTTCAAGTTTTATATTTTGATTATGAAGGACATCGTTTGAAACACCCGAATCCAGAGAATCTAACATCTGAAAACATAGTAAAAGATCTATTATTAATTGCTAATGAGATGAATGTTAAGAAATTTAGCTATTATGGATATTCTTGGTTAGCTTTAGTTGGGCTACAATTAGCAATTAGGACAAATAGATTAGAAAGCTTAATAATGGGTGGTTTTCCGCCAATGGATGGGCCATACAAAGAAATGTTGATTGTAACTAATAAGACATACGAACAGGCAAGGAATAACCAAAATTCTCCTACCTTTAATGAGCAAGATAAGACTAAAAGTCCAGAAAAGATTGATTGGGATAACATAAAGGTGAAAATTAACACGAATCAAACCAAACAGTTTGTAACACTATATAAGAATTTAAAGGAATTTGATGATCGAGAAATTCAACATAAACTAGCTATTCCAAGGCTAGCGTTTGTTGGTGAAAAAGACACCATTATTTATGGAGAAAACTTTGGAGGTGTAACAGTTGACATTGGCGGTACAATACAAAAAAATAAACAAGTGCTAGAAAACTTAGGGTGGGATGTAGAAATTTTGGAAGGAGAAGGTATGGATCACACCAAAGCCATGCAACCTGTAACAGTTCTGTCATTAATAAAACCTTGGTTGGTCAAAAATTCTAATAGTACTCATTAAACTGAATAAGCCCTTCAATTGGTTTGTTTATCAACCATCATTTTAGTTTACTTTTAACCAAGACAATATAATTAAATCAATGTCCAAGATTTTCTTTGCTAAACTAACGGGGGCGGTCCTAGAACAAGGATAAGCGTTAATTTTTCATTTTAGGGGGGCAAGAGTTGAAGGGAAATTCCTCTAACATAACGTATATCGATCTTCCGTAAACAGGCGCGATTCTTAAATAATCCTTAGATTTAAACGATTTTATTGTTGGTTTGAAATAAAGTCGCGACGTTTTTAAAAAAGATGCGAAGCTTTACCCCTTTAGATACGATTATCTAAAGGGGTGTTTTTATGTCCAAAAGAAAAAGAACATCTGAAATTGAAAAATGGATTATGCAAGGTCGCGGGTCAGGAATTAGGGTGATTATCAGCCTTGGTTGAAGATTCAAGATGTTTCCTCGTTAGGTCGATCAACACGCTTGAAAGGGATTAAAACGAGCAGACAACATGAATTTTTATCAGATTTAGAACGAAATTACTTTTATATAACTGAATATTCTTATTTTGTTATTGCAGATGAATTAGGAATTAAACATCCTACAGATCCTAAAACGGGCGAACCGATTGTGATGACAAAGGATTTTTTATTAAGTGTAGAATTAGAAAATGATAAATGTAAATATTTGAAATATATGTCAACAATTTTAAAAAATGCTGTGTATTCTATTTTATATCGTAGTAATCTTGTAATGAACAAGTTATTTATTCTTTAAAGGAGGCAAACAAATCATGGATATTATGATTGAAAAGATTCCAGCATATCGGATTGCTTACATAAGGGAGATTGGCCCTTATGGAATTAATAATGTGCGAACAATGGAAAAATTAAAAGAATGGGCAAAATCTAACCATTTATTTAATGACGAATCCATAATTTTTGGAATTGCTCAGGATAATCCTGAAACTACTAAACTTGAAAACTGTCGTTATGATACCTGCATAGTTGTTTCAAACGACTATGCAGTAACTGATGACTATGTAAGAGAAGGTAATATTGTTGGAGGAAAATATGCTGTTTTTAAAATTAATCATACAGCAGAAGCAGTTCAGAAAGCGTGGGTTGATATTTTTCCAGAATTATCAGGGCAAGGATATCAATTTGATGAAGCAAGACCAATCATCGAAAGGTATGTAGTCAAAATGGTTAATAATCATCATTGTGAAATTTGTGTACCCGTATATTAAAGTAGTAATTGGATAAATTCCAATTTGTTTGATTGAACAAAACGAGCACCTTATATTTCCTCTTTTTGGTTCTTAAAAAATACATTTTCCACTTCACTGGCCAAAAGGAATATCTCAGGGAGAGCATAACAACCAATAATTTTCGTACTAGGAAATATATCTATTGCAGGTACTATATCAAAAATCTGGCCTCTTTAAATGTACTCTTAGCTTTTATAAATACAGCCCTTTTAGTTTTCGTCTAAAAGGGCTGTGCTGTTTACATGTTTAATTTAGTTTTCAATATCCAATATTTATTTCCGTTTATTGTAAATGAGAATTCGACCCATCCATTGGGATCTTCGCGATGAACGAATACTGATGTTCCTAATGCTAATGTACCTTGGTTGTTTTCTGTAACAGACTGACTTTTAATTACTCCATCAAATGAATAGGGTACAACGTAATAGAAGGCAGCTAGTTTAGCAGTTGCTTTCGTTCCCTGTGGATATGTTTTATATGGGATATTATTTGAGAGTGCGTCAACATTTAAGGTATTTGGGTTTTTAGGTAATTTTTTTGCATATAAATAATCTTGCTTTTGGAAGGGTTTAATACGCTCCATAATTTTTGCGATTTTGGTAGACCATTCTTGATCTGTTGAATACATAACATTCATACCTTGCAATGTTGGACCATAGTAATATGATCCATTTTTCTCTAAATATTTATCTCTTACATAATTGGCATTATAGGCAATGCTATCACCGAAAGTTGGTAAATATTTTGCATATTTAAACGGATCCTGATCATAAGCGCGCAAACCAAATAGATTATGTTTGCGATATGCTATTTCAGATTTACCATATCCGGATTCTAAAATAGCATGTGCCGCTAAATAAAGTGCGTTAACACCATACTGAGCTTGAGCTGCAACAAAGTCGTTTCCATGTCCAATTAATGGGCTATCTGGTTGGTACTTTTTAATGTCAGCATCAATTTCTTTACCAGTAACATTTGAAGCATATGTTAAATCAAGGTTTATATATGACGTAGCAGTAATATTATTTTCAGGAATCCAAGTACCGCTGTTATTGAAATAATACGTTGTTCCGTCAATAGAAGCGAATCCAGTTTGCATAACACCATTTAGCTGTAAATAGTACCATGTACTCCCTTCTTGTAGCCAACCCGTTTTCATCGTCCCATTTGAATTTAGGTAATACCACTGGTTACCGTCGAGAAGCCAACCCGTTTTCATCGTCCCATTTGAATTTAGGTAATACCACTGGTTACCGTCGAGAAGCCATCCTGTTCTCATAGCGCCATTAGAGTTTAGGTAATACCAAACTCCGTTATCAAAAAGCCACCCTGTTTTCATAGCGCCATTAGAGTTTAGGTAATACCAAACTCCGTTATCAAAAAGCCACCCTGTTTTCATAGCGCCATTAGAGTTTAGGTAATACCAAGCTCCGTTATCAAAAAGCCACCCTGTTTTCATAGCGCCATTAGAGTTTAGGTAATACCAAGCTCCGTTATCAAAAAGCCACCCTGTTTTCATAGCGCCATTAGAGTTTAGGTAATACCAAGCTCCTTTATCGAAAAGCCACCCTGTTTTCATAGCGCCACTAGTGCTTAAATAATACCAAGCCCCGCTATCAAAAAGCCATCCTGTTTGCATGACTCCGCTTGAATTTAAGAAATACCAATTATTATTGTTTTGTAACCATCCTTTTTTTACAGTTTCATTTGTTTTAATTGCTGTATTGTAAGTTGATACAGTTTCAGCCATCCCTTTTATAGGAATAAAAAGTATGCTTGATGCTAAGATAATTGATGCAGCTTTTTTTAACATTTCTTAATAATACTCCTTTTAGTAGTTTGTTAGTTTCATATTAACCAAAGTACTATTGTAACAAGGGAGGAGGAAAAAACAAACAAATATCATAAAAGTCTAATAAATTACTGTTAAAATAATTTTATATGAGTAGTTTCATATAATTGTTAGTAAAGTGGAATGTAAATAGAAGTAAAAAGGAACAGTGATTGAGTGACGAGCATAGAACTAGAAAAAGTTGACTTATACAGTCAGCTTTTTATTTTGAGGGTGTTGTAAAATTCATACATATTCAAAAATAGATGCATAAAAAAATTCGTTTTCTTGGAAAAATGATACTATTAAACTATCCGAAGAAAGGACGAATTTGCTAGTATAATAACCAATTTTGATATTGAAAGTAACTGTTATGTACTTATTACTGTCCTAGTGGAAGAAATCGAAGTATTGAAATCATTAGCCTTTGGAGCAGGGTTATTAAATCATGTATTAAAAATATTGAGGTGGAGTTTATCTGAGATACTATAATACGATGAAGGGCTTCTAAATCTAGTATTAGGAATCTGAATGAAGTTACATATCATAGATAGAGAAGATCCGTCTCTGTTGAATGTGGGTATTCAGTTAAGGGTTTTTTCATTTAGTTACAAAGGAAAGTACGATATACTTGACGTATCTTTAGAGATGTAACTATAATTGTTACGATTCGAATTTTATAATGGAAAGGGTGAATGATGTAAGTGAATGAAAGTAATCACGATGTATATAAACCTGTAAGAGTAAACAGGTTATGGATGATTCTTGTATTAGGGACACTCACAGCAATTGGGCCATTGTCCATTGATATGTACTTGCCTTCGTTACCAAAATTAACGGATGATTTACAAACGAATGCTTCTCTTGCTCAGCTTACTTTAACAGCTTGCTTACTAGGGCTTTCGGTTGGACAATTATTTGTTGGTTCAATTAGTGATATTTATGGACGGCGCAAACCGCTTATTATTGCTCTTATTATCTATGTTACATCTTCTTTATTGTGTGCCGTTGCACCATCTATTTGGAGTTTAGTTCTTTTACGTTTCTTACAAGGGGCTTCAGGCTCAGCAGGTATTGTTATATCACGTGCTATGGTACGTGATATGTACTCAGGTTCGGAGATGACAAAGTTTTTCTCACTGCTTATGTTAGTAAACGGAACAGCGCCTATTTTGGCTCCAATTATTGGAGGACAATTGTTACAGTTCACATCATGGCGCGGGGTCTTTATCGTTCTTGGAGTGATAAGTGTATTTATGTTAGTATCCGCTATTTTTGTATTGCGTGAGACATTGCCTCTTGAGGAGAGAGAAACAGGTGGTTTAGCAGGAACATTAGCGACATATGGGAATTTGCTGAAAGATCGCTTATTTATGGGGTATGCTTTGTCACAAGGCTTAGTGTCAGCAGCAATGTTTGCTTATATTTCGGGCTCTCCGTTTGTGTTGCAAAATATATACGGGGCATCACCGCAAGCATTTAGTTTATTCTTTGCGATTAATGGTATTGGGATTATTATTGCTAGCCAAATTACTGGACGTTTAGCGGGGAAAGTAAATGAGACAACATTATTTGTAATGGGCGTTGGAATTGCAGCTGTTGGTGGTCTTTCTTTACTTCTTATGATTGTACTAGGAGCAGGGTTGATTGGTGTTTTATGTTCGTTATTTCTTGTTGTATCAAGTGTTGGGGTTGTATCGACAACAGGTTTTTCACTAGCAATGAGAAATCAAAAACAAGCTGCAGGAACAGCATCAGCTTTACTTGGTCTACTACAGTTCATTTCTGGAGCACTTGTTGCGCCTTTAGTTGGGATTGGAGGTAGTAACACAGCACTTCCTATGGGAATTGTGATTGCCTTATGTGAAGTGGGAGCGGTTTTATGTTATATCTTTATGGCAAAGCGTAGTGAAAGACAGTTTGTACTTCGGGAAAAGCAGGATATAGAGGCATAAGAGTACTAAAAAAGAGCTAATTCAAAGTATATTTTGAATTAGCTCTTTTTGTTATTTTCTTGGAGCAGCTCATACATATTATTCATGATTGCATCGTATAAAATAGCTAATTTATCCCAAACCCATCGATTTGAATCAACCTCTTTTTCACCACAGTCAATAATATCTGTATGGTCCGTAATTCTATAAGCTCTTTCTACGATTATCGGAGCAATTTTTGGTATACGAGGAATAGCTTTCAAAATATCTGCAAAGTTTCCGATATAGACATGCCCGATGATTTCAATTGTTAGTGATTCATCAGATATGTTTAGGGTGGTGTCGTATTTGTCTGTATGCACTTGTTTTAAGTAATGGGCAAGTCTAAGTGGAGCGGTTCTCTTCTTTAATACGCGGCGAAGACTTTCTGTATTTTTGATATGGAGTGATCTTTTACGAATAAGAACGGAAAGTTCTTCTTCCATAAACATCATTTTGTTGTACATATATATTGTTAGTCTCCTTTTTTCTAAATAAATGGACAATGCAACCTTAGGTAGGGATGCTTCATTCATATGTAAGTCTAGCATGCTATGTTCCAGATGTGTGCTTACAGTTTTGTAAGGTGCAGAAGAAGAGCTGTGAAGATTCTGGGCGTATAAAGTGACGATACTGTGACAAAAATGGTGATATGTGTATAAAAGTACGGTCATAAGTGTAAAGTTTGAATGGTTCTCGTTATAATAGCAAGTGGAGATAAGTAGTAGGTGTAGACAAAAGGAGAGTAAGAGATGAAGAAATTGTGGAGTATTGTCTTGCTTGGAGGAATGCTTCTTTTAGCAGGGTGTAATGGAGATAAGGATACAAAAGAACCGAAAGAACCGAAAGAAAAAGTAGAACAATCGGCAGAGCAGAAAGAAGATATGAGAGTATATCGTGATGTGCATAATAAGTATGATGAGAAAATGAACAAAGAGTTAAATGAAGCAGTGAAATTATGGGAAGAAGCGAAGGAAAAAGGGGGGAAGGCACTAGTATATCCTAAGTTTAAAGAAGATGTACAAAAAATAACCACGAGTATGTTAACGGATATCGATCATATGCGCAAAGAAATTCGTGTACCGAAGTCAAAAGAACAAGAACATGAGCTATATGTTGGCTTCTTAAATGAGACAGAGCAAGCAATGAAAAAGTTAGAGAAATTAGCGAAAGATGAAGATTCGGCGTTAATTCGTGATATAGAAGTTCATTTTTCAACAGCTTCAACGTACTATAAACGCTTTCAAAAAGAAGCACAAAAATAACCTTGCAATGCGCAAGGTTATTTTTTCTTTTTCCCGTCCCCATCTTCATCTTCAGCTACTAAGACTTTTTGCTCTTCATGAAATTCTGAAATTGTTTGCCCAGTAATGTTATCGAATGGAGTATAAAAGGAAGTTATATTTTTCTTTTTTATAAATAATTTATAGAAGCCTATGATAACTAATATTACGATTGTTAATGGTAATCCTATAACTGCCATAAGTAATGGATCCATCGTAGCTCTCCTTTCTACATAGAGAGAATTTTATTTGTCCTTTACCTTAGTATAAAACAAAAAAGGGAATTACTTTAAATATAATCCAACTGCTGCAAAAGCGTTGTTAGAAGAAGATATGAAAGAAGAAGATATTATGTTTACAGAATATCCTTTAATTCCGATTATGTTCCTGACAGATTCTTATTTGCACAAATTATCTGTATCTGGTTTAGAGTATATGATTGGTTCTGAGCCAAGCTTACGACATGCGAAAAAGTAAGCAAAAAATAAAGAAGTAGGCATTTGCCTACTTCTTTATTTTACTTCCTTCTTATACTCTTTCTTCGTTCCATCTGAGAACACAACTTCTAAGTCGAATTTTTGGTAGTCTTTATCAAGTTGGAATACGTCTACCACTTGATCAATTACTTCTTGATCAGGTGTATTTTTATCAAATGTTAATTTTAGTAGAAGTGGACTTAGTTTGGCAATAGCTTTGTCACTCGTTAGCTTTACATCTGTCTTGTGATCCTCAATCTTTCCTTCCATCTTTTTGTCTGCACCTTTACTTTTGTACTCCGCTTCATAATCTTTCTTCGTATCTTGGTAGTCTGCATTTAAGTGAAATTCGTTAAAGTTAAGTTTTAAATCTTGAGGTGCTTCATTTTTAGCTTCGTCCGTTGTTTTCTTATCAGAAGTTGGAGTTTCCTTTTTTGGTGCAGTACAACCTGTTAGCGCAGGTACTAGCATAAGTGCTAATAAAACTGAAAGTAAAATTCTCATAATATATTCCTCCTTAGTGTATCGTTCCTTCCATACAAGTTTTTCCCAATTTCATGTAATTATGTATGTGCTCGAAATAAATTATTTCCCGAAACGTACGCTGCAAATGGTTATTATACAATAATATTTGGTGGTGGAAATTAAAAAGAAAATATTATCTCTCTATTATTTATAATTGTTATTACACAAATTTTAGCTTTAATCGCTGTAGGACTATTATCTGTATTAAAGGGAAAGAGACATTTAGTAAAAGAAGCATAAAGAAAAAGGGCATCCTTTTGGAGGATACCCTTTTTCTCTTGTAATCGAAGCTTTCGTTAAAATTAACTTCTATAAGGCGAGATTAATTCTCAACCTTTGCCCATTTGAAGTTAAGTGGTCCTGCAAAATCAACTTCAACTATTCCTTTTACATAGGAACGTTCTAAGTATGTTGTTCCATTTTGATAGAGAGGAGAGATAACAGCATCTTTAAATAAGATTTTTTCTGCCTGTTTTAAAGTTTCCCAACGTGCTTTTTCATCACCAGCTAAATCAGTTTTTACTTTTTGGATCAAATCATCAAATTCTTTATTAGAATAGTGATCTAAGTTGTATGAGTTATCAGTTGTAAATAATTCTAAGAATGTAATCGGGTCAGCAAAATCAGGGCTCCAGCCATCAACAGCAATATCATAATTTCCTTGTAGCAATAATGTGACTTGTTGTTTACGTGGTTGAGGCTTCAAGTTAATTGTTAAGCCTTCTAGATTTTTCTCTAGTTGTTCTTTTAAATATTCACCAGTTTTTTTCGAAAGGTCATTATCGCTTGTTAATAATTCAATTGAAATTTTATCAGAACCTAATTCTTGTTTTGCTTGCTTCCAGAATTTTTGAGCATCTTTTGTATTTTCTTTCGTTAAATTGCCATTCTCCTCACGAAAATCTTTTCCAGTTGGTCCCTTTGCAAAGTTTTTTGGAACTAGAGAATAAGAAGGAAGAGAGCCATCATTTAAGAGAACATTTACAAATGCCTTTTTATCTATCGATTTATCGATAGTTTGGCGGATATTTACATTTTGTAACGTTTTATTTTTTTGATTCATTCGTACGAATTGTACACCAACATCTGGTCGTTCTTTAAAGTTACTATCTTTGCGATATTTATCAACAAGATCAGATGTTAAAGTAAGTCGATCGATTTGTTTTGATTCATATAAATTAACGGCTGTTGAATGATCTTTGACGATATTAAAATTAATTTCTTCAAGTTTCACATTATCCTTATCCCAATAGTTGGTATTTTTCTTAAACTTAAAGCTTTGTTCATGTTTCCAATCACTTAATGTAAAGGCCCCATTATAGATAAGCTTATTATCTTCTAATGCATATTTATCACCTTGTGATTTAAAGAATTCTTCATTAATCGGTAAAAATGTTGGGAATGCCGTTAAGCTAATGAAGTATGGAACGGGACGTTCTAATTCAACTTCAAAAGTGTGGTCGTCGATTGCTTTTACACCAAGTTGATCAGCCGAAAGCTCTTTACTATTAATCTTTTTTGCATTTTTTATATCAAAGAATAAAAATGCATATTCAGAAGCTGTTGCTGAATCAACTGCACGTTGCCAAGCAAAGACGAAGTCATTCGCTGTTACGGGTGTACCATTTGACCATTTGGAATCTCGTAAATGGAATGTATATTTTGTTTTATCCGGACTCACTTCATGAGACTTTGCAACACCAGGCACAGGTTTGTTTCCTTCACCAAGGTTATATAGACCTTCAAATACGTTTCTCATTACTTGACCAGAGTCAGTATCTGTAGCGCGTGCAGTATCCATTGTGCGGATTTCTGTACCAGCAGCTAAGTTCAATACTTGTTTATCAGGTGCTTTATCTTTTGCTTTTGCTCCGCTTGCATCGTCTTTATAGCTACCGCATCCTGTTAATAAAATACTTGCTCCTAAAACAGATGCGACAGCAGGTACAAATTTCTTTTTCATGTAAAATTCCTCCCTAAATTGTTTGGGTATTAAAAAAATAGTTAATGAACAACTTTGAGGGAAAGAAAAAATCCCTCTTTTCTTATCGAGAAAGAGGGATTTTTGTTTACAAGGCATGTACCTGTATATAAACGAAGTCCCTCATTCTATCTTTCAAGCATAATGCTTGCAGGAAGTGGCACAGTATTCAAAGTGAACCTGTTGCCGAGGTTTCAAAGGGCCAGTCCCTCCACCTCTCTTGATACAATGAGTAAACATAGTAATTTGTATTAATTTTTTTGTTTCTTTGATTATTCAAAATCTTACACCCGGATAAATGAACTGTCAATGAAATGAAATATAGTTTAAATTTTCAGTCTTTTAAATAGGGATATAAAAAGAAAGAGCACTGTGCAATTGCACAGTGACTCTCGTTTTTAAAAATCAAAATTATCAGGGTCTGGACCAACGCCATCTTCATTTTTGTATATTGCCGCTGTATCGATGCTGCGGTATCCATTTTTAATAACTGCTTTTACAGAATCAATTACTTCTGTGCCATCTTCAACTTAAAAAAAACACCTAAGCCAAACCAAGGCGTTTACACACCGTTATGTAATGTTGTGTAAGCTTGTGAATTTCATATTAATTCCCTCTAGCTTTTTTATTGGTTGCTTCAATTGCTTGATAAATAATCTTCGAAAAATTATTTTCATATAGAACTTTTAAACCTTCTGCAGTTGAACCACCTGGTGTTGTCACTTGTTCACGAAGCATAGCTGGATCTTGTTCTTGCTCAAGCATAGCAGCAGAACCAGCAATCATTTGGATAACAAGATGTTTTGCTGTTGCTTCATCGATTCCATAGCTTTTTGTGGTTTCATTTAAACCTTCAGCAAAATGGTAAAGGAAGGCAGGTGCACTTCCAGTAACAGCGGTCAGCTGATGAACTTCTTCTTCCGTGCATAGCTGTGCTGTACCAATCCCCTTTAAGAGTAGTTGTAAAGTTTCTTGATGTTCAGCATTTACGAACTGTCCCATTGTATATAGAGAAATAGACTTTCCAATTGTCGCAGCTGTATTTGGCATAATCCAGGCAACAGGTGTACCTTGAGGAAGTTTTTCTTCTAAGTAAGATGGACCAATCCCGGCAGCAACCGTTACAACAAATTGATTGGTTAGAAGAGGAGATAACGCTGCTAATAATTGTTCATGTGCAGCTGGTGGCATCGCTAAAACAATGGTATCAACAGTTTTGATATGTTGAGTCCAATCACTCGTAATGGAGATATTATATTTTTTCTCTAATTGTTTAAGCTTTTCTATGTTACTTCGATTGGATACGATAATTTTTTCAATGTGTTCGTTACTTGTTTTGAGAAGTCCAGCAAAGATTGCTTCTGCCATACGGCCAGCACCAATAAATAAAATTCTATGTTTCTTTAGCATATCCTTTATTCCTTCCTGATTAAAATAGGGTATAAAAAACGATAACACCTTTGAGAGATCTTTGTAAAAAGAAAAGACTTATATGAATTTGCTATAAGGATTAGTATATGCCATATTAACTTTTATAGTAATTTAGCTATTGATAGGTTGGTAAGAGAGGAATGAAAGTTTTGAAAATATATAAATCCCAATTAAAACACCTACATAAACCTTTTCTTTTTAGGTGAGAGAGCATCTGGTCATGCTTAAAAGCGGATAGATTGCCAAGCTAAAACAGAGAGAAAACGAGTGAAAGGCCCCTTTTGTTTGTCATAGCGGTAATTTAAATGTCTAAAGATCAAATTACACAGATAGATTGGAAAGAAAAGTGATTAATGAATAGAAAACCCTCTGAAGCATGTATGCTTCAGAGGGTTTAGTAATAGATTGTGTAATTATGCTTTTGTCATACCAAGTAAAACAGCACCGCCGATAATTAGGACACTACCTAGTGCAATAAATCCCATTTGGCGTTTCGTTTTCTTTTCTCCTAAGAAGACAATCGCACCGAATGTAGAGATAACGATGCCAGTTTGAGATAATGGGAAGCTTGTTGCTACTCCAACTCGTGGTAAGGAAAGAAGTAAGAATAAGTTTCCTGTTCCCCATAGTAAACCAGATAATATGTTACGAACTGCATATTTGTTAAACGGTTTATATTTAGATGTCAGTACCACTGCACCAACAAACATACCGACCGCTTGCGGTAAAATAGCAGACCAACCATCGATATTGTACCAACGAATGATAATTACATATACAAGGTAACCAAAAGTAGAAACAATTAAAGTTAAAAGCCCTTTTTTCAGTTGTCCCGGTGGCTGTGCATTTTCTTTATCATCTAGTGAAGTAAAGACAACACCAATTACAATTAAAAGGATTGCAATCGTTCCCATAATAATCGTAGTAGTAGTAGTCCACTCATGGAAAGCGATAACGCCAAAGATAGAAGTCGCAACAAGTTGCATCCCAGTTGAAATGGTTACAGTTGTTGAAACACCTAGCTTTTCAACAGTTTTTAATTGGTTTGCTTGTCCTAAAGCCCAGAATAGACCTGAAATAAAACCGACGATTAAGATTGTCATAGTTAAAGCCGGTTGAGTAAATATATACATAATTGTTGCAAAGAATAAGGCACCAATTGTCATACCTAATGTTTGGCTATATGCACCGCCGCCCATTTTTACGCTTACTAATAAGACGTTTCCCCATGCAATTGCAGGAAGAAGCGCTAATAAAATGTCCATTACAAGACTCCCTTCACTTTTCTATATCAATATAATTTAATTTAATTTAATTTCGTTTTAACGATCGGTAATTTCCCACTTAGAAAGTGGAAGATTACCGATTGTTAAAACAGGATGAAGAATTTACGATATAAATGCGGTTTCATTTCTTCATTTTTTTCAAATACCTAAATATAATAACAGGAAAGTACCTATTTTAGAAAGTAAATTCAAATAGAATGTATATTTCTACAAAAATTAAAATTCTGTTATTTAATCTCGTTTTTTAAGCTTAGTAAGACCTTATCTCAAAAGTCAGCAAAAGCTAATCAAAGTTTTATTTTATCAAAATAAAAAAAGACCTCAAATTGAGGTCTTTTTTAAATGGGGATGGGGGGAATAAAGTTACTTAGCTCTTTTTAAGAAGTGGGGAGAGGGGGACAATCTACTTCCCATTGGCTTTACTTTATAACTTAATTATATGGAATGTGGGAAATAGTAACTATCGAATTAGCTTACAATAGGATTACAATTTTGTAAGGTTGGGATAAAGTGAAACTTTAATCAATGGGGTTTTACAGCACTCGAACAGCAGGATAAATTGTTTCATTCTACAAAACAATTTATTTTTCGGGAAATAAAAAAGCAGCTTTTGTCGAAAGCCGCTTTAAGAAGTAGTAATTCTTTTATTAATTAGCTGGATGCACAATAAGAATAGGAGTGACATACCGACTGTTATGATAACAAGCGTCCAGGCGAGCTGCATGTTACTTGCGTCAATCGCCATATAAATGGCTGTAGGAATTGTTTGTGTTTTTCCTGGAATGTTACCAGCAAACATAAGTGTTGCTCCAAATTCACCAAGTGCACGTACAAAGCTTAAGATCATTCCACTAAGTAGTGCGGGGAATGCAAGCGGCAATGTGACATGTAAGAAGACTTGGTATTCACTGGCCCCAAGATCACGGGCACCGTCTTCAATTTGCTCGTTTGCAATAGAAAAACCTGTCTTGGCCGATTGATACATAAGTGGGAATGAAACGACTGTTGAAGCGATGACAGCAGCCCATGATGTAAACATAATAGAGTGTTGAAATAATGATTCAATCCACTTACCAACTGGGCTGTTATTCCCAAAAATAATAATGAGAAAGAACCCAATAACAGTTGGCGGGAGCACCATCGGTAATAGAAAAATGGTTTCTAATAACACTTTATAGCGCCACGAGGAGCGAGCTAATACTCGTCCAATAATTGTGCCGAAAATCATAACAATAATGGTGGCGAGTGCAGCTACTCGTAAGGAAAGAAAAATAGGCGGCCAAAGTGCATCAAATGCCATGGTAGTTAAGATAGAATTGTAAATCCATATTTTTTAAAGATAGATTGTGCCTCTTTTGACTGTAAATATTCATAGAATGAAGTCGCCTCTTTCTTATGCTTGGATTCTTTTATAACCCCTGCTGGATAGTGGATCGGTTCATGAGAATTAGTTGGTGCTGCATTTGCAATTTTTACTTTGTCTGAAATGAGAGCATCTGTTTTGTATACAATTCCAGCATCTACATTTCCTGTTTCTACATATGTTAACACTTGGCGGACGTCTTTTGTAAATACAATTTTGTTTTGGAGGTCATTCCATAGATTTTCATGCGTAAGTGAAGCTTTTGCATATTTTCCGGCTGGTACAGATTCAGGTGTACCAATTGCTAGTTTCTTCACTTTTTCTTCTTTTAACTCTTGAAATGTTTTAATGGAACTTTCCTTTGGAACGACTAAAACAAGTTCATTTCCAAGAAGATTTTTCCCCTCTTTTTCATTAATAAATCCTTTTTTTACAAGCGTTTGAAATTTATCTTCTGCTGCAGAGAAGAAGATATCAGCAGGAGCCCCTTGTTCAATTTGCTGCTGAAGTGCACCAGAACCACCAAAGTTAAAGGAAAGCTTTATGTTTGGTTCTTTCTGTTTATATTGTTTTTCAATTTCTTTGAAAGCATCTTGTAAACTTGCAGCTGCAGATATCGTAAGTTCAACTGTCTTTTCTTCTTTAGCAGTCGTTTTTTCTTTTTTTTCTCCACTTGTGCAAGCCGAGCTAAATATAAGAAGGAAAGAAAGCATGAATACCCCAATGTACCGTAATGTAAATCTGTTCATAAATATAATCCCCTTTCTTTTCACCATATTAATTATAACTAATTATATTTAATTATAAATAGATATAATTAAATATAATGTGAAATAAATCACTTTTTGAAAAAATAGGAGAAATTTTCTTTCTTTGTTACAATGAAAAGAGAAAGTGAGGAATCGTCTATGGATCATCATTCCTACACAACGGAAGAAGTAGCAAATCGATTAAAAGTCTCAAAGTTAACAGTGTATGATTTAATTAAAAAGGGTGAACTACCTTCCTACAGAGTTGGTAGACAAATGCGCATCGATGCAGTGGACTTAGAACAATATATTAAGCAAATGAAAACAGGGAAAGTACAAACTGCTTCTATGAAACTAAAGGAGAAGAATAGAGAATCTTCCTGTGTAATTAGTGGACAAGAGTTAACATTAGATATGCTAGCGAAACATCTTGAAAGATTTTTAACAGGCTCTAGTATGCTCCGGGCTTATCAGGGGAGTTTAATGAGTTTAATTAAAATGTCTCAAGGAGAAGGAAGTATCGTTAGTTTACATTTGTTTGATGGAGATACAGGAGAATATAACATCCCATATGTAAAACGAATTTTAGTTGGACAGCCATGTATTGTGATGAACTTATTAGCGAGAAATGTTGGGTTTTATGTCCAAGAAGGAAATCCAAAAGGAATACAAAAGTGGGCTGACTTGAGTCGTTCATCGATTCAATTTGTGAATCGTGAAAAAGGATCGGGAATTCGTGTACTAGTAGATGAACAGGTGAGAATTCAAAATGTAGATAAAGCAAATATTCGAGGATATAATTGGGAGGAGTCTAATCATCTTGGTGTTGCCTCTCAAATTGCTAATAGGAAAGCTGATGTCGGCATAGGAACAGAAAAGGTAGCACAAATTGTGAATGTAGATTTTATTCCACTTATGGAAGAACAATATGACTTAGTAATCTTAAAAAATAAAGAAAATGAACAACTTATTGAAGCAGTAAAAGAAATACTGCAATCGACAGAATTTCAAAATGAACTACGAGCAATTGGTGGGTACGATATAAGTAAAACAGGTCAAATTATATATGAAACAAATTGAAAAAGCTGCTTGTCTATGGACGAGCAGCTTTTTCTCTATATAAAGGGGTTAGGGGAAACAAGTTTATAGGACAAGACCTTGAGCAAGTGCGTAAATAAATGCTGTAAGAAGAGCTGCGCCGCTTGCAAGTCCGATAAAGTCTAATTTGTTAAAAGTAATGTTGTTCATAGTTATCTCTCCTTATTTGTTTAATGTAGTAGCAACCGCTTTTGCATCGACAAGAGCGGATAACACCATACTCATTGTATTTACAAATCTATTTGTTTTCATTTTGTTCATCATGCGTATCCGCTCCTTTCCGAATTGTTGTTGCCCTTGTTTCTGTCTTAATTATATGAAATACGACCAGGAGTAACTATCGAATTAGCTTACAGCAAGATTACACCTTTGTAAGAATTAATTTTTGAAAATTGTCACTTAATTTTATTACCAACTACTAAAACTTAGTGTTATAATTGGTGTAAGGATAATAATTAAACTTTGGATATTGAGAAAGGAACGAAACGAATGTATAAGCTAATTACATTTTTGTTGAAATATATATTTAAAACGCTTGGAAAAGTGGAGGTTCAAGGAAAAGAAAAATTACCTGAAGGTGGGCCGTATGTTATTGCTTGTACGCATACGAGTTTTATGGATGTTTTAATGCTGGCAGCTGGGATGTACCCAACGGAAATTCATTATATGGCCAAAAAGGAACTGTTTGAAAGTAAATTTACAAATTGGTTCTTTAAGAATGTAAATGCTTTTCCGGTAGATCGCGCAAATCCAGGGCCAAGTACATTGAAAATTCCATCCCGTTTATTAAAAGATGGGAAAGTAGTAGGGATTTTTCCAAGTGGAACGAGATCGACAGAGGATGTTTCTTTAAAAGCAGGAGCTGTTACGATTGCAATGCGTTCTAATGTTCCTTTAGTACCAGCAGCTTATGTTGGGCCATCAAGTGTAAAAGAATTAATTAAGGGGAAAAGAGCACAATTAATTTTTGGTAATCCGATTCAAGTTGAAGCGGGAGAGACAGTGGATCGAAAAACGGCTATGAAAATGATGACGGATCAATTAAATACAATGTTTGAAGAATTAACAGAGACATTACAACAAAATAAAAAATAGGAAAAGACGACCGGGCATAGACGGTCGTCTTTTCTATTACTATCTATATAAAGGGGAAAGGGGACACAAAATTATAGAAGCGTAGCAGCATAAATGAAAGCTGTAAGAAGAGCTGAGCCGCTAGCTAATCCGATAAAATCTAATTTGTTAAAAGTAATATTGTTCATCATACTCTCTCCTTACTTATTTAATGAATGAGCAACTGATTTTGCATCGACAAGAGCAGATAACACCATGCTCATTGTATTTACGAGTTTATTTATTTTTATTTTGTTCATGATGCGTATCCGCTCCTTTTCGAATGGTTGTTGTTACTTTCTGACCTAATTGTACGAAATATAGAGGGAAGTCACTATCGAATTAGCTTACAGGAGGATTACACTTTTGTAAGGAAACTGAACATCTATGTAAGGATATAAATATTTGACAAGGGATTATGAACTTCGTACGTTAAAGAAAGAGGTGAGCACATGACAAATATTAGAGATATCGCAAAGCTAGCAGGTGTGTCCGTTATGTGCCATTACATAGCGGATTTTTTTGAGAATTTTTTTTGACTGGAAACGCGTTTTATACTTTATAACTGAATTATACCGGTTATGTAGTAATCCATGGATTCTTTTCAAGTGTTACGACAGTGAATAGAATTTGGAGGAATATTGATGGATGAACTATTATTGAATGTGAAAAAGTATGTAGAGCCTGATGAACAAATCTTGTCTTTTATTGATATTGTTGTAATTGTAGGATCGGTATTCATTATTGGGCAAGAAAAAGCAATGTATACGCTCGTTGCAGTATTTATCGGAGCAAAAGTAATCGACTTCATTGTAGAAGGAATTAATACGAAAACAGCAGTTACGATTATATCTAGTCAACCAGATTTAATTCGTGAAACGATTACGAAACATATGACACGGGGTGTTACTGTTTTAGAAGGTCGCGGTGGTTATACTGGAAAAAATAAAGAAGTACTATATGTCGTAATTAATAAGCAAGAGCTTGTAAAATTAAAACAAGTAACCAGTAATGTAGATGAAGATGCATTTGTTGTTATTCACGATATACGAGATGTACTTGGCGGTGGTTTTAAAGCAAGCTAAAAAGATGAACGAGGGGATTCGTTCATCTTTTTTTATTTTATAATTTGGGGAAGGATCTTCATTAGTTTTTCTTTTATTCGTTTTGCAAAGGATGGATTTTTACCAGAAGTTGATATGCTTATAACATATTCGTCATTTCGAATGATTGCAGGTGTATGAAAGGATGACTCTGTGCCATCACTTACGATATTAACCCATTGAAAATCATGTGCAGCTTGTTTAACCATCATATTTACATCATGATGATTTGTTGCAGCATAGATGAGATGAGCATCTTTAATATCTTCTTCTGTAAACATTTTTTCCTTCCATGTAATATAGGTGAGATTCTCCATTTCTTCACCAATATACGGGCTCACAATCGTGACACGAGCTCCTGTATTCTTTAAACCAGCTGCCTTTCGATATGCAATTTTTCCACCACCGACGATCACAACCGTTTTGCCTTGGAGATTACACATAATTGGATAAATGTTATACATGTACATATTCCTCCATTCGCTCTAATAAAGCAGATTTCATGTAGGAATCAAATTGAAGACAATTACAGGTTGTAACGTTAGCATATTTTTTTGCATGCCGATTTATTTTCTGAAGTAATAACCCAGTAAAGAGAAGATAAGGCATGACATATACATGCCTTGCGCGCGATGACTTTTCATTGAGTTCATCAGTAAAAGAAGGTGTTCCTTTTGTTAAAAAGGAGCAGGAAACCGGCAAGCAGAGTCTTTGCTGGGCAGCTGCCCCAATTTGTCTTAATTCATGTATAGGCTGAGAATCACTGCTACCACGGCCAACAAGTAAGATTTCACTATTTGGCATTGGCATAGCTTCACGTATTCGTTTTATGACAAGTTCGATCATAAGCGGATGTGTACTAAAAGGTGGTATAACTGAAAATGTAATGTGTGGATAGTGCTTTTTTATTTTCTCAATTTCAAAAGGAACATCACGTTTATAATGGGCCGCTGCAAATAATAAAACAGGGACAATTAAAATCTCAGTTGCACCTTCAGTGATTGCTTCTACAATCGCATCTTGAACAGTCGGTGTTGTTAGTTCGAGAAATCCAATTTTTTGGATATTTTCACTTCGCTCGTTTATAACAGACTGAACAAAGTGAATGAACTGTTTATTGCCTTCTTGTAATCTGCTACCGTGTCCAATATAAACGATGCCTTTCATCTTGCTATCACCTCTTTCTCATTGATGATAGCTTGTAATTGATAATCAATGTGATGAAGTCCAACTTTATTGGCATATTGTAAAGTTGGTTCATCGATATAGGAGAATGGTAAATTCAGAATATCTGTGAAGCCAAGGCGGTTTACTTCTGTGATAAACGTATCGATTGCAGCACGTCCTTCAAATACAATGCTATCCCATGTGAATTCAGTCAGTGTACGTGAATGAACTTCATCAAAACGATGATCAATTGTATATTCGTGTGTCATGATATAAGAGCCAGTACCTATTTTTTCCTGAATGGCGGCAATTCGATTAATATTTCGACCTAAATAAACAGTTGTTTCGTTGGAAAGTGTTGCAGGTAAGCTTAAAAGCCCATACTGCATAAGTGCCTTCTGTGTAGCGACATTCATATACTGCAATGTTGCTTTTAAGGAGCGAATATCTTTTTGATGCTGCGCACATGATTGGAATAAGATTGCTACACTTTCAGCTGAGCAGAAAACAAGGCGCTCAGCATTAAAAATTTCACTAATCTGCTCAGGTGTTAATACATATTTTTGTTTTTTGAAAGTTGGTATTTGATATATTTCTGCGCCCGCTGCTTGTAACTTTTGCACTAGTATACTTGTTTTGTTTGTTGCAGAGGCAAATAAAACTTTTTTTCCATGTAGTGGCTTGTGTTCTTTCCAGGCAATTTGTTTTCGTAAGGACACCACTTCACCAACAATTGTCATCGATGGATTTGAAATCTGTTCTTTTTTCACATCATCCACGATTGTGGAGAGTGTACCTGTAACAACTCGTTGTTTTCCAGTTGTACCCCATTCAATGACTGCTACTGGTGTATCTTTTTTTCTTCCTGTTTGTAATAAATTTTCGCAAATTACCGGCAAGTTTTTAACGCCCATGTAAAAAGCAATTGTATCGCTGTTTAAGAGGGAGCTGTAATTTACTTGGTCGCTAATTGCGCCTTTTGTATGACCGGTTAACAAAGTTACACTATTACTGTAATTACGATGGGTAAGAGGGATGCCGGCATACGCACTAGCGGCAATACTAGATGTAATCCCTGGAACAATCTCGTATAAAATGTTTTCTGCTGCTAAAGCGGCTGCTTCTTCACCAACGCGACCAAAAATAGATGGATCTCCGCCTTTTAAGCGGACGACCGTTTTACCTTCTTTTGCAGACTGAATTAAATGAGCGTTAATCATTTCTTGTCGCATAATATGATTTGTTGGCATTTTTCCGCAATAGACGAGTTCGCATGTTGGCTTTGTATAGCGAAGTAAAGTTTGATTTAATAAGCGGTCATATAAAACAACATCTGCTTGTTTTAGGCAATCTATTGCTTTTTTAGTAATAAGTCCTTCATCACCAGGTCCTGCACCAGCTAAATATACGTATCCGTTCATCTCTACACCTCATCTATTTTTACTTGAAAGGAAGCCAAAAAGGGCTTCCCTGTACAAGTTACATATATATATAAATATCACCATCAATAACTTCTACTTCATATGTTTGGATACAACCATCATCAGGCTTTTGAACTTCACCTGTTATTAATGAAATTTTCCAGTCATGCAATGGACAGAAGACGAATTCTCCAGAAACAATTCCTTCGGCTAAAGGTCCGTTTTTATGAGAGCATCGATTTTCTACAGCGCGAATATCACCATTTGAAAGGCGAAATAAGGCGATGGATATATCCTTAATGCGCACTTCCTTACCGATTTGCACAGGAAGGTCTTCTGCATGCATTATTTTTATTTTTTCTTTAGTTTGCAACATGTAGATCGCTCCTTACTTTACAGTTTCTACTTCATACATGGCTTTTAATGACCTAGTTTCCAGTGCTTGTCCCCAAGCTTCTTCATATGTGTTACGCGCTTTTTGGAAACGTTCATTTAGCATAGTAACCATGCTTTCATCTTGCAGCACTTCTTTTATATGAGCTAATCCCATTCGTTCTACCCAAGGGGCTGTTCGTTCGCCGTAAATACCAGTTTCACGGTAATGTTGTACGTAAGCTGTGGCAATGCGAAGTACATCTTCTTCTGTAGGGACAATCATTACAAAATCAGCTTCACGCACTTCTGTACCACCGTTGCCACCAATATAAAGTTGGAAGCCATTTTCAACACAAACGACGCCAAAGTCTTTTGTTAATGCTTCTGCACAGTTACGTGGACAACCAGTTACACCCATTTTCATTTTGTGAGGTGTATCTACCATTTCTAACGATTGTTCAAGTAACATACCAAGCCCTAATGAATCTTTTGTACCAAAGCGGCAGAAGCGAGAGCCGACGCATGATTTTACATTGCGAAGGGATTTCGAATAGGCATAACCAGAAGTCATATCGAGGTCAGCCCAAACTTTTGGTAAATCTTCTTTCTTAACACCATATAAGCCGATTCGACTTGCACCTGTTATTTTTACAAGCGGCACATCATATCTTTTAGCAACTTCAGCAATTTTCATTAAATCATCTGCCGTAGTAACACCGCCGTACATACGAGGAATAACAGAAAATGTACCATCATGCTGAATATTGCCATTCATTCTTTCATTAACGAAGCGGGATGATTTATCATCTGCATATTCTTCTGGGCGTGTCATACGTAAATAGTAATTTAATGCAGGGCGGCATTTTGAACAGCCATCTTCATGTGCGAAGCCAAGGACGTTTCGTACTTCTTTTGGCGATTTTAAACCTTTCTCATGAATCGCTGTGACAACTTCATCACGTGATAAAGTTGTACATCCACATATACCAACGGATTGTGCAGATGCATCGAAGCTATCCCCGAGAGTATGAGATAAAATTTGTTCAACAACTGGACGACATTTACCACATGAACCGGCAGCTTTTGTACATCCTTTTACTTCTTCAAAAGTTGTTAAATCTTGTTCTAAAATAGCATGAACGATTGTTCCCTTTGTCACGCCGTTACATCCACAAACGGTGTCATCAGCACTCATACTGGCAACGTCAAGTCCACTTTCTTCACCAGCTTTGTGAAGAAGGGAGGCGGGTGTGTATTCTTGTATATCTTCTTCCTTTTTTAACATGCTAAAGAGGCGTGTACCTTCAGCAGTGTCTCCATATAAAACAACACCAACGACTTTATTGTCACGGATTAATACTTTTTTATAGGAACGCGTACACTCATTAAAGATTGAGATTGCTTTTGTTACGTCATCTTCATAAATTTGTCCAGCAGAGAATAAATCGCATCCTGCAACTTTAAGTTGTGTACCGACGATGCTACCTGCATATCCATCTGTTTGTGAATTCGTTATATGCTTTGCCAGTGCGGTCCCTTGTTCATATAATGGGGCAACAAGACCATAGGCAATACCGTCATGTTCTGCACATTCACCAACTGCATAGACTGATTCATCATCTGTTTGCATATAGTCATTTGTAACTATGCCACGATTTACAATTAAACCAGCATCTTTTGCTAAATGTGTATTTGGACGTATCCCAACAGCCATTACAATTAAATCGCATGTTACAACATCGCCATCTTCAAATTGGATACCTTCAACACGGTCAGTACCAAGAATTTTCACTGTTTTCTTTTCCATAAGAAACTTCATACCTTGTGATTCTAAGTCTTCACGCAGTAATGAAGCGGCTTTGGCATCGAGTTGTTGCTCCATTAAGTAAGGCATTAAATGAACAACGTGAACATCCATTCCTAAGTCAATAAGCCCTCGTGCGGCTTCTAAACCGAGTAATCCCCCGCCAATGACGACAGCCTTTTTATATCGCTTAGCAGCATCCAGCATAAATTGTGTATCTTCAATTGTACGAAAGCCTGTTACACCTGGAAGTTGTGAGCCTTCAACAGGTAAGATGAAAGCGCTGGACCCTGTTGCGATAATGAGCTTGTCATATATGACAATACGGTTCTTTTCTGTAACGATGACTTGTTCTTCCCGATCAATATTTATTACCTTTTCATTTGTATACAGCGTAATATCATTTTCCTCGTACCAACTGTATTCGTTCATAATGATATCTTGGATATTTGTTTTTCCTTGTAAGACGTGAGATAGCATAATGCGGTTATAGTTTGGATGAGGTTCATCACCAAAAATAGTAATATCATAAAGTCCTGAATCTAGTTTTAAAATTTCTTCAATGCAGCGTATACCAGCCATACCATTCCCGATCATAACTAAACGCTTTTTCATATTCATTTCCCCTCTTAAATGTGAAATGTTTAACAAACTTGTATACTCGTATTATAGAATCTTTGGAAAGTAGAGGGTGTGATGTTTATCACAGTTTTGGAGGGTTCACAAATTGTTAAAAATCATATAAAATTTCATTCGAATTCTTACAAAAATGTAAGGGAAATGTAATGGGATTCAATGGCGGGATTAAGTCCTTCTCTTTAAAATAAGTTTATAGAAAACTACACATATTGTGTGGAGGAGGAATTTACCTTGGAGTGGGGAAGAGTGAAAAAGCGAGTAATTATTACTGGAATTGCGCTGGTAGCTGTTATTATCTTACTACTACCAACAAAACTGGGACCAGTAATTGATAAATATAATCCATTTTGTAAAACAAAAGAATATTACACGATTGTGAATGATGTCGGTCAACATATTGGTGATGAATGGTATGAATATGAGTTTGTTGCATATGATGAAAAAGGTAGGGCACAGACGATAAAGAAAACAGTGAAGCACATGTTAAAACGAAGTGAGTCATTGAAAATTACCGCAAAAGGACGTTACGGTGAATCATTGGTAGAGATTGAGGTCCAAAATATTCCTGTGCAGGCGAGAAGTAAGCTATTGGCGACAAGATAAAATATTGTAAAACACTGTAACATACTGAGTATGTTACAGTGTTTTTTATTACATATAAATCATTTAAAGAAGAAATTTTTCGGTGTTAGTATTTAAATATACGTTTACTATATAAAATAAGTTTTAACAAGACAGAGAGTATGGAATTTAGGGGATTTTAGCTGTATAACAAGAAAGCGGACATAAGTTTATACTAGGATAACTGTAGCAGCAGAAATGAAATCCGTAAGAAGAGCCACACTGCTAGCAAGTCCGATTGCATCTAATTTGCTAAAAGTAATATTGTTCATGACAACATTGTAAGGTACATGTAAGTTAATTAGATAGTTGTCATTTGTGAATTCTATTACAATACAAGTAGGAAGTTTGAACATACAACTTGCTGTCTGAAATAGTGATGAATGTTTTAAAACCAACTATTGCATAGCCATTATCTCTTTATGAGATGAGGCTATTTTTTTAAACCTTACAATATTGTAAGGTTTTCGTAAGTTAATTCGATAGCTTATTTGTCATATTTTCTGCATAATAAAAAAAAGATAAAAAATTAGGGAAGGTAATCAGAAGGGAGAAGAATGGGATGCAAAAAAAAGAAGTAGTTAAGTTTCCGATAAAAGATTTCTGTAGCTACTTTACTGTTGCTGTCGTATGTGTTGGACTTTTTGACATAATTACAAATTTAATTGTTAAATAATATAGATGAAAGAACAAGAAGGAGATTCCTTCTTGTTTTTTATTGCCCTTAATCTGAAGCGGCGTATTAAAATAGATGTAAGAGGTGATAGGATGAAGTGGATTGATAGTCATATACATTTAGACCAATATAAGAATAAAGAGCAAATGAAACTAATTGATGATGTAAAAAGAAGTACTGAGATTGATGGACTGATTGCGGTATCAATGAACTATCATTCTTGTCAACAAACATTATCTTTAGCAAGACAACATCCATTTGTACATCCGGCACTTGGTTTTCATCCAGAACAGCCGATTAACCAAAAAGAATGTGAACAAATTTATAAGTTAATTGAGGCAAATGTAGAATGGCTTGTTGCCATAGGTGAGATTGGTCTGCCATATTATTTAAGGCAAGAAAAGAAAGATATCGTATTAGACCCTTATATAAAAGTATTAGAGAGATTTATAATGCTTGCAAAAAGGTTCAATTTACCGATTGTTTTACATGCAGTCTATGAAGACGCTGATATTGTATGTGATTTACTGAAACAGTATGAGATATCACGTGCGCATTTTCATTGGTTTAAGGGGAGTAAAGAAACGATGGAGCGGATGATTCAAAATGGCTACTTTATTTCAATTACGCCAGATGTTATGAAGAAGGAGAAAATTAGAAAAATCGTTTCGTTTTATCCGCTAGAATATATGATGGTGGAAACAGATGGACCCTGGAAATTTCAAGAAAATATTATGACGCATCCGGGTATGATTGAGGGTGTGTTAAAAGAAATTAGCTTGATAAAAAATATTTCTATAGAGAAGGTTGCAGAGCAAATATATCAAAATACGTTTCGGTTTTATGGGGGGAAATGTCTTTAGTTTTTGACTTTTCATGTAGGTAGTCTCCTATTCTTTGTGTAGAATTCAATTTACAATTATATACAAAAAAGGTAGGAACCATTTGAAATAGATATTGGTAAAAATTACACACATAAGAAGTGGGATAGGGATGTTACATTTTTTATAATATTTTACTATTGATTTTCAGAAAATCAGTCTAAAGCACGATGTTAAGATAGAGCTTCGTTTGATATCATTTAAGAGTAACAGGGTGATAGATTGCAGGTAATTGTAAGGAAGGGCTGAAAGGGGACAAATTTCAGCGGAGAAAGAGGTAGAGGTAGTGAAAAAATTCTTTGTAGGATTTTTAGTTGTTCTTGGAATGTATTTGTATTTCCAAGGAGAGTCTGAAGGAATGGAAAGATTGATGAATCAAACAAGTTATGTTGACTCAGAGGAAGCAAAACAGATGAAACAAATTATTACTGAAGAAGCAAAGAAAGTAAATCTTCCAGAATGGATACCTCTTACAATTGCCGAGCATGAAAGTCGTTTGAACCCACGAAGTGTTGGAGACAATGGCACTTCTTTTGGATTGTTTCAGTTACACCGAGGTGGGGGACTTGCTCCTGATCACTTAACGGACGAGCAATTGAAGGACCCGCGGACAAATGCCCAAATTGCGATGCCTCATTTAATGAAAGGGTATAAAAGAGGTGTGCAAAAAGGTTTAACAGATTTAGCGTTACTAAAATATATAGCAAATACATCTGGTTGGCCAGGTAATTTAGGGCCTGAGTGGACGGATCAAAATATGAAGTATAACGAAGGGCTAAAGAACGTATATTATCGAAATAAAGGAGTAGTAAAAGAGTAGGTGATCTGACACCTACTCTATTTGTCTATAAAAAGTTCCATTTCATTTGTAAAATATCGTTCAAGTTGCTGTTTTACATCTTCCAACTTTGTAGAAACTTGAGGGATTTTATACCCGACATATAATGGTGAAACAACAAAACGAGGAACAACCTTACAAATAATTTTTTCATCAAGGTGATAGAAGAATAAATTATAGCTGCTACAACCTTTATGAAAGCCCGTTAGTATGTAACGCACAGTTTGCTGAATATAATGTGCCATGGTGTCGATGGTTTTTATGTCTTCAATGACAATGTTAAATTCGGTAAAACCGATAATTGGCCGTGTAGAAATATTAAGTTCAATTTGTTCATCCTTTTTTACGGTAACGCCTTGAAAGTTTTCAGGTACTATGTTTTCTAGGTAGTTTACATATTTCATTCCGATAATTTGCATATGTGCATGATGCAAACTTCCGCCTGAAAATGGACCGTGATTTTTATATAAAATAACAGAAGTAAATTCGTTGCTCTTTTCTAAAGCTAACCAATGCTTTATAGAAAAATGCAGTAGCTTTTGCATATGTTCAGGTGTGTAGGTTGCAATATGATCATGACAATTACCGGTTTCTATTAGAACAGTTTGAAAGGTATCTTTTAATGTTGGAAATTTATTTTCCAACCAAATAATGGAGTCTTCAGTTTCTAAAATATCAGTGAGATTTTCTCTATCGCAAAAAGGACAAGCGGTGCTTTTATTGCGAATACTTTCTGGCTTTTGTTTTCCAATGTCATTTAAAAAATAAAGTTGTTGTGTATCCATTCGTATATACCCCTTTAAAAATATATGTGAAATTCCCGTCTACTATATTCGTGAAAGGGAAAGGAAAATCCTGTATAGTGGAAAAGGAGGAAATGGTAAAAGAAGGAGATAGAAGATGGAAGAGCAAAAGAGTGTATCATTTTTGGATATATGGCGGACTGCTAATCCACCAAAAAAATATTTCCAAGTAGAACGACATTTGTTATTGCACATCGTTTATCAACGGTAGTACAAGCAGATACCATTTTTGTAATAGAGAATGGCAGTATTACAGGAATTGGTATACACGATGAATTAATGAAGCATCATACATATTATAAAAAGATTGTAGAATAACAATTTTTAATAGAAAAAACAAAAGACAAGATATCCTAATTGTACTTGGGTATCTTGTCTTTTATTTTTTTTGTAATAATGTGTATGGATAATATAGAGTATTTTCATTTTGTTTCTTTTTTCTATTTTTCAGTGCATGTAAGGCAAAGAATGTACCTACAATTGCAAAGATGGCTTTCTTCATATTCATTTTCCCCTTTTTATTGTTCATTTAATTCTTGGCTAACTGCTTTTGCATCAATTAAAGCGTGGAGAATCATTTTTACCATGTTCATCATTTTTATTCCTCCTTTTATAGTCGGTTTAGTTCTTTTACAACTGCTTGTCCGTTTACTAACACCTCGAAGACTGCTTTTACGATTTCTTTCATCAGGACTGTTTCCTCTTTTTGTTTACCTCTTGCTTACATCTTTATTGTATAAGGAGGCACGATTTCGTACTATTGCTTTCCATTACGTGAACATAACAGTTGTGTAAGATTGGATGTAATTTGTTGAAATGTTTAGTCTATATTCATTATTTTCAGAAAAATGACTATTCAAACATCAAATGGGGAAGTATAATAAAGGAGTAAGTATTAAATTCCGTATGAAAGGAGTGAATGAGATGAAACGTTCTTTAGCTGCACGCGCAAAATTTTTAGATTTTATCTATTTTTGTCGTGCGATTTTTCATGATGTGATTGCTAACGGGATACGTATGCCCTTTTTTAGCAATTGCATAGCAGTTATTGAACGATAGAAATCTCTTCACCCATTTTATAAAACGTGTGAAAAGGGAGCTATTTGGCTTCCTTTTTCTATGCCAAAAACCATGGGGAAAGTTTCTTTCCCTATGTTTTTTTACGTTGAAAGGAGTACGGAAAATGACAATTTGTAGTGTAAACAATGTAACGAAATCTTTTGGTGGAAACATCATATTTGAAAATATATCGCTTGAAATAAAAAATGGTGAACGCATTGGATTAGTTGGCAGAAACGGTAGCGGGAAAACCACAATTTTTCAGCTATTAACAGGAATAGAGAATGTAGATGCTGGAGCAATTCATATGAAAAAAGGGACACGTGTTGGTCATGTAGCACAAATTCCGAAGTTTGCTGGTGAAACAAATGTATATGATGTATTGAGCGCTGCCTTTGTAAAAGAGAAAGAATTAGAAAGAAACATGCGAAATTTAGAGAAAAGTATGGCGGAGGAACACGATCCAACTAGTTTAGAGAGGTTAATGGAGAAGTATGGCGCAGTGCAAGAACAATTTTCGTTTTTAGGTGGTTATGAAATAGAAGCGAACATCATGAAAGTAGCAAATGGTTTACAAATAACGGAGCTATTTTCTCGAATTTTTGCTGAACTGAGCGGCGGGGAGCAGACGAAAGTAAGTCTTGCTTATATGCTGCTCAAGAAACCAGATTTACTACTGTTAGATGAACCGACGAACCATTTAGATTTATTTGCAGTAGAATGGCTCGAACAATTTTTGAAAGAGTATACAGGAACAGTTGTTGTGATCTCACATGATCGTTATTTTCTTGATGAAGTCGTTACGAAAATTTTTGACTTGGAAGACGGAGAAATTCATGTATATCATACGAACTACTCACAGTTTGTGAAGGAGAAGGAAGAAAGATTACTCCAAGAGTTCCAATCTTATCAAGAACAGCAAAAGAAAATAAAGAAAATGAAAGAAGCAATTAAACGTTTAAGGGAATGGGCGAATCAAGCGAATCCTCCGAATGAAGGACTGCATAAACGTGCTAGAAATATGGAACGCGCGTTAGAACGGATGGAAAAGTTAAAGAAGCCAATTTTAGAAAGAAAACAAATGGGGCTTCAGTTTGAAGGACAAGAGAGAAGCGGAAAAGATGTTATTGTAATGAAGGAAGTTGGCAAAAATTTTGCTGGGCGTATTTTATTTGAGGGAGCAAATTTACATGTGCGTTTTCAAGAGCGTGCAGCTATTGTTGGACGTAACGGTACAGGAAAAACAACATTATTAAAATTGCTATTAGAAGAAATGAAACCAGATGTTGGGGAGATCAGAATCGGTAGTAGTGTGAAAATCGGTTATTTATCGCAGCATGCTTATGGAAACGTAAAAACCAATGTATTGGAAGCATTCCGGGAGCATGTAGCTGTAACTGAAGGAGAAGCTCGCCATATATTAGCTCGCTTTTTATTTTATGGTCCAGCCGTTTTTAAAAAGGTCAATCAGCTTAGCGGTGGTGAACGGATGAGATTACGTTTGGCACAGCTTATGTATCAAGATGTAAACCTCCTTGTGCTAGATGAGCCCACAAACCATCTTGATATCGAATCAAGGGAAGTGCTGGAAGAAGCTCTCGAACAATATAATGGAACCATTCTTGCTGTTTCACACGACCGTTACTTTTTAAATAAATTGTTTGAAAAAACATATTGGATCGATGAACATACATTGTTTGAATTTGCGGGGAACTATGCATGGGCACGTCAGAAATGGGCAGAGAGAATAGAGAAAGAAGAAGTGAAACAACAAGAGGTTCCAAAAATTAAAGTAATGAATGTAAAAAAGAAGGAATCTATTGGTATAGAAGAAATTGAAGATAAGCTTATGTATATAGAAGAAGATATATATGCGCTGGAGTGCACAATGGAAGAAACAAGCAATGTTGAAAAGTTAGAACGGTTATATAAAGAAAAAACAGAAAAAGAACGATTACGGGCGGAATTATATAATCGATTAGATAGTATGATGGAATAGATGAAAGAAAAACAAGTCATCCTCTTAGGAGATGTGGGGGTGACTTGTTTTTCTATTAATATCCGTTAACGCGAGATGGAAATGGTATAATTTTCTTTATGTTATATTGTGAAAATGATTTTTTACATGTTGGTATGATTTAAAACAATAGTTCAAAAACGCGAGGAGAATTTTATGTTAAGGTATGCGCGTCTCATTACGATTGTTATGATTTGCATGGTATATATAAATCATGTTTCACGTGAAACAGTAGGGTTACAAATATTTGTTGGTATTGCATGTTTAATGTACGTTATAAATCATGTTTTACTTATACAACCACATCAAGGGAGAAGGCTTGAATTTTATGTATTCCTCTCAAATGGAGTAGTTACAGCACTACTAGGTTTTTTATTTCCCGAGACATGTTTGTATTTAATTATATTTGGGATTGATGCGGTAGGAGTATTTATTCATACGTGGCGAAAAGCAGTTGTATATTTTTTTGTGAGTTTTTTCTTTGTATGTTGGTCTGCTATTTTACTATATACGTATCAATATACTGGAAAGATAGAAGTTGATAGTAATGCTATTAATTTTATGTTCGTTGTCTTCAGTGCTTTATCCGGGAACTTAATTAAAAAACTGACAGTAGCCCGCCAAACTGTCGACGATCAATACGAAAAATTGACGTTATCACATATAGCTCTAAAAGAAGCGCATGAACAATTACAGCTTTATGCGAAAGAAGTAGAAGAACTAACTACAGTTCGGGAGAGGAACGATATTGCCCGAGAAATTCATGACACAGTTGGTCATAATATGACGGCTTTACTTGTTCAATTGCAGCTTGCAGAGGCTTTATGGAAGCAAAAGTCAGATGCTACAGAAGAAGTTTTACATACATGCCATGAATTAGCTAGAAAATCCCTTCAAGAGGTAAGAGCTTCAGTTCGTGCGTTGAAGGAAGAAAGAGATCTAGGGAACATAATAGAAAATATGAAAGGAATGTTAAATGAATTTTCAAAGGTAACCAAAGTACAAGTAACCTTTCATTTACAGGGAGATCCAATTATAATCCCATTGTCATTACAACCTACTTTGTTGCGTATTATGCAAGAGTCATTAACAAATGCACAACGCCATGGAAAAGCTAGTTTATGTAAAGTTAGCTTATTGTGTTTAGATGAAAAAGTTATGCTATCGATTACGGATAATGGTGTTGGCGTAAATGAAGTGAGTCCTGGTTTTGGTTTAATAAATATGAAAGAACGTGTAGAAGAACATGGTGGGATCATTCGATTTGAAAGTGAAAAAGAGAAGGGTTTTCGATTACAGATTGAGTTTCCACTTAAGGAAAAGACGTGGGTAATAGGAGGAACGAAATGATTCGTATTATGATCGTTGATGATCAGTCACTTATTCGTGATGGTTTAGCAATGCTATTAAATTTACGTTCAGAACTTGAAGTGGTGGGAACAGCAAATGATGGGGATGAAGTAGTTCGAATAGCAGAACAATTACAACCTGAAATTATTTTGATGGATATTCGAATGCCTCGTATAAATGGCGTTGAAGGGACTCGCTTAATAAGGGAAAGGTTCCCTGATATGAAGGTTCTTATGCTGACGACATTTAATGATAGTGAACTCATTTTTGAAGCATTAGAGCAAGGAGCGAGCGGTTACTTATTAAAAGATATGGAGACAGATGCAATTGTTCAGGCAATATTAACGGTCCATGCAGGGGGAGCGGTATTGCCACAAGATATAACAGCGCAAATTGTGAAGGAACTAAAAAGAACAAAAGTAGTGGAAATATCAGAGCAAAATCAGCCAAAGCAAGTGGAACAATTAACAGAGCGTGAAATAGATGTATTAAGAGAAATAGGCCTTGGATTAAATAATAAAGAAATTGCTGAGAAATTGTTTATTACAGAGGGAACCGTAAAAAATCATGTTTCTAACTTAATCAGTAAGCTGGAGCTGAGGGATCGGACACAAGCAGCTATATATGCAGTAAGATACGGTATTACAACATACACATGACTTTTGGCATAGAGAAAAATAAAAAAGCAGCAAATTATGCTGCTTTTTTATTTTGCATTTCTATCTTAAGGGTGATGGAAGAAAGAGGATGTTTTTTTACAATGAAATTGTAGATTAATGCAAAGGGGCTGAATCGGCATGTTAGTCGTAGATCATATTACAAAGTCGTTTGGAAAGAAGGAAGTTGTAAAGAATGTATCTTTTGAAGTTAAGAAAGGAGAAACATTTGGTTTGCTTGGTCCAAACGGTGCAGGAAAGTCGACGACGATATCAATGATTTGTGGGCTTATTCCATATGATGGCGGTGATATAAAAGTTGGGGGGAAATCTGTAAAAGAATATCCATTAGATGCGAAAAGGAAGATCGGTATTGTCCCGCAAGATATTGCTTTATATCCTACGCTATCTGCGAAAGAAAATTTAATCTTTTGGGGGAAAATGTATGGTTTAAGTGGAGCTATTGCAAAGAAACGAGCAGATGAGGTATTAGCATATGTTGGTTTACAGGATCGCGCAAAGGACAAAATTGAAACATTTTCAGGTGGAATGAAACGCCGAATTAACATTGGTGCGGCACTTATGCATGAACCAGAGTTATTAATTATGGATGAGCCGACAGTCGGGATTGATCCACAATCACGGAATCATATTTTAGAGACGGTAAAAGGATTAAATGAGAAAGGTATGACGGTCATTTATACGAGCCATTACATGGAAGAAGTGGAGTATTTATGTGAACGAATTGCAATTGTTGATTATGGAAAGGTAATTGCACTAGGAACGAAAACGGAGTTATGTAATCGTCTTGCTGATGGCTTTATGGTGAAGTTACAACTGAATCGTTATAGCCAGGAGTTACTGCAGAAAGTAAAAGAAATTCCCACTGTAGAACGGATTATCATTGATGAGGATACGAATACACTCGATATTGGACTGAAGACTGGAGAAGCTGTTGGTACGGTTGTTTCGATCGTAGTAGAAAATCATGTGCAAATTTTAAAGCTTGAAGTACAAGAGCCAAATTTAGAAGCTCTCTTTTTACAGCTAACAGGGCGTTCACTTCGTGATTAAGGAGGTTAGGAACTCATGAAAAGTTTTATTATTGCATGGAAAGATTTAAAAATTCGTTTAATAGATCGGCGTGGATTTATGATGATGTTACTTATGCCACTTCTATTAACGACTATTTTAGGATCAGCACTAAGTAACATATTAGATAGTGGTGGATTACCTAAAACGGTGATTGGTTATTATCAAGAAGGAACAGATGAGTTTGCAAATATATTTCAAAAAGATGTATTGCATTCAAAAGAGATTAAGGATGATGTGAAGGTAGAGGTCGTAGCTTCACAAAAAGAGCTGGAGGATCTGCTAAGAAAACAGAAAATTGATGTTGGAATGATTATTCCAAACGAGTGGAGTGAACATATAAAGGATGGAAAATTAAAAGAACCCAAATTGATTACTGATCCATCAAAAGATATACAAGCAAAAATAGCTGAATCGCTTATTCGTTCCTTCTCAGAGCGTGTGCAAACAGTTGCCGTTTCTACTAAGACTGTCGCAACAGATTTAGCAAAGGCACAGCCAGGAAATATAGAACAGGTTGCAAAAGAGGTAAGTGCTAATTTACAAGCAGTGGCGGCTTCGAATACGGATGGAATTGAAAAAGGAACAATCGGCAAAAAAACAGTGGCTGCGATGCAATATTATGCTGCAGCAATGTTAGTGATGTTTTTACTATATAACATAACAGTAGGAGCAAAATCTATTATAACAGAGCAACGAACTGAAACATTAGCAAGATTATCAAGCACACCGACAAGCTCTTTTGCCATATTATTAGGTAAATTTTTAGGTACATTACTATTTGCTTGTATTCAATTTGGAGTATTTGTAGTTGCTACTTATTACGCATTTCATGTGAATTGGGGTGAAGATGTTTCACAAATTGTAGTAGTAGGAATTGCTTATGCAATTTGTGTTTCTGGCTTATCTATGCTCATCGCGGCATTTATTCGTGAAGAAAAAACAGCGGATTTAATGGGTGGCATTGGAATTCAGTTGTTAGCTATATTAGGTGGATCTATGTTACCAATCTATGCATTTCCGGATACTCTTCAAACAATTGCTAACATCGCTCCGAATAAATGGGCACTTACAAGTTTTTTAAACATTATGTCGGGTACATCAGGGTATGCGTTACTTCCAGTTATATTAAGTTTATCTAGTGCGGGTATTGCTTCCGTTATCATCGGAACCTTCCGTTTGCGTACGAGATAGGAGGAGAAATCATGAAGAAAGTTTGGGCGCTTTGCTGGTTAGAGTTAAAACAAATCTTAATTAAGCCACAAAGCTATACACTCATGTTCGGAATGCCGATTATTTTCACACTCATTTTTGGCGGACTTTTAGGTGGAAGTGGAAACGAGAAAGTAAATATTAGTTTAGTAGACCAAGATGGATCTACATTATCCAACTCCTATTATGAGGAAATAAAGAAAAGTGATTTAATTTCTATAGAAAAGGTAACGTATGAGGAAGCGAAACAAAAAATCAAAAATAAGAAGTCCTCAGGTATTGTGACAATTCCAAAAGAATTTCAAAAGAGTATGACGGACGGGAAGATAGAGAAGGTTAAATTCCAATCAAGTGCTGATTTCACGGGAGGAGCCTCTGTAGAACAAGTATTACAAAGTGCAATGAAAAAGATGGACATAGAAGTAGCGGCAGCAAGGGATTCAGAGAAAAAAGGAGGAATGTCCTGGGAAAAGATGTATGAAACGATTCATACAAAGGTAGAACCAGTTTCACTTCAAAAGGAATCCATTGTACCTGGGGAGAAAAAGCTGAATAACGTAACAGGGCGAGCAGCAGGGTTTTCTATTCTTTTTGTAATGATTGTGATGCTAAGTGCGACAGGAACAATTTTAAAATCAAGACAACTTGGCGTTTGGTATCGTTTATTAGGAACGCCTGTTTCAAAGGCTCAAATACTTGGGGGATATATACTTTCCTTCTTTTTAATTGGATGGATTCAATTTGGAACTTTAATGGTATTAACGAATGTTTTGTTCGATGTACAGTGGGGAAATCTACTAGGGATAATCATACTTGTCTCAGTGTTATTGTTAGCGGTCATTGGTTTAGCACTATTATTAGCAAGTATTGTGAAAACAACGGAGCAGCAGTCAGCTTTAGGTAATATCGTTGTTATTTCAACTTGCATGATTAGTGGGCTGTATTGGCCAATTGAAATAGAACCAGAATGGATGCAAACCGCAGCGAACTTTGTTCCTCAAACTTGGGCAATGCGTGGATTTACCGAATTGATTGCAAGAGGAGGGACATTGGCAGATATAGCAGGATATATTGGTATACTTATGTTATTTGCTGGTGTATTCTTTATAATCGGTTTAACAAGAATACGTTATGATTGAAAAAAGAAAGCAGAGTCTACAGCTTCGCCCGCTGAACTCTGCTTTCTTTTTGTGTATCGTCTTCCCCTATAGAAATAGCAATCGCAATTCCGAGCATAAAGAGAAATGCTAAAAAGAGGACGAACCTTGGGAAGAACGGAAATAGTAGTAATGCCCCGACGATCATGAGTGTTAATGCAACATAGTGCAGAACATATTGGAATAGTTTGTCCATATTTTCGCCCCCCTTTTTGGTAGTTTGTTAGCATTCTATGCTCGTCCACTGAATAATAGAATTATTTTTTTAATCGTTTCTTCATAGTAAAAATAATAGTAAGGTTGTGTCTGCACATAATGCGAGAATACAAGGATTACAGGAAGATGATTATAATGGAATATTGTTAAGTCTACCTAAATTAAAAATCTTGAAATATTTAAATAGAAAGAATTGACAAAATATAACGAACAATATAAGCTAATAACCATAAAGTCTAGCGGAAAGGTCGGAATAAGATTATTACCCCTCTAAACATCTATTTTTTTTGTATTTAAAACCGACTTTTCCGATGGGGTTATAAAATGTTGCTGTGGGAGGCATATATAAGGCAAGCAGTTCATAAGGTGTAATTATTAAAAAAAGTTAGGGTGGGGACAATGAAGAAAAAGACAAAAAAATGGGCTGGTGTGTTTTCTGTTTTACTGAGTAGTTCGCTTGTGTTATCGGCTTGTGGGGGACAAGAGGATAAGGCTTCGACAGAGCCGGCGAAACAGCAGGATGTGAAAGATTTAAAAATAGAGAAGGTTGCAGCGACAGATAAATCAAAAAATCCTGAGAAAGCGAAGCAGAGAAAAGATACAATTATTTTAGGGATTTCAAAACCTGGTGGTGTGTTCTTACCTTATTTCCAAGAGAATGGTTGGGACGGTAACGTAACATCAGTTATATTTGCGTCTCTTGTATCAACAGATAAGCAAGGGAAACCAGTTCCAGAGCTTGCAGAGAAATGGGATGTATCTTCTGATCAATTGAAGTATACGTTTCACTTACGAAAAGATTTAAAATTTAGTGATGGTTCACCGTTAACAGCAGATGATGTAGCATTTACATTAACATTGCTACATGATAAGGCTTATGAGGGTGGTACAGATATTTTACAATATGCAATTAAAGGTGGAAAAGATTATAAAGAAGGAAAAGCTACATCGATTGAAGGGATTAAAGTTGTTAATCCGCAAACAATTGAAATTACGACGGAAAAAGTAAACTCACAAGCGTTAGTAAACTTGGGAGGACCTGTCTTATCTAAGGCTTATTATGGAAAAGATTATAAGCAAAATACTAGCTTAAACTATTTAAAAGATTTATATGGTAAACCAATGGCAGCAGGGCCTTATAAATTTGAAAAGTATGTCCCAGGTCAAGAGGTAAGATTTGTAGCAAATGAACATTATTATGCTGGTAAGCCAAAAGTTAAAAACTTTATTTATAAAATTACAACACCTGACACGAATTTCCAGTTATTCCAAACAGGAGAAACGGACTATGATGGGTTTGCTGCGAATAATGACAATATTGAACAATTAAAGAGCTTAGGCTTTGCTAATTTCAATATTGAAACAGTGAGCTCATACTCATTCGTTTACTTTAATAATAAGAAGCCATACTTAAAAGATAAAAAAGTACGGCAAGCGCTTATTTACGGATTAGATCGTAAAAAATATGTAGATACATACTTCCAAGGGAATGCTTCTGTTGCGAATATACCGATTTCACCAACATCATGGGCATATGATGATAAGGGTATAAATCAATACGAATACAATGTAGAGAAAGCAAAAAAATTGTTAGATGAAGCTGGTTGGAAAGTTGGATCTGATGGTATTCGTGAAAAAGATGGGCAGAAATTAAAGTTGAGTTATTATGCGGCAAGTGGAAGAAAGCAAGAAGAGGTGTTTATACCAATTGCGAAAGAGAATTATAAGGCGTTAGGTGTGGAATTTAATCCAGAAATCATGGACTTTAATACACTTGTTTCGAAAGTTGGAAAGTTTGATTATGATTTAGCAGCTGTTGCAACATCGATCATTTCTGATCCGAGTGAACCTGTAGGTGAGTTTGAATCTACGCATCCAGATAATTCAGCGGATTATAGTAACCCAAAAGTGGATGAATTAATTAAAAAAGGTATTGAAACAGTTGATATTGAAAAAAGAAAACCTATTTATAAAGAATTATATAAAGAATTAAGCGATGATCCCCCTGTCATTTTATTAAATTACCGTAAAAGTATTTCAGCACACAATGCACGTGTAAAAGGAATTAATCCAGAAAAATACGATAGCATTAGTTCAAACTTACCTGTTTTATCTATTGAACAATAGAGATAAGTAATTAATGAATAGAAGACGTTTTTTCATACAGTTGTTAGTTCTTGCTGTTTTGAAAAAATGTTCTTCTATTTTTAAGTAACTATGATTGGGGAGACAAAAGGTGAAAACATATCGCATTCGTAGGTTTCTACAAATGATTCCTACTTTGTTTGGTACATCTATTATTATTTTTTTCTTATTTGCTCTTCTGCCGGGAGATTATGTTGATTCGAATCCAAAGTTAACGCCAGAACGTGCACAGGAATTAAGAGAATTGTATGGATTAAATAAACCTATTATAGAAAGATACTTTCATTGGCTAGGTAATGCGCTACATGGTGATTTTGGTTTCTCGCTGCAATACCAAGAGCCTGTTACATCATTACTTAATAAATTTATTTGGAATACCTTTATTGTTGCTGTTGCAGCTTTATTTTTTACTTGGATCATTGCACTTATTGTGGGTGTTATTTCAGCAACAAAGCAACATTCATGGTTTGACGCACTTGTAACAATCGGTGTTTTTGCAGCGATGTCATTCCCATCATTCTTTATCGGTCTATTTTTAATTAAAGTATTTGCTGTTGATCTTCATTTATTACCGATTGGTGGGATGATTGATATAGGAAGTAATTCGACGGGTTTTACGTACATATTGGAAGTACTAAGGCACATGATTTTACCGGTATTTATTTTAACACTCCTTGGTGTCGGCTCATTGACTCGTTATTTTAGAACGAGCATGCTTGAGGTCGTAAGACAGGATTATATCCGTACTGCACGTGCAAAAGGATTGAAAGAAAAAGCCGTTATTTATAAACATGCACTAAAAAATGCGATTTTACCAGCAATCACATTACTTGCATTTGAATTGCCGGGATTGTTCTCTGGTGCAATTATTATTGAACAAATTTTTAACTGGCCAGGAATTGGGACCATTCAATTAGAAGCGTTAAGTTTTCGGGATTATACGGTATTAATGGCATTTACAATGTTTCTCTCTTGCCTAACAATTATCGCAAACTTTTTAGCAGACATCGTTTATGCGATTGTCGATCCGCGTATTCGATTAAAGTAAGGAGGGAGAAAGATGGAGACTATTGTAACGGTAAAGAAGAAAGAAAAGAGAAAAGGAAATTTGACTTCGCCATGGCGACAAGCATTTACTAGAATTAAGAAAAATAAATTAGCACTATTTGGATTTTATACTTTGATTTTTATGTTTGTATTTTGTTTTATTGGACCATTTTTTTCACCATATGTTTCTGGAACAATTCAAGTAACACAAATTAATAAACCACCAAACTTTTCACATTGGCTTGGCACAGATCAATTGGGAAGAGATATTTTAACGAGATTAATGCAAGCTGGCCGAATTTCATTAACAATTGGTTTAGCTTCGATGCTACTATCCGTCATACTCGGTGCATTATTAGGAGCTATCTCTGGTTTTTATCGTGGTATTGTAGATCATATTATTATGCGTATTGCAGACGTGTTAATGTCTATTCCGGGATTACCATTACTTATCATTATGGGTGCTATCTTATCAGAATGGAAACTTCCATCTGAATATCGACTTTATGTTGTTATGATCATGTTAAGTTTGATTGGATGGCCGGGACTTGCACGTCTGGTACGAGGACAAATTTTAACACTTCGAGAACAATCATTTATGCAAGCTGCTGATGTATTAGGATTAAAGGATTACCGGAAGATTGTACATCATTTAATTCCGAATGTATTCCCTTTATTAATTGTTGTGGCAACGTTAGGTGTAGCGGGAGCTATTTTAAGTGAATCAGCATTAAGTTATTTAGGTCTTGGGGTTGTTCCACCTACGCCATCATGGGGGAATATGATTAGTGCAGCAAACTCATTAATTGATTTCCAAAAACGTCCATGGTTATGGATACCGCCTGGTTTTGCGATTTTTATAACAGTTGTATCAATTAACTTACTTGGTGATGCACTTCGTGATGCATTAGATCCAAAAATGAAGCGGTAGGTGAGGAATCATGAGTAAAGCAGTAATAGAACTAAAAGATTTACAAACACACTTTCATACGGAAGAAGGTACAGTAAAAGCTGTGAATCATGTTAGCTTTTCTGTACGAGAAGGTGAAACAGTTTGTGTAGTGGGAGAATCAGGTTGTGGGAAAAGTGTAACGGCTTTATCTATTATGGGACTTATTGCGGAATCTGGCGGCATTGTTGGTGGTGATATTCTTTATGAAGGCCAAAGTCTTTTGGGGATGAAAGAGAAAGAACTCCGAAGTTTAAGAGGAAATGATATCGCGATGATTTTTCAAGAACCAATGACATCTCTTAACCCAGTTTTTACTGTTGGAGAACAAATTGTTGAGACGTTAAGAGAGCATGAGCTTCTTAGTAAAAATGAAGCATATAAAAAAGCTATTGAATTAATTCGTAAGGTTGGTATTGCACGTTCTGATGAAATTGTTCATTCGTACCCCCATGAGCTAAGCGGTGGGATGTTGCAACGGATCATGATTGCGATTGCACTGAGTTGTAACCCTAAATTACTAATTGCTGATGAGCCCACAACAGCACTAGATGTTACAATTCAGGCGCAAATACTAGATTTATTAAGACAGGTAAAAGAAGAATTTAAAACATCTATTTTATTAATTACACATGATTTAGGTGTTGTAGCAGAAATGGCAGATTATGTTGTTGTAATGTATGGTGGCAAAGTCATTGAAGAAGCACCTGTACTGGAGCTATTCCAAAATCCTAAACACCCATATACAAAAGGATTATTAAAATCAAAGCCAGTAATGGGGAAACGAACAGATAAACTTTATTCGATTCCGGGGCAAGTTCCAAACTTAGTTGGTTTAGATGAATTTTGCTACTTTAGCGGTCGCTGTGAACATTGCATGGATATATGTAAGAATGAGGCGCCAGGCCTTGGAGTGCATGAAGATTATCATAAAGTAGCTTGCTGGTTATATGAGGAGCGTGCAGAGCAATGAGTGAATCTTTATTAGAAGTGAAGAATTTAAAAACGCATTTTCCGATTAAGGGCGGCGTATTTGGTAGAACGATTGGGCATGTAAAAGCAGTAGACGGAGTAAGCTTTACGATTAATAAAGGTGAAGTGTTTGGTCTAGTAGGTGAATCTGGAAGTGGAAAAACGACAATTGGTAAAACCATTCTTCGTCTCGTTCAAAAAACAGAAGGTGAAGTGAAATTTAAAGGGCAAGATGTTCATACGTTATCGAAAGAGGAATTACGAAAGTATCGTCCTAATATGCAACTTGTATTCCAAGACCCGTTTAGTTCATTGAATCCACGGATGAGAATTGGAGAAGCACTTGGTGAACCAATGCTAGCACATGGCTTAGCTACGAAAGAGAATGTTCGTGAAAAAGTGTTAGAAGTATTAGAACTATGTGGTTTAGCACCATATCATATTGATCGTTATCCGCATGAGTTTTCGGGAGGACAACGCCAGCGTATTGTTATTGCAAGGGCGATGGTATTAAATCCAGAATTTATTGTTGCTGATGAACCTGTTGCAGCATTAGATGTATCTATTCAAGCACAAATTATAAACTTGTTCAGTGAATTACAAGAGAAAAAAGGTTTATCCTATTTATTTATTTCACATGATTTAAGTGTTGTCGAACATTTATGTACAAAAATTGGAATTATGTATTTAGGGACAATCGTGGAAACAGCTCCCCGTGACAAGTTGTTTGCAAATCCGCTTCATCCATATACGAAGGCGCTGTTATCAGCTGTACCAATTCCTGATCCCACTGTTAAGCGAGAACGAATTATTTTGCAAGGTGATATTCCAAGTCCAGCGAATCCACCTTCAGGCTGCCGCTTTCATACACGTTGCCCGTTTGCAACGGATATTTGTAAGCAAGCTGTACCAGAATTTCGTGATGTTGGGGAAGGGCATCTCGTTGCTTGTCATCATGTGTAAAAGAAAAAGGGCTCTTTCAAATATGAAAGAGTCCTTTTTTATTTGCTTGAGGATGGTTGTTTTAGTACATACTGTTCAATTGCATGAGCAACACCATGCTCGTCATTTGTTAATGTAACAACATCACATAATTTCTTTACATCTTCTTCAGCATTCCCCATAGCAACAGATAGGCCGGCTACCTCTAGCATTGGTACATCGTTAAAGTTGTCTCCAATGGCAATCGTATCTTGAATTGGAATATTGAAATAAGACGCCATTTCTTGTAATCCATTTCCTTTATGACCATACTTGTCCATAATTTCTAAATTTGTCGGAGCCGATGCTGTAACCATAATTTCTTTATCTTCTTGTAAAGACTGTAGTAGTTGTGAGCGATGCTCTGCGTCAAACGTCAAAATAAAGAATTTCGAGATTTCTAACTCTGGATTATTTACGACATCTTCGATTTTTTTGAAATCAGTAATTAAGTTCGCTTTTTTTTGCTTCTCTGTAATTCGTTCCAGTTCTTCAATTGTGACATCAAGTGCATGCTTATTTTCTTCGAATGCATGCATTACTTTTTCATTCCAATTATAAGGAGAATAAACTCCTTTATTTGTGTACAACTTATATGGAAATCCTTCAGATTCTAGTAATTTAGCAAGCTTGTATACTTTAGCATTTTGTAAACAACGTGCGTTAATTACTTTTCCATCAACGTAAACAATTGCCCCATTGCTTGCTCCAACTGGAAGTGATAATTGATACTCTTCCAATAGTTTTAAAGCATCTTCTTTTGCACGACCAGAGCAAATCATTACAACATGACCGGCTGCTTTAGCATCACGAATAGCTTGTAAATTTTCCTTGGAGATTTCAAGATTAGATGATAGTAGTGTACCATCCATATCTAGTGCGATTAATTTCAAACTGACCACCTCTTTGTTTTTTATTATACATAGTTATCTTGAGGAAACATATAAACTTATCTTGGGCTTTATGGAAATGTTAATGAGACAAACTTTAAAATGATTCCGAAAGAGTATGATGAGGGAGCAAAATTGAAAAGGTGCTCGTTCTACTACGTTTTATTTCGATTTGTAACCCTAATGTTACATTAATGTTACAAGTGTGTATGTGTTGGAAACCGCTGTATAAAGGGGTTTATAAAAAAAATTAATAATATCGTAAAAAAAATGTAATAAATTTTATGTATTTATATTGCAGTATGAAAAAACTTATGTTACATTAATGTTACAAACGTTACACAAGTTAATTTAATGTAACGTTAAGATAAAAACTATGAATTAATCATTTCTTGGAAATTACATATAAATATCTATTAATAAGGAGAGAGTAAATATGAAAATTGAACAAGTATTACAAGTAACAAAAATGGACTTCTTAGGATCAGCAGGTGGAGCAGCAGTATTAACAGCATTGATCGTACTTCTTTCTAACGTTTTAGTATAATAGAAATTTTGTATAAGCAGTAGAACGGATCGCATCACATAAAAAGAAAGTTATAAGTTGAAGGGAGAATGGGAAACATGGAAAACAAACAAGTATTACAAGTAACAAAAATGGATTTCTTAGGATCAGCAGGTGGAGCAGCGGTACTAACAGCATTAATCGTACTTCTTTCTAACGTTTTAGTATAATAGAAACTTTGTGCAAGCAGTAGAACGGACAGTACCAAATAAAAATAAAGTTATGAATTGAAGGGAGAATGGGAAGCATGGAAAACAAAGAAGTATTACAACTAACAAAAATGGACTTATTAGGATCAGCAGGAGCAGCAACAGCATTAACAGCATTCATCGTATTTCTTTCAAGTGTATTAGTATAATAGAAGTTTTGTACAAGTAATAGAGCAGAATGAAGAGTGCAAAATAAAGCTGAAAGGGGAATGGGAAACATGGAAAACAAAGAAGTATTACAATTAACAAAAATGGACTTATTAGGATCAGCAGGAGCAGCAACAGTATTAACAGCATTAATCGTATTTCTTTCAAGTGTATTAGTATAATAGAAGTTTTGTACAAGTAATAGAGCAGAATGAAGATTGCAAAATAAAGCTGAAAGGAGAATGGGGAATATGGAAAACAAAGAAGTATTACAAGTAACAAAAATGGATTTATTAGTATCGGCGAGTGGAGCAGCAGTATTAACAGCGCTCATTGTATTCCTTACAAATGTATTAGTATAATGAATATAGAGAAACAGAATTACCTATATCTTATTAAGACAATTATCCTAAAAAAATAAAGGCCCTAACGTATTATAGATGTTTAATATGTTAGGGTCTTTTTGTTTTTGAGGTAATAAAGAGACATACTACCAGCTTTGATTATGTTGTTTTAAATAGAAAAAAGTCGAATTTTATATGGGAGAAAAAAAGAGGGATTTGACAGAAAAGATAGAAAACTTTAAAAGTCAGAAATTTGTTAGCTTGCTAACTAATTTTTTTATTGGTAGATGGAAGCGTTTTCGGATGGTTCTAAGTATGTAACATTCAATTTATTTACAGGGGGATGAGGAATTTATGAAACAAAAATCTATGGATACGTTAGCTGCACAAATGGAGGATTTCTTTCCGGTACGTGATGTCGATCATTTAGAATTTTATGTAGGAAATGCAAAGCAATCAAGTTATTACCTTGCAAGAGCGTTTGGATTTAAAATTGTTGCCTATTCGGGATTAGAAACAGGGAATCGTGAAAAAGTATCTTATGTTCTCGTGCAAAAAAACATGCGTTTTGTTGTGTCTGGGACTTTAAATAGTGATAGCCGTATTGCAGAATTTGTAAAGATCCATGGTGACGGAGTGAAAGACGTAGCTTTACTTGTTGATGATGTTGAGAAAGCATACTCAGAGGCTGTAAAACGAGGTGCGGTTGCGATTGCTCCACCTGAAGAGTTAACAGATGAACAAGGAACATTAAAAAAAGCAGTAATCGGTACGTATGGCGATACAATCCATACGCTAGTAGAGCGTAAAAATTATAAAGGAACATTTATGCCTGGTTATGAGAAGGTTGATTTTGATATTCCGAGTGACGAATCAGGTTTAATTGCTGTAGACCATGTTGTTGGTAACGTTGAAAAAATGGAAGAGTGGGTTAGCTATTACGAAAACGTTATGGGCTTTAAACAAATGATTCATTTTGATGATGATGATATTAGCACGGAGTATTCCGCGCTAATGTCAAAAGTTATGACAAATGGAAGCCGTATTAAGTTTCCAATTAATGAACCGGCAGATGGAAAGCGAAAATCACAAATTCAAGAGTACTTAGAGTTTTATAACGGTGCAGGTGTACAGCATCTTGCATTGTTGACAAATGATATTGTGAAAACGGTTGAAGCGCTTCGTTCAAACGGAGTTGAATTTTTAGATACACCAGATACGTATTATGAAGAGTTAACAGCACGCGTTGGGAAAATCGATGAAGAAATTGATAAGCTAAAAGAGCTTAAGATTCTTGTGGATCGTGATGATGAAGGGTACTTGCTACAAATTTTTACAAAGCCAATTGTAGATCGCCCAACATTATTTATCGAAATTATTCAGCGTAAAGGTTCTCGGGGATTCGGAGAAGGAAACTTTAAAGCTCTATTCGAATCAATTGAAAGAGAGCAAGAACGACGCGGAAATCTATAAAAATTTACTTATCAGTGGGGGCTGTGTCTCCCACTGATAAAAGTTTCATTTTGTATAAATAGTGAGGAGGAAAATTGATGAAATTGATTACATTTCGTCTTCCTTCAGGAGAGATGCGAGCTGGTTGGCTGGAAGGTGACAAAGTAATTGATATGAATATAGCAAGTAATGGCACTCTTCCTTCATCTATGCTTGCTTTTTTAGAGAAAGCAGATGAGTATGTAGAAATAGCCCATGGTATTCGAAAACCAACAAGTGGCATGTACGCTTTGGAAGATGTGCAGCTTTGTGCAGCCATCCCAAACCCAGGTAGTATTCGTGACTTTTATGCATTTGAGCAACATGTCAAAACGGCTCGTGGACGTCGTGGATTAGATGTTGTTCCAGAGTGGTATGATATTCCGGTTTTTTATTTTACAAATCACCGTGCTGTCATCGGGCCAGAAGTTACAGTTTCTTGTCCGAAACAAACTCAAAAGCTTGACTATGAGTTAGAAATCGCTTGTGTTATTGGGAAAGAGGGAAGAAATATTTCGCGTGAACAAGCAGAAGAATATATTTTCGGTTATTGTATTATGAATGACTGGAGCGCAAGAGATTTGCAAGCTGAGGAAATGAAAGTAGGGCTTGGTCCGGCAAAAGGAAAGGACTTTGCTACTTCATTAGGAGCTTATCTTGTTACAAAAGAGGAGTTAGATGTTTATCGCACTGGTGAACGTTATAACTTAGAAATGACTGCCCATGTGAACGGGGAGCTTTTGTCTAAAGGGAATTTCCGAGATATTTACTATACGTTTGCAGAAATGATAGAACGTGCTTCGCAAGATGTTACGTTATATCCAGGAGATGTAATTGGTTCTGGCACGGTTGGCACTGGTTGTATTTTAGAACTTGGTACAGAAAAGTGGTTACAAGATGGTGACGTTGTAGAACTTACGATCACTGGACTAGGTACATTGCGTAACACAGTGAAACAAGAAACGAAAGCGGGTGATGGGCATGTATTATCGTCACATGGGGGAGCTTCCTCATAAACGACATGTACAATTTCGTAAAGAAGATGGATCACTTTATCGTGAACAGGTGATGGGAACGAAAGGTTTCTCTGGTACACAATCTATTTTGTATCATCATTATATGCCAACTGAAGTAGGACATGCTGCGTTAGCGCATTCTTGTCAGTTACAGTATGAAGAAGATGTGGCGCTTGCTCATCGTCATTTTCGCACGAAAGAGAATAGAAAAACTGGAGATGCGGTAAGTGGGAGGAATTTTATATTAGGAAATGAAGATTTATTAATTGGTGTTGTTAATCCGACAGAAAAAATGGATTATTTTTATCGTAATGGTGATGGAGATGAAATGTTATTCGTTCATTATGGAACTGGGAAAATTGAGACAATGTTTGGAACGATTCATTACCGGAAAGGTGATTATGTAACGATTCCAATCGGAACAATTTACCGAGTTATTCCAGATGAAGGAGAGTCTAAGTTCCTTGTTGTAGAAGCGAATAGCCAAATTACAACACCGCGTCGTTATCGTAATGAGTATGGTCAATTATTAGAACATAGCCCTTTCTGTGAAAGAGACATTCGAGGGCCGGAAAAATTAGAGACATATGATGACAAAGGCGAGTTTGTTGTCATGACAAAGTCGAGAGGTTATATGCATAAACATGTTATGGGGCATCATCCTTTAGATGTTGTCGGATGGGATGGATATTTATATCCTTGGGTCTTTAATGTAGAAGATTTTGAACCGATTACAGGCCGTATTCATCAGCCACCGCCAGTTCATCAAACTTTTGAAGGTCATAACTTTGTTATTTGTTCTTTTGTGCCGCGTTTATATGATTATCATCCGGAAGCAATTCCAGCACCGTATTATCATAGTAACGTAAATAGTGATGAAGTTCTTTATTATGTAGAAGGGAACTTTATGAGCAGAAAAGGTGTAGAAGAAGGTTCAATTACACTCCATCCGAGTGGTATTCCACATGGGCCGCATCCCGGGAAAACAGAAGCAAGCTTAGGGAAAAAAGAAACAATTGAATTAGCGGTTATGATCGATACGTTCCGTCCGCTCCGTATTGTGAAACAAGCGCATGAAACGGAAGATGAGAAGTATATGTATAGCTGGATTGAAGAAGGTTCATATACTAAATAAAGTGAAACTTCCATCAGGGGAGGCTCACTGCCCGTAAATAGCGAGATAAAAGAAAGAGGCATGCTCATAAAATGATTATGCCTCTTTCTTTGGTTGGAATCGACAATTTATAGAATATCAAAAATAATTATAAAAAGATATAGGGATATAGTTATATGTATTGTTTGTATATTATTTATCTTTTTATGTCGAATTACGAATTTAATATGGTTAAAAACCTAAATGATGGAAATGATTGTGTGTTGATTGCATTTTATTCTACTAGCTGATGAGATATTTTTCTGCTTATTTCGACAAAAGTATTGACTAAAAAATATGTTATGAGTAAAATAAGAAATAATTAAAATTTTCAGAAAATTAAAATTTAGAGGTGCATGCTATGAAGCGAATTTTTCAAAAAAAGCCAATTGCAAAACTAATGCAAGAAAGTAAACAGAAAACATTAGCTAGAACATTGGGAGCATTGGATTTAACAATGCTTGGAATTGGGGCTATTGTCGGGACAGGTATTTTTGTTCTTACGGGTGTTGTGGCAGCGAAACATTCTGGACCAGCTATCATTTTATCATTTGCTATAGCTGCGTTAGCTTGTGCCTTTGCTGCATTCTGTTATGCAGAATTTGCATCTTCTGTTCCGGTTTCGGGAAGTGTTTACACGTATACGTACGCAACGATGGGAGAGGTATTTGCATTTTTAATTGGATGGGATTTAATGTTGGAATATTTATTAGCAACATCTGCGGTAGCCAATGGATGGTCTGCTTATTTCCAATCTTTGTTAAAAGGTTTTGGGATTCATATTCCGACCATTTTATCTTCTGCTCCTGGAACAGGAAAGGGTGGCCTTATCGATTTACCAGCTGTTATTATCATTTTAATTATGACTGCCCTTTTATCTAGAGGTGTACGTGAAAGTGCTCGCGTAAACAATATTATGGTTTTTATTAAGCTAGCAGTTGTATTACTCTTTATCTTTGCTGGTTTTAATTATGTAAAGCCGGAAAATTGGACGCCGTTCATGCCATTTGGTCTTGATGGTGTAATGGCTGGGGCTGCAACGGTATTCTTTGCATTCATTGGATTTGATGCTGTATCAACGGCAGCGGAGGAGGTAAAACGTCCGCAACGCGATTTACCAATTGGTATTATAGCATCATTACTTATTTGTACGATTCTTTATATCGTTGTTTCACTTATTTTGACAGGAATTGTACCTTATGGTCAGCTGAATATTTCTGATCCAGTAGCTTTCGCACTTCAGTTTATTGGACAAGATGGTTTAGCAGGTGTTATTTCGGTAGGAGCAATTACAGGGATTACAACTGTAATGTTAGTTATGATGTATGGGCAGGTTCGTGTTTCATATGCAATGAGTCGCGATGGGTTATTACCAAAGCGTCTTGCGAAAGTTCATCCGAAATTTAAAACACCGTTTTTAAATACATGGACGACAGGAATTATCGCAGCACTTATTTCGGGGCTTATCGACTTAAATGTATTAGCACACCTTGTAAATATGGGAACATTATCGGCATTTGCTCTTGTAGCAGTTGCGGTTATCGTAATGAGAAAAACACACCCAGATTTACCACGTGTTTTTAAAGTGCCACTTGTACCAGTTTTACCTGCATTAACGGTTATCTTTTGTGTATATTTAATGCTTCAATTATCAGGAACCGCATGGATGAGTTTCGGCATTTGGATGGTGATTGGTGTAGCATTTTACTTCTTATATAGTCGAAAGCATAGTGTTTTAAGTAATAAAAAAGATGAGGAGAATGCAGCGAATTTATAGGAAAAAGATCCGTTCTAAATAGAATAGAACGGATCTTTTATTTTGAAAATTTACATTTTTCTAAAATTAATATAAGATAAGGAGTGGTTGATTAAAGGGGTGTTGTAAATGAAAAAGACATGGCGTGAATTACAAGCAATGGACCGTAATGTGTGGATTCGTTTTATAGGAGAAACACTGAATGGAATTGCAATGATGATGTTAATGCCATTTTTTGCATTGTATTTAAAAGATAAAGTAGATTCTTTATTACAAGTAGGGATTATTATGGCGCTTTCTCCTATTGCGGCAAGCTTTGGTTCGCTTATAGGTGGCCGAATTGCTGATATATATGGTAGAAAACCTATTATGATATTTTCGATGGCAAGTAATGCATTGTTGATGCTCGGTTTTTTATTTATAGAAGGATTTATTCCTTATGCTATTTTGTCTATTTTTTTAGGGTTAAGTAATTCATTATTTCATCCAGCAGCATCGGCGATGGTAGCGGATGTCACAGCGCCTGAAAAGAGGACGGAGGCATACGGTTTATTGCGAATGGGGCATAATATTGGCGCGGCAATCGGACCGATTATGGGTGCTTCTGTAGTTGTACTTTCGAAAAACCTTGTATTTATTATTGCTTCCTCTACAATGCTGCTTTATGCACTTCTTGTGTTAATGCTTATTCAAGAAACGATGCCGAGAACTGCATTGAAAGAGAACGGGAATACGAAAAAGGAAGCAGAATCTGTTTGGAAAGTTGTTTTGAGAGATAAGGTACTTATGATTTATTTATTGGCTGGTATTATTATTTCCATGGGTTTCTCGCAAACAGAAGGCATGCTCCCCCTTCATTTTGATAATGAAATGAAAGAAATCTTTGGGAAAAATAACCCATATCCATATTTAATGGCTTTAAACGGCTTGTTAGTTGTCTTATTCCAATTCCAAATTTCAAAATGGGCAACAGATAAACCAGTTGGAAAGACGATGTTATATGGGGCATGGTTATTTGGAATCGGGCTGTTATTCATCGGTTGGCTTCCAAGGTGGTTTGGTGAATTTGGAACAGAGGGTACGGTTATTTTAATAACATTACTTGTTGTCTATGCGGTATATACGCTAGGTGAAATGATTATGTCTCCTGTACAAATGACATTTGTTGCAAATTTGGCACCAGAGCATTTACGTGGAACATATATGGGGGCGGCAAGTTTGCAGTGGATTACAGGGAATGCGTTCGGCCCGCTTCTTGGCGGACTACTACTTGATCGATCGCTTGGGCATGTATTGTTTACGATTTTAGGAGTGGGGTGTGTAATAGCCGGTCTTGTATATATTTCTTTAGATCACCTTGTAGAACAAAGACAAAAGGGAAATGTGGCGAAACAATCTTCTTAATCAATAGGTGACATACACAAAAAACAGCATTTCTTCATATATATTAGATACATAACTAGATCAAGGGATGACACAGATTTGGTGCAAGAAAAGGATATGAATTTACAATAGCTGTTCGTAAAAATGCAATTGGTGAAACCGTTCTGCCATTTATCCCGCTATTTGCGGGCAGTAAGACCCCCGCCTCAAAATTCAGCAAAAGTAAAGAAGTTAGGTGGGGGGGAATTGCCCGTAAAAGCCGGATTCGTTCAACTAATAATCAGTGAGGGATGAAGAAAATCCCCACTGATTAAAGTTTCACCTTATGGAAGTTTCATTTTATCGCGCTATTCGAAGGTGGTAAGACTCCTATTGAGAAAAGTTTTACTTTATTTCAAATAGGAACTGCCTATTTTTATAAAAAGTGCTAAAATAGAAAAATGAAAACAATTGGTTAGGGTGATTTCATTGACGAAAATTAAATTAGGTTTATTATATGGTGGGAAATCAGCAGAGCATCAAGTTTCATTACAAACAGCTCTTGCTGCTATTAAAGCATTAAATCAAGAAAAATTCGAGATTCATCCAATTTATATTACAGAGCAAGGCCAATGGATGCGTGGTGAACGCATTGAAGGTGAAGTAACGAGCGTGCAAGCATTGCAAATGAATGGAGAGGAAAATGCAATTTCTCCAGTATCATTAAGTACAGAAATTATACCTTCTTCTTCTAAGCAAGAAGAGGCAATTGATGTTATTTTCCCGCTGTTACATGGACCGAATGGTGAAGATGGAACAGTACAAGGATTATTAGAGTTAATGAATATTCCATACGTTGGTAACGGTGTATTAGCATCAGCTGCTGGTATGGATAAAGTTGTTATGAAAAATATCTTTGCTGAAGCTGGATTGAAACAAGCGAAGTATGCATCTTTCATTCGCAGTGTATGGGAGAAAAATTGCCAAGCAGCTTATGAAAAGGTAGAAGAAGTATTAGGCTACCCATGCTTTGTCAAACCAGCGAACCTTGGATCAAGTGTTGGTATCAATAAATGTAAAGATCGTGAAGAATTAGAAAAAGCATTTGAAGAAGCGTTCCAATTTGACCGCAAAATTATCGTAGAAGAAAATATTGTAGGTCGTGAAGTGGAAGTTGGCGTTTTAGGTAATGATGAGCCAAAATGTTCTGTTATCGGTGAGATTGTACCGAAGAAAGAGTTTTATGATTATAAATCAAAATACATTGATGGCGATACGGCATTAATTATTCCAGCTGAAGTTACAGAAGAAGAGTCAAAGGCGATTCAAAGAGATGCAATTCGTGCATTCCAATCTTTAGATGGTGCTGGATTAACAAGAGCGGATTTCTTCTTAACGAAAGATGGGGAAGTATATATTAATGAAGTAAATACAATGCCAGGATTTACGCCATTTAGTATGTTCCCGCTGCTATGGCAACACACGGATTTGCCATATCCGAAGTTAATTGAAGAATTGATTCGTTTGGCAATTGAGCGTCACGAAGAAAAGCAAAAAATTAAATATACAATCTAACAAAAAAGGGGGAAGCACTATTCAAGAGAATAGTGTTTCTTCTATGTAAGGAGTGGTATGTATGATGAAACGAACGTTAAAACAAGTAGAGCAAATGGTAATGGGTGTAGGTTTAGCGGAAAAATACGTTAATGAAACTGTACAAGGTGTATCTATTGATACAAGAAAAATTACAACAGGAAACTTATACATTCCGATTCAGGGTGATCGCTTTGATGGTCATTCTTTTGTAGAAAAAGCAATTGAAAATGGCGCTGTAGCTACGCTTTGGAAAAAAAATGTGCAAAATCCTCCTGTGAATATACCAGTGATTTTTGTAGAAGATACATTAGAAGCGCTGCAAACATTAGCAAAAAGCTATCGTGATCAGTTAGATGTAAAAGTTATAGGTGTAACAGGAAGTAACGGTAAAACGTCTACGAAAGATATTGTGACAAGCCTCCTTGCAACCAAATTTAAGGTTCAAAAAACAGAGGGGAACTTTAATAACCATATCGGTTTGCCGCTTACTATTTTAAGCCTAGAAGAAAATACAGAAATGGCTGTATTGGAGATGGGAATGTCGAGCCGAGGTGAAATTGAATTTTTATCTAAGTTAGCTCGCCCGAACGCTGCAATCATTACAAATATTGGGGAAGCACATTTGATGGATTTAGGATCTCGCGATGCGATTGCTGAGGCGAAACTTGAAATTGTTACAGGATTACAGGATGGTGGAGTATTTGTATACAATGGTGATGAACCGCTTTTAACAAATCGTGTTCCGAGCATGAACCTAGCTGCGGAGACAATTACATTTGGTGATGCAAGGGCGAATAATTATTATCCAACATCTGTAACGTTGCAGGCGACAGGAACGTACTTTAAGATGAATCAGGATGAGAATATCGTGTTCTATCTTCCAGTTCTTGGGAAGCATAATGTGTATAATACACTTGCATCAATGGCGATTGCGAAATACTTCGGTGTAACGTGGGAAGAAATGAAGCAAGGTTTAGTAACACTTCAAATGACAGGTATGCGAATGGAAATTGTGAAAACAGAAAATGGGTTAACAATTATTAATGACGCATATAATGCAAGTCCAACAGCTATGGAAGCTGCCTTTCATTTAATGAATGGTTTAGACGGATTTTCTAAAAAAATTGTTGTTCTTGGTGATATGCTAGAGCTTGGAGACCAAGAGGTGCAATTTCATTATGAAGTTGGTAAGTTAATTGACCCTGCACGAATCTCCTATGTATTTACGTACGGTAGACTGGGGGCGCAAATTGCTGAAGGAGCAAAAATTAACTTCCCTAATGAACGTGTAAAAGTATATGACAATAAAGAAGAGCTTGTGAAAAATTTACAAGAAGTCGTTGATGTGAAAGACGTTGTATTAGTGAAAGCATCTCGCGGAATGAAGTTGGAAGAAGTTATTACGATGTTGAAATAATTGGTGCGTGTAAATAGGGATGATAGATACAAAAATAGTGGAAACTGCTAATAAGCGCTTACAGTAAAAAATAAAAAAATAAAAGTGAAGAAAAAAGCTCTTTATATGAAATAAGGTAACAGTTGGGTTTGCTTTTTGCACATACAAAACTTATAATTGATAAAGTGTAATAACGTTTAGAAGTATTTTCGCGAAGAATATACGCCCGTTTATATACGTGAGCATTCAGGAAAAGGGCTTTTCCGCAAATTCGGAAAACGCCTTTTTTTAAATGATAAGTATAGGATAGAAAAGGAGAAGTAACATTGACAACATTTCGAGAATTAGGATTAAGTGATTCTTTACTGCAATCTGTTGAAAGTATGGGCTTTGAAGAGGCTACGCCAATTCAAGCTGAAACAATTCCACATGCATTGCAAGGTAAAGACATTATTGGGCAAGCACAAACAGGTACAGGGAAAACAGCAGCATTTGGATTACCACTATTAGATAAAGTGGATACACATAAAGAATCAGTTCAAGGTATTGTTATCGCGCCAACGCGTGAATTAGCAATCCAAGTTGGAGAAGAACTTTACAAAATTGGTAAACATAAACGTGTTCGTATTTTACCAATCTATGGTGGCCAAGATATTAACCGCCAAATTCGTGCTCTAAAAAAACACCCACACATTATTGTTGGTACGCCGGGTCGTATTTTAGATCATATTAACCGTAAAACACTTCGTCTACAAAACGTAGAAACTGTTGTTCTTGACGAAGCAGATGAAATGTTAAACATGGGTTTCATTGAAGATATTGAAGCAATTTTAACAGATGTGCCAGAAACACATCAAACATTATTATTCTCAGCAACAATGCCAGACCCAATCCGTCGTATTGCTGAGCGCTTCATGACTGAGCCTCAACACATTAAAGTAAAAGCAAAAGAAGTAACAATGCCAAACATTCAGCAGTTCTATTTAGAAGTGCAAGAAAAGAAAAAGTTTGACGTGTTAACACGCTTATTAGATATACAATCTCCAGAGCTTGCGATTGTATTTGGTCGCACAAAGCGTCGTGTGGATGAGTTATCAGAAGCTTTAAACTTACGCGGTTATGCAGCAGAAGGTATTCATGGTGATTTAACACAAGCGAAACGTATGTCTGTATTGCGTAAATTTAAAGAAGGTTCTATTGAAGTTCTTGTTGCAACAGACGTTGCGGCGCGTGGTCTTGATATTTCAGGTGTAACACACGTATATAACTTCGATATTCCACAAGATCCAGAATCATATGTTCACCGTATTGGTCGTACTGGCCGTGCTGGTAAAAAAGGTATTGCAATGCTATTTGTAACGCCACGTGAATCAGGACAATTAAAAAATATCGAACAGACAACAAAACGCAAAATTGACCGTATGAATGCACCGACACTTGACGAAGCATTAGAAGGTCAACAACGTTTAATCGCAGAAAAACTTCAAAGCACAATTGAAAGTGATAACTTAGCATACTACAAACGTATTGCAGAAGAAATGTTAGAAGAAAATGATTCTGTAACTGTTGTAGCAGCTGCTTTAAAAATGATGACAAAAGAGCCAGATACAACACCGATTGCTTTAACATCAGAGCCACCAGTTGTTTCAAGAGGTTCTAAAAAGCGCGGTGGTAACGGAAATGGATACCGTGATGGTAACCGTAACCGTAGTCGCGATGGACGCGGTGGAGATGGTCGTAATCGTGATCGCAACCGTGATGGTCGCAATCGTGACGGTAACCGTGATGGTAACCGTGATGGTAACCGTGATGGTAATCGTGATGGTAATCGTAACCGTGGTCGTAAAGGTGAAGGTCAGGGGCGCCCAGGATCTTCAAATGGACGCGGCGAAAGAAAACATCATAGCCGTAAGCCACAAGCTTAATAAAAAAGAGGATGACCAAAAGGTCATCCTCTTTTTTATTTGTGTAATTGTGCATACTACAAGTAAGTTGTATAGAAAAGAGGGACTTTATGCTTGTAAGACTTGGTTATGTAGCGATGAGTGTACATTTAAACAATGCATCTCCATCTCAAACGATGACATATGCACAATTTCAACGTATTAAAGATCGAGAGGCGGCGATTCATAAACTTGAAAGAATTGCTAATTCTAATTTAGAAAATTGTTTACGGTTATTAAAGCATAATAAGGGACATGATATAGCATTTTTTCGGCTTAGTTCAAAGTTAATTCCTCTAGCAAACCATGAAGAATTGTTGGATTGGAATTACATTCGTCCTTTAAAAGAGAAATTAAAAGAAGTGGGTGAGTATGCGAATCGGATGAAGATGAGGATCGATTTTCATCCTGATCACTTTGTTGTGCTAAATTCACCGCAAGAAAATATTTTAAAACAATCAATAAAGACGCTTCAAATGCATCGGAAATTATTGAAAGGAATGGGCATACAGCGGAGTCATCGCGCTGTGTTACATGTTGGTGGTGGATATGATGATAAAGAACTTGCGTTAGAACGTTTCATTGAAAATTGGTCAAATGTTCCTGCAAGTATTCAAGAAATGATTATGTTAGAAAATGATGATACGACCTTTTCATTAAAAGAAACACTATATTTAGGTGAAAAATTGGCAGTTCCAGTCGTGTTTGACCTGCATCATCATATGATGAATAACGATGAAGAAGATTGGTATGAAGATTGGGAGCGTGTAGTAAATACTTGGAAAACATCTTTATTACCAATCAAAATGCATATTTCCAGCCCGAGAGAAGGCAATGATCCTCGAGCGCACGCAGACTTTATTAATGCAGATACATTTCTATCCTTTTTACAGAAAATCAAAGGTAGCGTTTCGCAAATTGATTGTATGATTGAAGCGAAAAAGAAGGATGAATCTTTATTTCGATTAATACGAGATCTTGGTACAAAATCAGAGGTGGAAATGATTGATGGCGGGAGCTTTTATATTAAATAAGCTCTACACCATCGTTTTTTTTTGCTAAAAATGGAGTGCAAATACCACCAATTAGTAGTCCGGTTAAATGGCTAATGGGATTAGCGGACGGATTGAAGAATGTGAAAAGAAGTAATAGTAATATAATTGAAGAAAAGAAAATTAACTCTTTTGGTTGAGAAGACCGATAGCGACTATATAAAAGAAAAAGCTGTGCACCGAGTAATCCGAAAATTCCACCTGATGCGCCGGCATGAACATACCCGATGGGCATAATAATATAAGAGAAAATATTGCCGCTAATGCCAGCAGTAAAAAATAAAATAGGGAATCGAATACTCCCTAGTTGTTTTTCGATAGATTGACCGAGAAGAAATAGACAAATGCTATTGGAAAGAAAGTGCTGAAAGTCTACATGTATAAATAGAGAAGTTATAAATCGCCACCATTCTCCCTTAGAAATATATTCATTGTAAGCAGCTAAAGTAGGGAAGAAAAGATCTCCTATTATCATCATGATTAGTTGCAAGAAAAGTAAAGAGAGAATGACGGGTTGTAAGGTGGTTCGCATATAGGGTATTGGCATTTTATATTTTCACTCCTTTTGCATCAGAAAGATTCTCTGTTATTCTTACAATATGAATGAAGGAATACAAATAGAAGAAGGGGAATTTTGAAATGATTATAGGGATCGGAATTGATATTATCGAACTAAATCGAATTGAAAAAATGCTAGATGGAAAGCTTAAATTTATGGAGCGTGTTTTAACTGAGGAGGAACGTAGTGTTGCTTCTAAATTAAAAGGGAATCGTCTTGTAGAATTTGTAGCGGGAAGATTTGCAGCGAAAGAAGCGTATTCTAAAGCTCTTGGAACAGGTATTGGAAAAGAAGTAAGTTTTTTGGATATTAAAATAAAAAATGATGATAGAGGTAAGCCAGTTCTTATTGCAAATACAGAGCACATCGTTCATCTATCAATCAGTCATAGTAGAGAATTTGCAGTGGCACAGGTTGTTTTAGAAAGCTCGTCACGCTAGTCTGCATATTTTACATCTTTGTCTCATATATTTGATTTAGCGATAAGGAAGAAATATCTTCCATTCATTTATAGGGGCAAAGGGGCTGAAATGATGAAAAGGCGGCTATTTTTAGTTATTGTCGGTTTATTGACCGTTTTCGTGTTAGCGGGTTGTATGGAAAAGAAACAGGAAGACATCGTGCGAGATTTAGAAGCGAAGGTTAAGAGTATGAAGAGTTATCAAGCTGAAGCAAAGTTATCTATTAAAACGGGGAATGAACCACAAGAGTATAACGTGGAAGTTTGGCACAAAGAACCTTCTTATTATCGTGTGAATTTAAAAAACACGAAAAAGGATCAAAGCCAAATTATTTTACGAAATAATGAGGGTGTTTTTGTATTAACACCAGCTCTTAATAAAAGTTTTCGATTTCAAAGCGACTGGCCGCAAAATAGCAGCCAAGCTTATTTGTATGAGTCACTTGTAAGAGATATTTTAAATGATAAGAATCTTTCATTTGAGAAAACGGATAAATATTATGTGTTTAAAACAAAAACGAATTATCACCATCAAAATATGCTGCCGAAGCAAGAGATTAAATTTAATAAAAGTGATTTAGCGCCTGTTTCGGTAAAATTGATGGATAATGATCAAAATGTTCTTGTGAAAGTAGATTTTTCAAAAGTGAAGTTTGATACAAAGTTTGATAAGGGGGCATTTGATACGAAACAAAATATGTCCAGGGCGCAAGTGGATGTGCAAACAACAGCGAAAGAAGATAAGCCATTTGCTATTTTATATCCACGTGATACTCCGCAAGGGATGGTTTTAAATGAAGAAAAAGAGTTAAAGACAGACAGTGGTAAGCGTGCGATACTCACATACACTGGAAATAAGAAATCCTTTACATTGATACAAGAAAAAGCGAAGGTTGCTGAAGCTTCAGCGTCAATAAGTGTAAGTGGAGAGTTAGTCGATCTTGGCTTTACAATTGGTGCTCTAGCGAAAGACTCATTAACATGGTCGCATAACGGAGTGGAATATATGCTCGTGTCTAAAGATTTAAAACCAGATGAGCTGTTAATGGTAGCTCGTTCTGTTGCAGAAAAGCAGGTGAAATAAAGTGGAAATTCCATCAGTGGGGGATTCCAAATTGATGGAAAGTCATCACAAATCAGGCTTTTACGGGCAGTTACTCCCCATCTATTTTCTTTGTTTTTCTCTAAATCTTGAGGGTGGGGTTTTAATGCGCGTGAATAGCGGGATAAACTTTTAAGGCGTGGTGATGTATATGCACCACGTTTTTTCTTGTCTTGAGGAATGGATTTCATAAAAAGACGAATATAAAAGAATGAGCTTCGCATATCGTATATAAGGAAGTGTTTTTTAAGGAAGTGTTTTTTATGGAAAAATCATCGTTTTACCGTGATACGTGGGTAGAAGTAAATTTGGATGCAATTTACAATAATGTAACGCACATTAAAGAAATCATTCCGGAAAGTGTCGAGATTTTTGCTGTAGTGAAAGCGAACGCATATGGACATGACTATGTTCTAGTAGCAAGAACAGCATTAGAAGCAGGAGCAACAAGATTAGCAGTTGCTTTTTTAGATGAGGCACTAGTACTTAGGCGCGCTGGGATTACTGCACCAATTTTAGTAATAGGTCCTTCACCGCCACGTGATGTGAATGTAGCTGCTGAGAATGATGTAGCACTAACTGTTTTTCAAAAGGAATGGGTTGAAGAAGCAGTAGAAATTTGGGATAGCCCGTTCCCGATGAAGTTTCATATTAACTTCGATAGTGGTATGGGTAGAATTGGGATTCGTGAACGTAAAGAGCTAAAAGAGTTCTTACGAAGCTTAGAAGATGCCCCCTTTTTGGAGTTGGAAGGGATATATACGCATTTTGCAACAGCAGATGAAGTAGAGACATCTTACTTTGATAAGCAGTATAACACTTTTTTAGAGCAACTTAGTTGGTTGAAAGCATTCGGGGTGAATCCAACATTTATTCATACGGCAAATAGTGCAGCTACTATGCGATTTGATGGAATTACATTTAATGCAGTTCGAATTGGAATTGCAATGTATGGGTTATCACCTTCTGTAGAAATACGCCCTTATTTACCAATTAAATTAGAACCTGCTCTTTCACTTCATACAACAGTCGCACATATTAAACGAGTCATTAAAGGTGATAGGATTAGCTATAATGTCACATATCGGACGAAGACAGAAGAGTGGATTGCGACAGTACCGATTGGATATGCAGATGGTTGGCTTAGACGACTACAGGGATTTGAAGTGCTCGTTCAGGGGAAAAGAGTTCCTATTGTAGGTCGGATTACAATGGATCAATGTATGTTGCATCTTCCCTGTGAAGTACCACTTGGAACAAAGGTTACCCTGATTGGACAGCAAGGTGATGAGTACATTAGTGCAACTGAGGTTGCCGAGTATTCAAATACCATTAATTATGAGATTATCGCGACAATTAGTTTTCGTGTTCCACGTGTATTCATACGACATGGGGAAGTGGTAAAAGTAATAAACTATTTAAATGATATATAAGCAAACATCTTTGTGATAGTTCCTACTTGCTAGTTATCAATGATGATGGGGGCTCCCGTTCGTGGAAATTCCCCTTCACTTCTTGTTAAAAAGAGATAAAAAGTAAATGAGAGTGAATGTTTTATTTGTGAATTGGAAAACATAAACAAGGAATAAGGAAGTCTTTGCAACAGGCTCCATACAATGGTATTATTACAATAGGTGTCATATATATTTGGGTGTGTAGTTGACGGTGGAGGTGTATTTTTGTGTCCGAATCAAGTGTAACTACTGAAATCGTGGTTCGGTTGCCAAAGCAAGTGGTAACGGAATTGGACGGAATTGGAAAACAAGAGAATAAGAATCGCCATGAACTAATTTGCCAGGCAACACAACTGTTATTGCGTCAACATAAGACGAAGAAACGCTACCAACATGAATCAATGCGACGTGGGTACATTGAAATGGGAAAAATTAATCTTGGTATTGCATCTGAAGCTTTCTTAGCAGAGTATGAAGCAGCTCATACAGTAGAACGCTTAGTTAGCGGGGGGTAATATTTTGATTGTAAAACGCGGCGACGTGTATTTTGCAGACCTTTCCCCAGTTGTTGGTTCTGAGCAAGGAGGCGTTCGTCCGGTTCTTGTCATTCAAAATGACATCGGAAATCGTTTTAGTCCGACTGTGATTGTAGCGGCTATTACTGCACAGATTCAGAAAGCAAAATTGCCCACACATGTGGAAATCGATGCAAAAAAGTACGGATTTGAGAGAGATTCTGTTATCTTGCTCGAGCAGATTCGAACAATCGATAAGCAACGCTTAACGGACAAAATCACTCATTTAGATGAGATGATGATGAGTCGTGTAGACGAAGCTTTACAAATTAGTTTAGGACTAATAGATTTTTAAATCGGCAGTTTAAGTTGCTCTCTTTTAGGGGCAACTTTTTTTATTAGAGGAGGTTTCGGTTGTATATGGGAATGGTAGATAATCGACAAGCGTTAATGAAAATGTTAGTGAAAGAATTAGGCTTTACAGAAAAGCAAGTTCGTCATGTTATTCAATTAACAGAAGAAGGTAATACAGTTCCATTTATTGCTCGTTACCGAAAGGAATGGACAGGTTCTTTAGATGAAGTGCAAATCCGTGCAATCTTAGAAAGATGGCAATATATGATGCAACTTGAAGATCGAAAAGAAGAGGTTCTTCGTCTGATTAATGAAAAGGGAAAATTAACAGAAGATCTGCACCATCATATTGTATCTGCAACAAAGTTACAAGAAGTAGAAGATTTGTACCGTCCTTATAAAGAAAAAAGAAGAACAAAAGCAACAATCGCGAAGGATAAGGGGCTAGAGCCACTAGCTGAATGGTTACTTCTATTTACAAAAGAAGATCCGACAGGTAAGGCAAAGGAATTTGTTAATGCCGAGAAAGAAGTACAATCCGCTCAAGAAGCACTTCAAGGTGCACAAGATATTATTGCAGAACTTATATCGGATAATGCGGCGTACCGCAGCTGGATTCGAAATGTTACCTTTAAAAAAGGAATGATTGCGTCCTCTGTAAAAGATGAAGAAAAAGATGAAAAAAATATATATGAGATGTATTACGGTTATGAAGAGCCACTGCAAAAGATTGTACCTCATCGTGTATTAGCTATGAACCGTGGTGAAAAAGAAGAGGTCCTAAAAGCTTCTGTTGTCCCGCCAACAGAAGAGATTGTTCGTTTTTTACATAAAAAAGTAATTCATGATGTTTCTTCTGAAAGTGCAGATTATGTACAATTAGCGATTGAAGACGGATATAAGAGATTAATTCAGCCATCAATTGAAAGGGAAATTCGAAAAGAATTAACTGAAAAAGCAGAAGAACAAGCGATTCATATTTTCTCTGAGAACTTACGTAATTTGTTATTACAGCCACCTATGAAAGGGAAAGTGGTATTAGCGGTAGATCCTGCGTATCGAACAGGATGTAAGTTAGCAGTAGTAGATGATACAGGGAAAGTTCTGCATATTGATGTTATTTATCCGCATCCGCCTGTTCGAAAATATGAAGATGCAAAAGCAAAAGTTGTTTCTATTCTAGAAAAATATCAGGTTCAGATGATTGCGATTGGAAATGGTACAGCTTCTAGGGAAACGGAAGAGTTTATAGTAGATGTCTTACAGGTAGTACCGCAAGATGTATTTTATATTATTGTCAATGAAGCTGGTGCTAGTGTATATTCAGCTTCTGATTTGGCTCGTGAAGAATTTCCGGATTTGCAAGTTGAGGAAAGAAGTGCCATTTCGATTGGAAGACGTCTGCAAGATCCGCTTGCCGAACTTGTGAAAATTGATCCGAAATCAGTTGGGGTAGGGCAATATCAACATGATGTATCGCAAAAGAGATTAAATGAATCATTAACATTTGTCGTGGAAACAGCCGTTAACCAAGTAGGAGTGAATGTGAATACAGCTTCTGTAGCGCTATTGCAGTACGTTTCCGGATTATCAAAAACAGTTGCGAAAAATATTGTAAAAAAACGTGAAGAAGATGGGAAATTTACAAAGCGTACAGAGTTGAAGGGAATACCACGTTTAGGCGCCAAAACGTATGAGCAATGCATTGGTTTCTTACGTATACTAGAAGGTAAAAATCCACTTGATAGAACAAGTATTCATCCAGAGCAGTATAAAAATGTTGAGTTACTATTAAAGAGTTTAGGATTATCGATTGATGATGTAGGACAACCGCACTTACAAAAGTGTTTAGAAGGAGTAGAGCTCTCTAAATTATCTCAAGAGATAAATATCGGTGAGCCGACATTAATTGATATTATAGATGCTTTAATTAGTCCGGAACGAGATCTGCGTGATGAATTACCAAAACCACTTTTGAAAAAGGGAATTCTCAAATTAGAAGATTTAAAGCGTGGCATGGAGTTAGAAGGAACTGTTCGAAATGTTGTTGACTTTGGTGCGTTTGTCGATATTGGTGTGAAACAAGATGGTTTAGTACATATTTCTAAACTTAGCAAACAGTTTGTGAAGCATCCGTTAGATGTGGTGTCTGTCGGGCAAATTGTAAAGGTCTGGGTAGATGATGTTGATATGAAAAAAGGGCGCGTTGCCTTAGCAATGTTACCTATTGAATAATAATGGGAAGAGGGCAGGTATGACACTGCTCTTTTTTTATGAACGGATGTTAGTGAAATTTGAATTAGTGGGGGAGCCTTCATCCCCCACTGATATAACGTTCACTTTATCAGGAATTTTGATGTGTTTTGCTATAATAGAACCAGCATTCATTTAGTAACTTAATTTGATACCGGTTTTTTTCGAAATATGCACGTTGCATTTGTTTTCGGAGCCACGTAGGCATAAGAATCCCTCCTTGTTTAATCCGGCTCTAACAAGTAGCCCCCTATACATTGAGATAAGATTCGAAGTAAGTAAAAAGCTCAATTTCGGGAACTGCTTATAAGAGTTTGGTTAGCGAAGTTCTATGGATAGATGAGGAAGAGGGTAGTTCATAGAAATTGCACTTTTGAATGAGGATGGGTATATGTACTATTTAATATATGTATAAGAAAGAGGAAAAGTGTAAGTTTATTTTTAGTTTTTGGGGGAATGAAAATGAATGAAAAAGAAGTTCAAAGACTTGTAGAAGAAATATCGTTGCAATATTTCGGTAGGGCTTTTTTACATAAAGCAATGTTCAATAAACGACTACGTACAACTGGTGGGAGGTATTTGTTGCGAAGTCATAATATAGAATTAAACTATCGTTATTATGAAGTGTATGGAGAAGAAGAACTGATTGGCGTTATTAAGCATGAGTTGTGTCATTATCATTTGCATATTATGGGGAAAGGGTACCAACATCGAGATCGAGATTTTCGTCAGTTAATGAAGAAGGTTGGTGCGCCTAGATTCTGTAAGAGAATGAGCGAAGAAGAGAAGGTGATTAAAACTCATATGTATGAATGTATGAGATGTTTTCTTCAATATAGAAGAAGGCGTCAAATAAATACAAAAAGATATGTTTGCGGGAAGTGTAAAGGTAGATTGAAAGAGATAAAAAACACCTTGACAGTTAAAAATCAATCCAGTATATTATAAACATGTCACGTTTGTACAAGAATTTGTATAAACGACTTGACTTATAGTATGAACTTTTATAAGATATAACTTGTCTTTCTTATTCCGCAGTAGCTCAGTGGTAGAGCTATCGGCTGTTAACCGATCGGTCGTAGGTTCGAGTCCTACCTGCGGAGCCATACAGAGAAGTACCCAAGTGGCTCAAGGGGCTCCCCTGCTAAGGGAGTAGATCGCTAACGCGGTGCGAGGGTTCGAATCCCTTCTTCTCTGCCATTCATATTGGCCCGTTGGTCAAGTGGTTAAGACACCGCCCTTTCACGGCGGTAACACGGGTTCGAATCCCGTACGGGTCACCACTTTTGGAGGATTAGCTCAGCTGGGAGAGCACCTGCCTTACAAGCAGGGGGTCGGCGGTTCGATCCCGTCATCCTCCACCATATATAACATATGAATAGTATCGTCGCGGGGTGGAGCAGTTCGGTAGCTCGTCGGGCTCATAACCCGAAGGTCGCAGGTTCAAATCCTGTCCCCGCAACCAATGGTCCCGTGGTGTAGTGGTTAACATGCCTGCCTGTCACGCAGGAGATCGCCGGTTCGACCCCGGTCGGGACCGCCATTTTAACTTCTGCCTTTGAGCAGTTGTTTTTTATTGGTTATTGTGATATGATGATTTTCGTCTCAAAAAACATTATATTTTTTGATGGGCTATAGCCAAGCGGTAAGGCAACGGACTTTGACTCCGTCATGCGCTGGTTCGAATCCAGCTAGCCCAGCCATTTACGAGCCATTAGCTCAGTTGGTAGAGCATCTGACTTTTAATCAGAGGGTCGAAGGTTCGAGTCCTTCATGGCTCATTCTTTTTTATTTCCGCGGGTGTGGCGGAATTGGCAGACGCACCAGACTTAGGATCTGGCGCCTTTGGCGTGGGGGTTCGACTCCCTTCACCCGCATATGCGGTCGTGGCGGAATGGCAGACGCGCTAGGTTGAGGGCCTAGTGGGGGAAACCCCGTGGAGGTTCAAGTCCTCTCGGCCGCACCAAAGAAAAATAAAAAAGTGCTTGCATTTGAAAATGCAGTGTGATAAGATAATTGAGTCGCTGAAATACAACAACGACAAAACATCATGAATAAGCGCCCGTAGCTCAATTGGATAGAGCGTTTGACTACGGATCAAAAGGTTAGGGGTTCGAGTCCTCTCGGGCGCGCCATAACGGGAAGTGGCTCAGCTTGGTAGAGCACCTGGTTTGGGACCAGGGGGTCGCAGGTTCAAATCCTGTCTTCCCGACCACGCGGGTGTAGTTTAGTGGTAAAACAAGAGCCTTCCAAGCTCTGGTCGAGAGTTCGATTCTCTTCACCCGCTTTTAGTTCTTTGAAAACTGAACGAAACAAACAACGTGAAACGTCAATTTTTATTTTAGATGCTAGACAAACTAACTTTATTGGAGAGTTTGATCCTGGCTCAGGATGAACGCTGGCGGCGTGCCTAATACATGCAAGTCGAGCGAATGGATTAAGAGCTTGCTCTTATGAAGTTAGCGGCGGACGGGTGAGTAACACGTGGGTAACCTGCCCATAAGACTGGGATAACTCCGGGAAACCGGGGCTAATACCGGATAACATTTTGCACCGCATGGTGCGAAATTCAAAGGCGGCTTCGGCTGTCACTTATGGATGGACCCGCGTCGCATTAGCTAGTTGGTGAGGTAACGGCTCACCAAGGCAACGATGCGTAGCCGACCTGAGAGGGTGATCGGCCACACTGGGACTGAGACACGGCCCAGACTCCTACGGGAGGCAGCAGTAGGGAATCTTCCGCAATGGACGAAAGTCTGACGGAGCAACGCCGCGTGAGTGATGAAGGCTTTCGGGTCGTAAAACTCTGTTGTTAGGGAAGAACAAGTGCTAGTTGAATAAGCTGGCACCTTGACGGTACCTAACCAGAAAGCCACGGCTAACTACGTGCCAGCAGCCGCGGTAATACGTAGGTGGCAAGCGTTATCCGGAATTATTGGGCGTAAAGCGCGCGCAGGTGGTTTCTTAAGTCTGATGTGAAAGCCCACGGCTCAACCGTGGAGGGTCATTGGAAACTGGGAGACTTGAGTGCAGAAGAGGAAAGTGGAATTCCATGTGTAGCGGTGAAATGCGTAGAGATATGGAGGAACACCAGTGGCGAAGGCGACTTTCTGGTCTGTAACTGACACTGAGGCGCGAAAGCGTGGGGAGCAAACAGGATTAGATACCCTGGTAGTCCACGCCGTAAACGATGAGTGCTAAGTGTTAGAGGGTTTCCGCCCTTTAGTGCTGAAGTTAACGCATTAAGCACTCCGCCTGGGGAGTACGGCCGCAAGGCTGAAACTCAAAGGAATTGACGGGGGCCCGCACAAGCGGTGGAGCATGTGGTTTAATTCGAAGCAACGCGAAGAACCTTACCAGGTCTTGACATCCTCTGACAACCCTAGAGATAGGGCTTCCCCTTCGGGGGCAGAGTGACAGGTGGTGCATGGTTGTCGTCAGCTCGTGTCGTGAGATGTTGGGTTAAGTCCCGCAACGAGCGCAACCCTTGATCTTAGTTGCCATCATTAAGTTGGGCACTCTAAGGTGACTGCCGGTGACAAACCGGAGGAAGGTGGGGATGACGTCAAATCATCATGCCCCTTATGACCTGGGCTACACACGTGCTACAATGGACGGTACAAAGAGCTGCAAGACCGCGAGGTGGAGCTAATCTCATAAAACCGTTCTCAGTTCGGATTGTAGGCTGCAACTCGCCTACATGAAGCTGGAATCGCTAGTAATCGCGGATCAGCATGCCGCGGTGAATACGTTCCCGGGCCTTGTACACACCGCCCGTCACACCACGAGAGTTTGTAACACCCGAAGTCGGTGGGGTAACCTTTTTGGAGCCAGCCGCCTAAGGTGGGACAGATGATTGGGGTGAAGTCGTAACAAGGTAGCCGTATCGGAAGGTGCGGCTGGATCACCTCCTTTCTATGGAGAATTGATGAACGCTGTTCATCAATATAAGTTTCCGTGTTTCGTTTTGTTCAGTTTTGAGAGAACTATCTCTCAGAAATAAATGTATGTTCTTTGAAAACTAGATAACAGTGTAGCTCATATTTTTTTAATTTTAGTTTGGTTAAGTTAGAAAGGGCGCACGGTGGATGCCTTGACACTAGGAGTCGATGAAGGACGGGACTAACGCCGATATGCTTCGGGGAGCTGTAAGTAAGCTTTGATCCGAAGATTTCCGAATGGGGAAACCCACCATACGTAATGGTATGGTATCCTTACCTGAATACATAGGGTAAGGAAGACAGACCCAGGGAACTGAAACATCTAAGTACCTGGAGGAAGAGAAAGCAAATGCGATTTCCTGAGTAGCGGCGAGCGAAACGGAATCTAGCCCAAACCAAGAGGCTTGCCTCTTGGGGTTGTAGGACATTCTATACGGAGTTACAAAGGAACGAGGTAGACGAAGCAGCCTGGAAAGGCTCGTCACAGAGGGTAACAACCCCGTAGTCGAAACTTCGTTCTCTCTTGAATGTATCCTGAGTACGGCGGAACACGTGAAATTCCGTCGGAATCTGGGAGGACCATCTCCCAAGGCTAAATACTACCTAGTGATCGATAGTGAACCAGTACCGTGAGGGAAAGGTGAAAAGCACCCCGGAAGGGGAGTGAAAGAGATCCTGAAACCGTGTGCCTACAAATAGTCAGAGCCCGTTAATGGGTGATGGCGTGCCTTTTGTAGAATGAACCGGCGAGTTACGATCCCGTGCGAGGTTAAGCTGAAGAGGCGGAGCCGTAGCGAAAGCGAGTCTGAATAGGGCGTTTAGTACGTGGTCGTAGACCCGAAACCAGGTGATCTACCCATGTCCAGGGTGAAGTTCAGGTAACACTGAATGGAGGCCCGAACCCACGCACGTTGAAAAGTGCGGGGATGAGGTGTGGGTAGCGGAGAAATTCCAATCGAACCTGGAGATAGCTGGTTCTCCCCGAAATAGCTTTAGGGCTAGCCTTAAGTGTAAGAGTCTTGGAGGTAGAGCACTGATTGAACTAGGGGTCCTCATCGGATTACCGAATTCAGTCAAACTCCGAATGCCAATGACTTATCCTTAGGAGTCAGACTGCGAGTGATAAGATCCGTAGTCAAGAGGGAAACAGCCCAGATCGCCAGCTAAGGTCCCAAAGTGTGTATTAAGTGGAAAAGGATGTGGAGTTGCTTAGACAACTAGGATGTTGGCTTAGAAGCAGCCACCATTTAAAGAGTGCGTAATAGCTCACTAGTCGAGTGACTCTGCGCCGAAAATGTACCGGGGCTAAATACACCACCGAAGCTGCGAATTGATACCTATGGTATCAGTGGTAGGGGAGCGTTCTAAGGGCAGTGAAGTCAGACCGTAAGGACTGGTGGAGCGCTTAGAAGTGAGAATGCCGGTATGAGTAGCGAAAGACGGGTGAGAATCCCGTCCACCGAATGCCTAAGGTTTCCTGAGGAAGGCTCGTCCGCTCAGGGTTAGTCAGGACCTAAGCCGAGGCCGACAGGCGTAGGCGATGGACAACAGGTTGATATTCCTGTACCACCTCTTTATCGTTTGAGCAATGGAGGGACGCAGAAGGATAGAAGAAGCGTGCGATTGGTTGTGCACGTCCAAGCAGTTAGGCTGATAAGTAGGCAAATCCGCTTATCGTGAAGGCTGAGCTGTGATGGGGAAGCTCCTTATGGAGCGAAGTCTTTGATTCCCCGCTGCCAAGAAAAGCTTCTAGCGAGATAAAAGGTGCCTGTACCGCAAACCGACACAGGTAGGCGAGGAGAGAATCCTAAGGTGTGCGAGAGAACTCTGGTTAAGGAACTCGGCAAAATGACCCCGTAACTTCGGGAGAAGGGGTGCTTTCTTAACGGAAAGCCGCAGTGAATAGGCCCAAGCGACTGTTTAGCAAAAACACAGGTCTCTGCGAAGCCGTAAGGCGAAGTATAGGGGCTGACACCTGCCCGGTGCTGGAAGGTTAAGGAGAGGGGTTAGCGTAAGCGAAGCTCTGAACTGAAGCCCCAGTAAACGGCGGCCGTAACTATAACGGTCCTAAGGTAGCGAAATTCCTTGTCGGGTAAGTTCCGACCCGCACGAAAGGTGTAACGATTTGGGCACTGTCTCAACCAGAGACTCGGTGAAATTATAGTACCTGTGAAGATGCAGGTTACCCGCGACAGGACGGAAAGACCCCGTGGAGCTTTACTGTAGCCTGATATTGAATTTTGGTACAGTTTGTACAGGATAGGCGGGAGCCTTTGAAGCCGGAGCGCTAGCTTCGGTGGAGGCGCTGGTGGGATACCGCCCTGACTGTATTGAAATTCTAACCTACGGGTCTTATCGACCCGGGAGACAGTGTCAGGTGGGCAGTTTGACTGGGGCGGTCGCCTCCTAAAGTGTAACGGAGGCGCCCAAAGGTTCCCTCAGAATGGTTGGAAATCATTCGTAGAGTGCAAAGGCATAAGGGAGCTTGACTGCGAGACCTACAAGTCGAGCAGGGACGAAAGTCGGGCTTAGTGATCCGGTGGTTCCGCATGGAAGGGCCATCGCTCAACGGATAAAAGCTACCCCGGGGATAACAGGCTTATCTCCCCCAAGAGTCCACATCGACGGGGAGGTTTGGCACCTCGATGTCGGCTCATCGCATCCTGGGGCTGTAGTCGGTCCCAAGGGTTGGGCTGTTCGCCCATTAAAGCGGTACGCGAGCTGGGTTCAGAACGTCGTGAGACAGTTCGGTCCCTATCCGTCGTGGGCGTAGGAAATTTGAGAGGAGCTGTCCTTAGTACGAGAGGACCGGGATGGACGCACCGCTGGTGTACCAGTTGTTCTGCCAAGGGCATAGCTGGGTAGCTATGTGCGGAAGGGATAAGTGCTGAAAGCATCTAAGCATGAAGCCCCCCTCAAGATGAGATTTCCCATAGCGTAAGCTAGTAAGATCCCTGAAAGATGATCAGGTTGATAGGTTCGAGGTGGAAGCATGGTGACATGTGGAGCTGACGAATACTAATAGATCGAGGACTTAACCATATAATATGAAGCAAATGTTATCTAGTTTTGAAGGAATATACCTTCATAAGTCTGGTAATGATGGCAGAGAGGTCACACCCGTTCCCATACCGAACACGGAAGTTAAGCTCTCTAGCGCCGATGGTAGTTGGGACCTTGTCCCTGTGAGAGTAGGACGTTGCCAGGCTTTTATATCGTCGCGGGGTGGAGCAGTCCGGTAGCTCGTCGGGCTCATAACCCGAAGGTCGCAGGTTCAAATCCTGTCCCCGCAACCAATGGTCCCGTGGTGTAGTGGTTAACATGCCTGCCTGTCACGCAGGAGATCGCCGGTTCGACCCCGGTCGGGACCGCCATTTATACAAAGAAAAGAACGAAACAACTTGTTTCGTATTTTTTTATTTATTTTTAAGAAAACTTATAAAGACAGTCAATCTTACCCTTAGGACAACTCCTAAGGTCTTTTTTATATGTTCAAAATGAAACAAAGTGAAAAAATCTGTATAATAAAGAGCAGAGAATATTGTGAGTAAGGTAGGTGAAACCTTTGAATAAATATGAAATAACGACAACTTCTTCTGAAGAGACACAGAACTTATCAGAAAGGCTAGGACAACTTGTTAGGGAACAAGATGTACTTGTTTTAGAAGGCGATCTTGGTGCTGGCAAGACAACGTTTACGAAAGGTCTTGCAAAAGGCCTTGGTGTGAAACGAGTTGTAAATAGTCCGACATTCAATATTATTAAAGAGTACAAAGGGAGATTACCGCTATATCATATGGATGTGTATCGTTTAGCGGAAAGTGAAGAAGATTTAGGGTTTGATGAGTATTTTTATGGTGAAGGTATAACAGTAGTAGAATGGGCTCATTTAATTGAATCTTTTCTGCCAAATGAGAAATTAAAAATAAGCTTGTTCCATACAGGTGATGATACAAGAAAAATTGTGTTAGAGCCAGGTGGTGAACGCTATATTAGATTATGTGAGGAGCTATTACAAGATGAAAGTACTAGCAATTGATACTTCAAATTATGTAATGGGGATTTCTCTTATTGATGGAAATACTGTTGTCGGAGAAATCATTACGAATTTAACCAAAAATCATTCTGTACGCCTTATGCCGGCTGTAGAACAACTTCTGAAGGAATGTAATATAAAGCCGAAAGAGCTAGATAAAATCATCGTAGCGGCTGGTCCTGGATCTTATACAGGAGTTCGAATTGGTGTGACTGTTGCAAAAACATTAGCTTGGTCGTTGCAAATACCGATTGTCGGTGTGTCTAGCTTAGAAGTAGTGGCTGCGAATGGAGCGAATTTCCAAGGGGTTATTTGTCCATTGTTTGATGGACGTCGCGGACAAATTTATACGGGCTTGTATACATATAAAGAAGAGCAGTTATCTTCTGTAGAAGAGGATCGAATTATTCTTATTATTGATTGGTTACAGATGTTAAAAGATAAGGGGCAACCTGTTTTATTTATCGGCAATGATGTAGAACAACATAAAGAAACGATTGTAGAATATTTAGGAGATCGAGCTGTGTTTGCTTCTTTTACAAAGAACAACCCAAGACCAAGTGAGTTAGCATTTTTAGGATTACAAAAAGAGGAGCAAAGTGTGCATACATTTGTTCCGAGCTACCTCCGTTTAGCAGAAGCAGAAGCAAAATGGCTAGAAAGTCAAAAAAAATAGGGGTTATCAAAATGGATATTACATTTAGAAAGATGACGACTGATGATATTGCTCAAATTATAGTAATTGAAGAAGCGTCATTCCCAACTCCTTGGACTGCTGATGCATTTTATCGTGAATTGACGATGAATGAATATGCACATTATGTCGTAATTGAAAAAGATGGTGTGGTAATTGGATACTGTGGATTGTGGATTATTATTGATGAATCACATATTACGAACATAGCCATTTTGCCAGAATATCGCGGTCAAAAACTTGGAGATGCTTTGCTGAAAGAAGTAATGGATCAGGCAAAAGAAATGGGAGCAAAAACGATGACACTTGAAGTACGAGTGTCAAATGAAGTAGCGAAGCAGTTATACCGAAAGTATGGATTCCAAAATGGTGGGATTCGTAAACGATACTATACAGACAATTATGAAGATGGTCTTGTAATGTGGGTGAATATATAATGGAAAAAAATACGATTATACTTGGTATTGAAACGAGCTGTGATGAAACGGCTGTAGCGGTTGTTAAAAATGGAACAGAAATAGTGGCAAATATTGTTGCTTCACAGATTGAGAGCCATAAGCGTTTTGGCGGAGTTGTGCCGGAAATTGCATCTCGTCATCATGTAGAACAAATTACAGTTGTATTAGAAGAAGCATTAAAGGAAGCGAACATTACATTTGAAGATATTGATGCAATTGCTGTGACGGAAGGGCCAGGTTTAGTAGGGGCACTTTTAATTGGTGTAAATGCAGCTAAAGCAGTTGCCTTTGCTCATAATATTCCTCTTGTTGGTGTTCATCATATTGCTGGGCATATTTACGCGAATCGCTTAGTAAAAGAACTACAATTCCCTTTGTTGTCACTTGTTGTGTCTGGCGGGCATACAGAGCTTGTTTATATGAAAGAGCATGGTTCGTTTGAAGTAATTGGCGAAACGAGAGATGATGCGGCAGGAGAAGCATATGATAAAGTTGCACGTACATTATCTATGCCATATCCAGGTGGTCCTCATATTGACCGTCTTGCTCATGAAGGACAACCAACGATTGATTTACCACGTGCATGGTTAGAACCAGATTCGTATGATTTTAGCTTTAGTGGACTGAAATCAGCAGTTATCAACACTGTGCATAACGCAAAACAACGTGGAGAAGAAATCGCACCAGAAGATTTAGCAGCTAGCTTCCAAGCGAGTGTAATAGATGTACTAGTAACAAAAGCAGCACGTGCTGCAGAAGCGTATGATGTAAAACAAGTGCTTCTCGCTGGTGGCGTTGCAGCGAATAAAGGACTTCGTGCACGTTTAGAGGAAGAGTTTGCAAAAAAAGAAGAAATCGAGCTCATTATTCCACCGTTATCTTTATGCACAGATAATGCAGCAATGATTGCAGCAGCAGGAACTATTGCATATGAGCAAGGAAAACGTGCAACATTGGCTTTAAATGCAAATCCAGGATTAGATATTGAAGCATAGTTATACACATAATTAACCACAACTTGTGGATAAAACCCATATTATCTGTTGATAATATGGGTTTTATTGTGAATATTAAATGTGTATAATTTTTTTGTGATCTGTGGATAATGTGGAAAAGTTATTTTTGTGTTTATATGATAAAGGTGGATATGTGCATAAGGTTGTGGATAACACTATTGAGGTCAGACCTTCGACCATAATCTTTTGTATTGAAAAATAAACAAGGTAGTTGAATGGCTTTCAACTACCTTGTTTTTATCATATAAATATATAAGGGTTATACATGTAACTCTTCCCATTCTGCCATAAACTGCTCTAATTTTTCTTGTTTTGTTTGCTTTGCTGTTGTAATCTCACTAGCTCGTTCGTAGTCAGCATATACTTCAGGCAGACAAAGCTCCTCTTCTAATTGTTCAATTTCTTCTTCTAAATTTGCAATGTTTTGTTCAATTTCTTCAATCTTTCGGATGCGTTGGCGTTCTGACTTCTTACGTTCTTTTTCTTCAAGGTAATTTAATTTTTCTTGAGCGATAGTTTTTTTGACTGGTGCCTCCTCTTCTTGTTGTTCAAATTCCGCACGTTCAATCATTTCATTTTTCTTTTCAATATAGTAGTCATAGTCACCTAAATATTCTTGTGCACCACCTGTTGATAACTCAACAACTGTAGTTGTGACACGGTTAATGAAATAGCGATCATGGGAAACGAATAAAAGAGTCCCAGGATAATCAATTAAGGCATTTTCTAAAATCTCTTTACTATTTAAATCGAGATGGTTTGTTGGCTCATCGAGAATCAGTAAATTAGATTTTTGCATCATCAATTTTGCTAGAGCTAATCGTGCTTTTTGACCACCACTTAAGGAAGATACTGGCTTTAATACATCGTCCCCTGTGAATAAAAAGTTACCGAGTATCGTGCGAATTTCTTTTTCTGACTCTAGCGGATAATCATCCCATAGTTCGTTTAAAACACGCTTAGATGATGTTAAGTTTGCCTGTTCTTGATCATAATATCCAATAGATACATTTGAACCGAAAGAAACTTCACCGCTTAACGTCTTTAATTTATTCACAATTGATTTTAATAATGTAGATTTCCCAATACCATTTGGACCAACTAGTGCGACACTATCACCGCGGGTTAAGCGCATATTTACATGTTCAATAATCGGTTCTTTGTCATATCCAATTGAAACATCCTTTATTTGTAATACATCGTTTCCGCTTTGTTTTTCGATATCAAAGTGGAAGGATGCTGATTTAGAATCACCTAATGGTCTAGTTAGTAATTCCATTCTGTCTAACTGCTTCCGACGACTTTGTGCACGTTTTGTTGTAGATGCACGGGCAATGTTCTTTTGGACAAAGTCTTCTAGTTTAGCAATTTCCTCTTGTTGTTTCTCATAACGCTTCATTTCCTGCTCATGTAGTGCAGCTTTTAAATCTAAATATTTACTGTAGTTACCAACATATCGTCTGCTTTCTTTATTAGAAATTTCATATACTTGTGTAACAAGCTTGTCTAAAAAGTAGCGATCGTGGGAAACGATTAAAATAGCTCCAGGATAGCCTTGTAAATATTGTTCAAGCCATGTTAATGTATCGATATCTAAATGGTTTGTTGGTTCGTCCAAGATGAGTAAGTCTGGTTTTGTTAGCAGTAGTTTCCCAAGAGCAAGTCTTGTTTTCTGTCCACCACTTAACGTAGAAATCGTTGTTTGGTGTGTTTCAACCGGAAAACCAAGTCCACTTAAAATGGAGCGAATATCAGCTTCATATTGATAACCACCTTGATCTTTGTAGTCTAACTGTAATTGATCATAATCAGCGAGTAATTTTTCGTACGTAGCAGCATTTGAAAAGTTCTCTTCCTTACCCATGTCTAGCTCTAACCTTCGAAGCTTCTTTTCCATTTGCTGCAGATGAGTAAAGACAGTAAGCATTTCATCCCAAATTGTTAAAGAAGTTTCTAAACCAGTATTTTGGGCCAAGTATCCAATTGAAACATCTTTTGGTTTTATAATTTCTCCACCATCGTGAGATAATTCACCGGCAATTATTTTTAATAATGTAGATTTTCCAGCACCATTTCGACCAACTAGTGCAATGCGATCTTTTGTTTGAACTTCCAATTTAATGTTTGCAAGAATTGTTTCAGCACCGTATAATTTTGAAAGCCCATTCACTTGTAATAAAATCAATGTTTTCACCTCAAATAATTTCTTAACTTTGCCATGTTTATATTTCTCAATCATACTAAAAATAGTGTATAGTTTAAAATAAGAGAGAAGTCTTCTCTCTATTATACAAGGAAAGTCATAAGTGCTAAACTTCTGTATTTGTTTTAAATCTGTGAACAAAGATAGGAAGAGAGGAGAGGTTATATGGATCAGCAAAAGATTCCACAGGCCACTGCCAAACGATTGCCTCTATACTATCGATTTATCCAAAACTTATCTCTTTCTGGTAAGCAGCGTGTTTCATCGGCTGAATTGAGTGAAGCTGTAAAGGTAGATTCAGCAACAATTCGGAGAGATTTTTCATATTTTGGAGCGTTAGGGAAAAAGGGATATGGATATAATGTGAATTATTTACTATCATTCTTCCGAGAAACGCTTGATCAAGATGATATAACACGTGTAGCACTTATTGGAGTGGGTAATTTAGGGACCGCTTTCTTACATTACAATTTCACCAAAAATAATAATACAAAGATTGAAATGGCATTTGATGTCAATGAAGAGAAAGTTGGAAAAGAAATCGGAGGAATTCCTGTATATCATTTAGATGAATTAGAAGAGCGTTTAACAAATGATATACAAGTGGCAATATTAACAGTACCTGCTACTGTTGCACAGGCTGTAGCAGATCGATTGGCCGAAACAAATATACACGGAATTTTAAATTTCACACCAGCACGATTAAATGTTTCAGAAAATATAAGAATTCACCATATTGATTTAGCTGTAGAATTACAAACACTCGTTTATTTTTTGAAAAATTATCCACAATAAAACGCAGAGGAAATCCCTCTGCGTTTTATTGTTGCTTTTTCTTTGTAAATTTGACTAAGATAAGTCGAAGTGCCAAATTAAAATCAATTGTTGCCATAGCAGCAAACAGCAGTGTCCCAAAGTTCCAAATTGTATCTGTAACGTTCGTAATTGCGAAACGTGTAAAGACACAACCAAGAAGGAAATACAGTGCTGCCATGAACAATGGTGAGTTCCTCATATTTAAAATCCTCCGATAAATCCTTGCATTTTTTCTGCTTCTTTAATCATTTCTTGTATTTGTTCGTTACTTACTAGTACTTGGGCTATTGCAACTAATGTATTCATCGCAACATGTGCCATAATAGGAACGATAATTCGCTTTGTTTTTACATATAAAAAGGCGAATACAAGCCCCATGGAAGTGTATACCAATAAGTGTGTAAAATCAAAGTGAATTGCTGCAAATACAAGTGAGCTAATAATAGCAGCGATAAAGAAGTTGAATTTCTTATATAATGTACCAAATAAAATTTTTCTAAAGACAATTTCCTCTAAAATAGGCCCTATTATTGATATAACAATAAGGAACCATGGGGTGGTCCGTGCTATTTCCATCAAGCGAGCTGTGTTCTCAGATCCAGGTTTAATGCCCAATAAACGCATTTCGATTGTGCCTGCAATTGTTTGAGAAAAGAAAGCTAAAAAGAAACCGATAAAGATCCAACCGATTGTGGCAGGAATACTGGCGCGTTTTGTATCGAAACGACTTTCGCGAATATCTGTTCGAAGTAGTAAAAGTACAATACATAATGCAATGAAAAAGCTAATAATTGCCCAGTGACCAGTCAGTAGCTGCATTTTTTCTTCTCTGGTGAACCCCCTATTATCATATAGTCCGGTTTTCAAAAGAAGCGGTAATCCAACAATACCTGATAATTGCATAAGAATGTATGTAACTATAATCCACCAATATTGTTTTTTCAAATTGGTTAACCATCCTTTCTAACTCTAGTTTATGAGATAAGGCGGGATAACATGTAAACATCCAGCCGGGGATACGTAATAACCATTCATATTATGATTTTTTTGTAAATCTTTCTTTGAAAATGAAATAGGAGACAGGAAAAAGCTGTACCTATAGAGAAAACAACTTATGGCATCTTCCATATTGTAACATACGATAAGTGAAAACGCCGATTCATATATATAAGGCTTTCGCGAGAATGGTTGCAGCGATAACAGAATGATTTTTCTTAGGAAGTTATATAAAAAAAGTTTATATAGCAATTTGCGAAAAAATTATGATTTTTTTACTTGCAAAAGAAAATTAGATTATTTATTATTATAAGTGTGTTAGCACTCGAGGTCGTTGAGTGCTAATAAAGAAAATTTACATAGAAAAATGAGGAGGTTATTGTTCATGCTAAAGCCATTAGGTGATCGCGTTGTAATTGAGCTTGTTCAAGCAGAAGAAAAAACAGCAAGTGGTATTGTATTACCAGACACTGCAAAAGAAAAACCACAAGAGGGTAAAGTTATTGCAGTAGGTACTGGTCGAGTGCTTGAAAATGGTGAGCGTGTTGCTTTAGAGGTAGCAGCAGGTGATCTTATCATCTTCTCAAAATATGCAGGTACTGAAGTGAAATATGAAGGTACAGACTACTTGATTTTACGTGAAAGTGACATTTTAGCAATTATCGGTTAATTATATACATTTTAAAAATCCAAGGGGGTCAATTATTATGGCAAAAGATATTAAATTTAGTGAAGAAGCACGTCGTTCGATGCTTCGCGGTGTCGACACTCTTGCAAACGCAGTAAAAGTAACGCTTGGACCAAAAGGTCGTAACGTTGTACTTGAGAAAAAATTCGGTTCACCACTTATTACAAATGATGGTGTAACAATTGCGAAAGAAATCGAATTAGAAGATGCTTTCGAAAACATGGGTGCAAAATTAGTAGCAGAAGTTGCTAGCAAAACAAATGACGTAGCTGGTGACGGAACAACAACTGCAACTGTATTAGCACAAGCTATGATTCGTGAAGGTTTAAAAAACGTAACAGCTGGCGCGAACCCAATGGGTCTTCGTAAAGGTATCGAAAAAGCGGTTGTTACAGCAATTGAAGAATTAAAAACAATTTCTAAACCAATCGAAGGTAAATCTTCTATCGCACAAGTAGCTGCTATTTCATCAGCTGACGAAGAAGTAGGTCAATTAATTGCAGAAGCAATGGAGCGCGTTGGTAACGACGGCGTTATTACTTTAGAAGAATCTAAAGGATTCACAACAGAATTAGATGTAGTAGAAGGTATGCAATTTGATCGTGGATATGCATCTCCTTACATGATTACTGATTCTGACAAAATGGAAGCAGTACTTGATAACCCATATATCTTAATCACTGACAAAAAGATTTCTAACATTCAAGAAATCTTACCAGTGTTAGAGCAAGTGGTACAACAAGGTAAACCACTTCTTATCATTGCAGAAGATGTAGAAGGTGAAGCATTAGCTACATTAGTAGTGAACAAACTTCGTGGTACATTCAATGTAGTAGCTGTTAAAGCTCCTGGATTTGGTGACCGTCGTAAAGCAATGCTAGAAGATATCGCGATCTTAACTGGCGGTGAAGTGATCACTGAAGAATTAGGACGCGACTTAAAATCAGCTACAGTTGCATCTTTAGGACGCGCTGGCAAAGTTGTTGTAACGAAAGAAAACACAACTGTAGTTGAAGGTGTAGGTAACACAGAACAAATCGAAGCTCGCATCGGTCAAATCCGTGCACAATTAGAAGAAACAACTTCTGAATTCGATCGTGAAAAATTACAAGAGCGTCTTGCTAAACTTGCAGGAGGCGTAGCAGTAATTAAAGTAGGTGCAGCAACTGAAACTGAGTTAAAAGAGCGCAAACTTCGCATTGAAGATGCACTTAACTCAACTCGTGCAGCAGTAGAAGAAGGTATTGTTGCAGGTGGTGGTACTTCACTTATGAACGTATACACTAAAGTAGCTTCTATTTCAGCTGAAGGTGACGAAGCAACAGGTATCAACATTGTACTTCGTGCATTAGAAGAGCCAGTTCGTCAAATCGCAATCAACGCTGGTCTAGAAGGATCCGTTGTTGTAGAACGCTTAAAAGGCGAAAAAGTAGGCGTTGGTTTCAACGCAGCAACTGGCGAATGGGTAAACATGCTTGAGTCTGGTATCGTAGACCCAGCAAAAGTAACTCGTTCTGCACTTCAAAACGCGGCATCTGTTGCAGCTATGTTCTTAACAACTGAAGCTGTAGTTGCTGACAAGCCAGAACCAAATGCACCAGCAATGCCTGACATGGGCGGCATGGGCATGGGCGGTATGGGCGGAATGATGTAATTTCATTCGCCAAAGAAACATTCATCTCTATATAGGGGTGAATGTTTTTTGTTATGGGACAAAAAAATATAGGAATAAAGGTTTCTTGGGATAAAGAAAATAATTTCTGTAGAATTTTGTCGCTTTCTCTCTTGACCGTATTGATACTTCATTGTTAGAATCTAGGAAGATAATATAAAACAATCCTTCATATATCCTCAATGATATGGTTTGAGAGTCTCTACCGGGTTACCGTAAACAACCTGACTATGAAGGCAGTGTGTCTTATATTTATAAAGAGCGGGATACTATCTTTATAAAGCCAGACCTCTGCCTTTTCTTTGTTATGAGACTGAGGGCGGAGGACTGGCTTTTTTTATTATATTGGTAATGCTTTTTGCCAAATTGGTGAAAATATTTATATACAGAACTAACGTTGGGGTGATTATTTTGAAGAAACAGCACGATACAATTATCGTTTTAGATTTTGGGAGTCAGTACAATCAGTTAATTGCACGTCGAATTCGTGAGTTCGGTGTATACAGTGAACTTCATCCACATACAATTACTGCAGAAGAAATTAAAGCAATGAATCCAAAAGGGATTATTTTCTCTGGTGGACCGAATAGTGTATATGGTGAAAATGCATTCCACTGTGATGAAAAAATCTTTGAATTAGGATTACCGATTTTTGGTATTTGTTACGGTATGCAGCTTATGACAAAACACTTTGGTGGAAAAGTAGAACGTGCAAACCATCGTGAGTACGGAAAAGCAGTTCTTAAAGTAGAGAACGGATCAAAATTATATGCGAACCTTCCAGAAGAGCAAGTTGTATGGATGAGTCATGGTGACTTAGTAACTGGTTTACCAGAAGGATTCGTAGTAGATGCAACAAGTGAGTCTTGTCCAATTGCTGGTATGAGCAATGAAGCAAAAAACTTATACGGTGTACAATTCCATCCAGAAGTACGTCATTCTGAGCACGGTAATGATTTAATCAAAAACTTCGTATTCGGCGTATGTGGCTGTTCTGAAGGTTGGAACATGGAGAACTTTATTGAAGTAGAATTAGAAAAAATCCGTGAAACTGTTGGCGATAAAAAAGTACTATGCGCACTTAGTGGCGGTGTAGACTCTTCTGTTGTAGCAGTATTAATCCATAAAGCAATCGGTGACCAATTAACATGTATTTTCGTTGACCATGGTTTACTTCGTAAAGGTGAAGCGGAAGGTGTTATGAAAACATTTAGCGAAGGCTTCCACATGAACGTTATTAAAGTGGATGCAAAAGAACGCTTCATGAACAAGTTAAAAGGTGTAGAAGATCCAGAACAAAAACGCAAAATCATTGGTAATGAATTTATTTACGTATTTGATGATGAAGCTTCTAGATTAGAAGGAATGGACTTCTTAGCACAAGGTACACTGTACACAGATATTGTTGAAAGTGGTACAGCAACTGCACAAACAATTAAATCTCACCATAACGTTGGTGGACTTCCAGAAGATATGCAGTTCAAATTAATTGAGCCTTTAAACACTCTATTTAAGGATGAAGTACGTGTATTAGGATCAGAACTAGGAATTCCTGATGAAATCGTATGGCGTCAACCGTTCCCGGGTCCAGGACTTGGTATCCGTGTATTAGGCGAAATCACAGAAGAAAAATTAGAAATCGTTCGTGAATCCGATGCGATTTTACGTGAGGAAATCCAAAAAGCTGGCTTAGATCGTGAAATTTGGCAATACTTCACTGCACTTCCTGGCATGCGTAGCGTAGGTGTTATGGGTGACGAGCGTACTTACGATTACACAGTAGGTATCCGTGCAGTAACATCAATCGATGGTATGACAGCAGATTGGGCACGTATCCCTTGGGATGTATTAGAGAAAATCTCTGTACGTATCGTAAACGAAGTAAAACACGTTAACCGTATCGTGTATGATGTAACGAGTAAGCCACCAGCAACAATTGAGTGGGAATAGAATAGGTTTATTCGTTTAAAAGAAGACCCATCTATGATTTTATGCATAGATGGGTCTTTTTTGTTGTTTATACGAACGAAAAATAAAAATTGTATAAAAATGTTCGTTTTTAAATTGACATACACCTATATGTGAGTTAATATGAGTATGTAATTGATACGAAAAAATGAATATTACAGCCGTCGTATAATATCGGGGATATGGCCCGAAAGTTTCTACCTAGCTACCGTAAATGGCTTGACTACGAGGCGTTTTTATAAAGGTAAGGGGAAATCTGCCTTTATTTACAGAACGCTTCCATGTATATGCAATGGAAGCCTTTTTTATTTTTATAGATAAAAGAGGGCTAGGGAGGGTTACGACGAGTAATCATATAACGGGGGAAACGTAGAATGAAACGTTATTTTCAGTTCGATGAGCTCGGTACAAATTATAAAACAGAGTTCATTGCAGGGTTAACGACATTTTTATCTATGGCTTATGTACTATTTGTCAATCCTGCTACACTGTCACTGGGAAACATTAAAGGGTTACCAGCAGGAACCGGAATGGATCCGGGAGCGGTCTTTGTTGCCACTGCATTAGCGGCTGCAATTGGGTCACTGATTATGGGGATTTTCGCAAAATATCCAATTGCCTTAGCGCCAGGAATGGGAATCAATGCATTCTTTGCTTATACAGCGGTGTTAACGATGGGGATTCCGTGGCAAACAGCGATTGCCGGAACTTTAATGTCAGGTATTATCTTTATTATTCTTACTGCTTCTGGTATTCGCGAAAAAATTATTAATGCCATTCCATTAGAGTTGAAGTTTGCAGTAGCAGCAGGAATTGGTTTGTTTATCGCCTTTCTTGGTTTTCAAAATGCAGGAATTATTGTGAAGAATGATGCGGTTCTTGTTGGATTGGGGGATTTAACAAAGGGCACAACATTACTTGCGATTTTCGGTGTAGTGATTACAATCATTCTAATGATTAAAAAAATAAACGGTGCTGTTTTCTACGGAATGATTCTTACAGCGATCCTTGGAGTAGCAACAGGATTAATTGATACACCAAAAGCTGTCGTTGGTGCAATTCCTAGTTTAGAACCTACGTTCGGCGTGGCGTTCCAGCACTTCGGAGATATCTTCACTGTTCAAATGGGAATTGTTATTATAACGTTCTTCTTCATTGATTTCTTTGATACAGCGGGTACACTTGTAGCAGTTGCGAATCAAGCTGGGTTAATGAAGAACAATAAATTACCACGTGCGGGAAAAGCATTATTTGCAGATGCAATTGCAACTGTAATTGGTGCGATTCTTGGGACATCTACGACAACGTCTTACATTGAATCGTCTGCAGGGGTAGCAGCAGGAGGGCGTTCAGGATTTACAGCAGTTGTAACAGCCGGATTTTTCTTGTTAGCACTTTTCTTTTCGCCATTATTAAGTGTTGTGACAGCGTCTGTAACGGCACCGGCTTTAATTATTGTAGGGATTTTGATGGTTTCGTCTCTAGGAGAAATTGATTGGAAGAAATTCGAGATTGCAGTACCAGCATTCTTTACGATTATTTCTATGCCACTTACGTATAGTATTGCAACAGGAATAGCAATTGGATTTATCTTCTATCCAATTACAATGGTTGTAAGTGGTCGTCGTAAAGAAATTCATCCAATTATGTATGTAATGGGAGTTTTATTCGTACTATATTTTATCTACGTTCGTAAATAAAGGGGTTTTTGAAAGGTCTAGACTAAGGGGAGTCTAGACCTTTTTTGCGTCTTCAGAAAATCTTAAGGATTTCGTTCCGTTTTTCTTCAGAAGTTTTCTTATAATAGAAGTTAGGGAATGAAAAAGCTATGGGGGAGATATTGTGGGACACGAAACAATACTGGTTGTAGATGATGAAAAAGAAATTCGGGATTTAATTACGATTTATTTAAAGAATGAAGGATATAAGGTGCTACAGGCAGAGGATGGAGCAGAGGGTTTATATATATTAGAGAAAAATGAAGTGCATTTAGTTGTATTGGATATTATGATGCCGAAAATTGATGGTATTCATATGTGTATGAAAATAAGAGAAGCGAAAGAGATGCCAATTATTATGTTGTCTGCGAAAACGCAAGATATGGATAAAATTTTAGGGCTAACAACAGGAGCGGACGATTATGTAACGAAACCTTTCAATCCGTTAGAATTGATAGCGAGAATAAAATCGCAGCTTCGTCGATATATAAAAATGAATGGATTTATTGTCCAAAATGAGAATGAAATTGAAATCGGGAATATGAAAATAAACGTTTCAACCCACAAAGTTGTTGTAGAAAATGAAGAAGTGAAACTAACTCCGAGGGAATTTTCGATTTTGGAGTTACTAGCTCGTAATCCAGAGATGGTCTTTAGTGCAGAACAAATTTATGAAAAGGTTTGGAATGAACGATCTTTCCAATCTGATAATACCGTCATGGTGCATATTCGAAAAATACGTGAGAAGACTGAAGAGAATCCGAGAAAGCCAATATATATAAAAACAGTATGGGGAGTGGGATATAAGATTGAGAAAGATAATTAAAAACATATTTAGGTCAATTGGTTGGATGAATCGAACTTTTAAAAAAATAATATATAAAGTAATAAGGGGAGTACAAAAGAGTTTACGTGTACAACTGATAACTACGTTTGCTTTCTGTATTTTGTTGGGTGTAATAGGAGTGTGGACATCATCTCCGTTTTTTCAAGGAATAAATACATACTCTGTAATTGATTATTCATCTGGTATGCGAGGAATTGATGCAACTGCTGAAAGACTTGCCGAGGTTATTACAAGAGAAGGTGCTGATGTTAACGTCCAAGAAGTTTTTGAACGTCCGGAGTATCAAGGTGAATTAAAAGTGTTAATTGTAGATGAGAATGGAAAAGTTATATATAAGACAAAAGATGCTCAGGAAGAACAAGTTAATCTTCATAGTACTATTCGTAATATAATGAGTTTCAAAATAAATCGCTCTCAATATGAATATCAAAAAAATGTAATAGATAATGAAATCGAAAGAGAGCGTAAAGAATTTACGACTTTTTATCCTTTAACAATTCAAGAGAAAAATATGTATATGATCGCAAGCGGTATACCGCAAGGGAATATTAGAGTAGTACAGAATGATGGGCCGTTTCCATTTTTGATTGGCTTTGTTATTTTTTTATTTTCTTTCTTTTATATAACTAAAAGAAAGATGAGGCAAGTTGAGGCGATGGCGGAAGGTGTAAAAGAAATCGCAAAAGGTAACCTGCAATATAGAATTCCGCAGAAGGGGCAAGATGAATTAAGTTTGCTAGCTGTGAATATGAATCAGATGGCAAAAGAATTATTTTCCAACATAGAAAAAGAAAGAAGAATAGAGAAGCAAAAGAATGAATTGATTACAAATGTATCTCATGACTTGCGAACGCCACTTACATCTATTATGGGTTATTTGCGTTTATTACAGGATTCAAAATATGAAAGTAAAGAACAGCACAATGAATATGTGAGAATTGCTTTCTCGAAATCTGAGCAGTTAAAGAATTTAATAGAAGATTTATTTGAGTATACAAAGTTAACAAATGAAAAGATGGTATTAGAAAAGCAAGAAGTGTGTATAACCGAACTTCTGGAGCAATTAATAGAAGAGCTAGTACCACAGGCTGAAGAAGAAGGACTTATACTCGTGAAGCAGTTTCCTAAAGAACGTGTGTATGCTGCGATTGATTCAGAGAAGATGGTCCGTGTATTTGAGAATCTATTAATGAATGCTATTAAATATAGTAAAGATGATGGAGAGATTAAGGTTTCCCTTCAAAGACAACGCCGGAATATACAAATTACGGTTGCGAACCATAGTGAAGAGTTTACAAAGGAAGAGTTAGGGAACTTGTTTGAACGCTTCTATAAGAAAGATCAATCTAGAAGTAGAGTAACGGAAGGATCGGGACTCGGATTAGCAATTGCTAAAAGTATTGTTGAATTACAAGGGGGAGAAATTCGAGCAGAATATGAGGATGGAATTATTCAGTTTATCGTTTCACTACCAATTATAGAAGAAAAGTAAATAAAGAGAGAGTTATGGAAGAGGAAGGCTTGTTTATAAGGAATAAGCCTTCTTTATATTTTTTAGAAAAACATATTGACGTTTATATAAATGAAGTGTAATATTATATGAGTCGCCGATAGCAACAACACAAAACGCGACAAATGAAATAAAAAAACTTAGTTGGCATTGAAACATGAAAGTGTTAGCATAAGGGAGTCGCGAATGAGCGGCAAACAAGTTCTTTGAAAACTGAACGAAACAAACAACGTGAAACGTCAATTTTTATTTTAGATGCTAGACAAACTAACTTTATTGGAGAGTTTGATCCTGGCTCAGGATGAACGCTGGCGGCGTGCCTAATACATGCAAGTCGAGCGAATGGATTAAGAGCTTGCTCTTATGAAGTTAGCGGCGGACGGGTGAGTAACACGTGGGTAACCTGCCCATAAGACTGGGATAACTCCGGGAAACCGGGGCTAATACCGGATAACATTTTGCACCGCATGGTGCGAAATTCAAAGGCGGCTTCGGCTGTCACTTATGGATGGACCCGCGTCGCATTAGCTAGTTGGTGAGGTAACGGCTCACCAAGGCAACGATGCGTAGCCGACCTGAGAGGGTGATCGGCCACACTGGGACTGAGACACGGCCCAGACTCCTACGGGAGGCAGCAGTAGGGAATCTTCCGCAATGGACGAAAGTCTGACGGAGCAACGCCGCGTGAGTGATGAAGGCTTTCGGGTCGTAAAACTCTGTTGTTAGGGAAGAACAAGTGCTAGTTGAATAAGCTGGCACCTTGACGGTACCTAACCAGAAAGCCACGGCTAACTACGTGCCAGCAGCCGCGGTAATACGTAGGTGGCAAGCGTTATCCGGAATTATTGGGCGTAAAGCGCGCGCAGGTGGTTTCTTAAGTCTGATGTGAAAGCCCACGGCTCAACCGTGGAGGGTCATTGGAAACTGGGAGACTTGAGTGCAGAAGAGGAAAGTGGAATTCCATGTGTAGCGGTGAAATGCGTAGAGATATGGAGGAACACCAGTGGCGAAGGCGACTTTCTGGTCTGTAACTGACACTGAGGCGCGAAAGCGTGGGGAGCAAACAGGATTAGATACCCTGGTAGTCCACGCCGTAAACGATGAGTGCTAAGTGTTAGAGGGTTTCCGCCCTTTAGTGCTGAAGTTAACGCATTAAGCACTCCGCCTGGGGAGTACGGCCGCAAGGCTGAAACTCAAAGGAATTGACGGGGGCCCGCACAAGCGGTGGAGCATGTGGTTTAATTCGAAGCAACGCGAAGAACCTTACCAGGTCTTGACATCCTCTGACAACCCTAGAGATAGGGCTTCCCCTTCGGGGGCAGAGTGACAGGTGGTGCATGGTTGTCGTCAGCTCGTGTCGTGAGATGTTGGGTTAAGTCCCGCAACGAGCGCAACCCTTGATCTTAGTTGCCATCATTAAGTTGGGCACTCTAAGGTGACTGCCGGTGACAAACCGGAGGAAGGTGGGGATGACGTCAAATCATCATGCCCCTTATGACCTGGGCTACACACGTGCTACAATGGACGGTACAAAGAGCTGCAAGACCGCGAGGTGGAGCTAATCTCATAAAACCGTTCTCAGTTCGGATTGTAGGCTGCAACTCGCCTACATGAAGCTGGAATCGCTAGTAATCGCGGATCAGCATGCCGCGGTGAATACGTTCCCGGGCCTTGTACACACCGCCCGTCACACCACGAGAGTTTGTAACACCCGAAGTCGGTGGGGTAACCTTTTTGGAGCCAGCCGCCTAAGGTGGGACAGATGATTGGGGTGAAGTCGTAACAAGGTAGCCGTATCGGAAGGTGCGGCTGGATCACCTCCTTTCTATGGAGAATTGATGAACGCTGTTCATCAATATAAGTTTCCGTGTTTCGTTTTGTTCAGTTTTGAGAGAACTATCTCTCAGAAATAAATGTATGTTCTTTGAAAACTAGATAACAGTGTAGCTCATATTTTTTTAATTTTAGTTTGGTTAAGTTAGAAAGGGCGCACGGTGGATGCCTTGACACTAGGAGTCGATGAAGGACGGGACTAACGCCGATATGCTTCGGGGAGCTGTAAGTAAGCTTTGATCCGAAGATTTCCGAATGGGGAAACCCACCATACGTAATGGTATGGTATCCTTACCTGAATACATAGGGTAAGGAAGACAGACCCAGGGAACTGAAACATCTAAGTACCTGGAGGAAGAGAAAGCAAATGCGATTTCCTGAGTAGCGGCGAGCGAAACGGAATCTAGCCCAAACCAAGAGGCTTGCCTCTTGGGGTTGTAGGACATTCTATACGGAGTTACAAAGGAACGAGGTAGACGAAGCAGCCTGGAAAGGCTCGTCACAGAGGGTAACAACCCCGTAGTCGAAACTTCGTTCTCTCTTGAATGTATCCTGAGTACGGCGGAACACGTGAAATTCCGTCGGAATCTGGGAGGACCATCTCCCAAGGCTAAATACTACCTAGTGATCGATAGTGAACCAGTACCGTGAGGGAAAGGTGAAAAGCACCCCGGAAGGGGAGTGAAAGAGATCCTGAAACCGTGTGCCTACAAATAGTCAGAGCCCGTTAATGGGTGATGGCGTGCCTTTTGTAGAATGAACCGGCGAGTTACGATCCCGTGCGAGGTTAAGCTGAAGAGGCGGAGCCGTAGCGAAAGCGAGTCTGAATAGGGCGTTTAGTACGTGGTCGTAGACCCGAAACCAGGTGATCTACCCATGTCCAGGGTGAAGTTCAGGTAACACTGAATGGAGGCCCGAACCCACGCACGTTGAAAAGTGCGGGGATGAGGTGTGGGTAGCGGAGAAATTCCAATCGAACCTGGAGATAGCTGGTTCTCCCCGAAATAGCTTTAGGGCTAGCCTTAAGTGTAAGAGTCTTGGAGGTAGAGCACTGATTGAACTAGGGGTCCTCATCGGATTACCGAATTCAGTCAAACTCCGAATGCCAATGACTTATCCTTAGGAGTCAGACTGCGAGTGATAAGATCCGTAGTCAAGAGGGAAACAGCCCAGATCGCCAGCTAAGGTCCCAAAGTGTGTATTAAGTGGAAAAGGATGTGGAGTTGCTTAGACAACTAGGATGTTGGCTTAGAAGCAGCCACCATTTAAAGAGTGCGTAATAGCTCACTAGTCGAGTGACTCTGCGCCGAAAATGTACCGGGGCTAAATACACCACCGAAGCTGCGAATTGATACCTATGGTATCAGTGGTAGGGGAGCGTTCTAAGGGCAGTGAAGTCAGACCGTAAGGACTGGTGGAGCGCTTAGAAGTGAGAATGCCGGTATGAGTAGCGAAAGACGGGTGAGAATCCCGTCCACCGAATGCCTAAGGTTTCCTGAGGAAGGCTCGTCCGCTCAGGGTTAGTCAGGACCTAAGCCGAGGCCGACAGGCGTAGGCGATGGACAACAGGTTGATATTCCTGTACCACCTCTTTATCGTTTGAGCAATGGAGGGACGCAGAAGGATAGAAGAAGCGTGCGATTGGTTGTGCACGTCCAAGCAGTTAGGCTGATAAGTAGGCAAATCCGCTTATCGTGAAGGCTGAGCTGTGATGGGGAAGCTCCTTATGGAGCGAAGTCTTTGATTCCCCGCTGCCAAGAAAAGCTTCTAGCGAGATAAAAGGTGCCTGTACCGCAAACCGACACAGGTAGGCGAGGAGAGAATCCTAAGGTGTGCGAGAGAACTCTGGTTAAGGAACTCGGCAAAATGACCCCGTAACTTCGGGAGAAGGGGTGCTTTCTTAACGGAAAGCCGCAGTGAATAGGCCCAAGCGACTGTTTAGCAAAAACACAGGTCTCTGCGAAGCCGTAAGGCGAAGTATAGGGGCTGACACCTGCCCGGTGCTGGAAGGTTAAGGAGAGGGGTTAGCGTAAGCGAAGCTCTGAACTGAAGCCCCAGTAAACGGCGGCCGTAACTATAACGGTCCTAAGGTAGCGAAATTCCTTGTCGGGTAAGTTCCGACCCGCACGAAAGGTGTAACGATTTGGGCACTGTCTCAACCAGAGACTCGGTGAAATTATAGTACCTGTGAAGATGCAGGTTACCCGCGACAGGACGGAAAGACCCCGTGGAGCTTTACTGTAGCCTGATATTGAATTTTGGTACAGTTTGTACAGGATAGGCGGGAGCCTTTGAAGCCGGAGCGCTAGCTTCGGTGGAGGCGCTGGTGGGATACCGCCCTGACTGTATTGAAATTCTAACCTACGGGTCTTATCGACCCGGGAGACAGTGTCAGGTGGGCAGTTTGACTGGGGCGGTCGCCTCCTAAAGTGTAACGGAGGCGCCCAAAGGTTCCCTCAGAATGGTTGGAAATCATTCGTAGAGTGCAAAGGCATAAGGGAGCTTGACTGCGAGACCTACAAGTCGAGCAGGGACGAAAGTCGGGCTTAGTGATCCGGTGGTTCCGCATGGAAGGGCCATCGCTCAACGGATAAAAGCTACCCCGGGGATAACAGGCTTATCTCCCCCAAGAGTCCACATCGACGGGGAGGTTTGGCACCTCGATGTCGGCTCATCGCATCCTGGGGCTGTAGTCGGTCCCAAGGGTTGGGCTGTTCGCCCATTAAAGCGGTACGCGAGCTGGGTTCAGAACGTCGTGAGACAGTTCGGTCCCTATCCGTCGTGGGCGTAGGAAATTTGAGAGGAGCTGTCCTTAGTACGAGAGGACCGGGATGGACGCACCGCTGGTGTACCAGTTGTTCTGCCAAGGGCATAGCTGGGTAGCTATGTGCGGAAGGGATAAGTGCTGAAAGCATCTAAGCATGAAGCCCCCCTCAAGATGAGATTTCCCATAGCGTAAGCTAGTAAGATCCCTGAAAGATGATCAGGTTGATAGGTTCGAGGTGGAAGCATGGTGACATGTGGAGCTGACGAATACTAATAGATCGAGGACTTAACCATATAATATGAAGCAAATGTTATCTAGTTTTGAAGGAATATGCCTTCAATAGTTTGGTGATGATGGCAGAGAGGTCACACCCGTTCCCATACCGAACACGGAAGTTAAGCTCTCTAGCGCCGATGGTAGTTGGGACCTTGTCCCTGTGAGAGTAGGACGTCGCCAAGCAACCTTAGACGAGTCAGAATGACTCGTCTTTTTTGTGTTTTTAGCTTATTGAAGATCTTTAATAAAATTTTTCGAAATGTAATGTGCATATTGCACAGTATGTGAACCTTATTGAGCCTCTAAAAGAAATTTCCAATGCTAAGTAGCTTTGTTGAATTCGTTCTTCTCATATAATAAGATGTCTTCTTTAAGATTTTTATAGATATCTAATAGATCGTCTGGTAGAGTACAATAAATAGACTCTTCTAGGGTATAAGGTTCAAATGTTTTCCGTTATAATTCAAATTCATTAAAAATAATCTGTAGTATTTGGATTTCAAAGTTTCCTAATGTTGTATCTATAATAGATTCAATATTAGGAAACTATAACGAATAGGCATATGGATTCATTAGAAAAGAAAGAAGTCGAACTAGTTATATAATAGGGCGATTAAAACATAATATTGTTTTCCTTAACAAAATATTCATAGTGACTATTTTGTTAAGGAAAGTTTGTTACTTGCGCATTACTATGAATAGTTTTTTCTTTGTTATTCGCTTCTTTTTCTCGATTGTAAATTTTAAGGAGACTTACTATTCTAGATTAGTAAAAATCTTGATGAAGTATGAGGGCATTATATTCGAATTTGATATAATGTAATATAAGGTATTTTTAAAATATACATCGTAGAGAAAGGATTCAAAGAATGAAGAAAATAAGTATTGTTACAATAGTAGTTTTACTCCTCCTAGTTATTGCGTATATGCTAGTTGGGAACTACTTTTATAACTATGCGCTAAATGCGAAATAAGAAAAAGAATTTTTAGAGGGAAACCCTCATTTAAAGAAAACCGTAACTGTATCGGGTAACGTAGTAGCCACTGATGAAATGAAAAATACAGAATTCTTATCAAAACATCAACCAAGTACGACGCCTATACGTTCTTTTGATAATTTGAAACTAACTGGCTATGAATATCGTAATCGGGAATCTAGTCATAAATGGTCAATCGTGGTTCACGGATATAATGGAAGGGCCTCGGAAATGACAAAATACATTCGCCATTTTTATGAAAAGGGTTATAGTGTAGTAGCACCTGATCTTCGTGGTCATGGCAATAGTCAAGGTGATTATATTGGTATGGGATGGCATGATCGTAAGGATGTTACGCAGTGGATTCAGTATGTATTAAAGAAAGATCCGCAGGCGGAAATAGCTCTGTTCGGTATTTCTATGGGAGGCGCAACTGTTATGATGACTTCCGGAGAAGAGTTACCTGCCAATGTTAAGGTTATTATTGAAGATTGTGGTTATTCGTCTGTTATAGATGAATTCACGTATCAATTAAAAGATCTATTTCATTTACCAAAATTCCCTGTTATGAATGCGGCGAATACAATTACAAAACTCCGTGCTGGTTATGACTTGAATGAGGGATCGGCCGTCAAGCAAGTTGCAAAAAGTAAAACTCCGATGTTGTTTATCCATGGAGATGCAGATACATTTGTTCCTTTTGAAATGTTGGATGAAGTGTATAATGCTACAAAGGTGGAAAAAGAGAAATTGATTGTGCCAGGTGCAGGTCATGGAGAAGCTGAAAAAATAGATTCGGAGAAATATTGGAATACTGTATGGGGATACATTGATTGTAGCTTGAATAGGGAGCCTTCCTATCTAAATGTTATGCGTGGATAAGTGATGGTTAAATTTAAGTGAGGATAAAGAAATCTAACGGATTAAAGCCTTATCTTCTATATTTAATGGGGAATTTGAATTGTATTTTAAAAAGGTATTGCTTTTATAATGATAAGTGTGTAATATATTAGAAGTCGCCGATGCAACAACGCAGAATGCGACAAACGAAATAAAAAACTTAGTTGACATTGAAACATGAAAGTGTTAACATAAGGAAGTCGCAAATGAGCGGCAAACAAGTTCTTTGAAAACTGAACGAAACAAACAACGTGAAACGTCAATTTTTATTTTAGATGCTAGACAAACTAACTTTATTGGAGAGTTTGATCCTGGCTCAGGATGAACGCTGGCGGCGTGCCTAATACATGCAAGTCGAGCGAATGGATTAAGAGCTTGCTCTTATGAAGTTAGCGGCGGACGGGTGAGTAACACGTGGGTAACCTGCCCATAAGACTGGGATAACTCCGGGAAACCGGGGCTAATACCGGATAACATTTTGCACCGCATGGTGCGAAATTCAAAGGCGGCTTCGGCTGTCACTTATGGATGGACCCGCGTCGCATTAGCTAGTTGGTGAGGTAACGGCTCACCAAGGCAACGATGCGTAGCCGACCTGAGAGGGTGATCGGCCACACTGGGACTGAGACACGGCCCAGACTCCTACGGGAGGCAGCAGTAGGGAATCTTCCGCAATGGACGAAAGTCTGACGGAGCAACGCCGCGTGAGTGATGAAGGCTTTCGGGTCGTAAAACTCTGTTGTTAGGGAAGAACAAGTGCTAGTTGAATAAGCTGGCACCTTGACGGTACCTAACCAGAAAGCCACGGCTAACTACGTGCCAGCAGCCGCGGTAATACGTAGGTGGCAAGCGTTATCCGGAATTATTGGGCGTAAAGCGCGCGCAGGTGGTTTCTTAAGTCTGATGTGAAAGCCCACGGCTCAACCGTGGAGGGTCATTGGAAACTGGGAGACTTGAGTGCAGAAGAGGAAAGTGGAATTCCATGTGTAGCGGTGAAATGCGTAGAGATATGGAGGAACACCAGTGGCGAAGGCGACTTTCTGGTCTGTAACTGACACTGAGGCGCGAAAGCGTGGGGAGCAAACAGGATTAGATACCCTGGTAGTCCACGCCGTAAACGATGAGTGCTAAGTGTTAGAGGGTTTCCGCCCTTTAGTGCTGAAGTTAACGCATTAAGCACTCCGCCTGGGGAGTACGGCCGCAAGGCTGAAACTCAAAGGAATTGACGGGGGCCCGCACAAGCGGTGGAGCATGTGGTTTAATTCGAAGCAACGCGAAGAACCTTACCAGGTCTTGACATCCTCTGACAACCCTAGAGATAGGGCTTCCCCTTCGGGGGCAGAGTGACAGGTGGTGCATGGTTGTCGTCAGCTCGTGTCGTGAGATGTTGGGTTAAGTCCCGCAACGAGCGCAACCCTTGATCTTAGTTGCCATCATTAAGTTGGGCACTCTAAGGTGACTGCCGGTGACAAACCGGAGGAAGGTGGGGATGACGTCAAATCATCATGCCCCTTATGACCTGGGCTACACACGTGCTACAATGGACGGTACAAAGAGCTGCAAGACCGCGAGGTGGAGCTAATCTCATAAAACCGTTCTCAGTTCGGATTGTAGGCTGCAACTCGCCTACATGAAGCTGGAATCGCTAGTAATCGCGGATCAGCATGCCGCGGTGAATACGTTCCCGGGCCTTGTACACACCGCCCGTCACACCACGAGAGTTTGTAACACCCGAAGTCGGTGGGGTAACCTTTTTGGAGCCAGCCGCCTAAGGTGGGACAGATGATTGGGGTGAAGTCGTAACAAGGTAGCCGTATCGGAAGGTGCGGCTGGATCACCTCCTTTCTATGGAGAATTGATGAACGCTGTTCATCAATATAAGTTTCCGTGTTTCGTTTTGTTCAGTTTTGAGAGAACTATCTCTCAGAAATAAATGTATGTTCTTTGAAAACTAGATAACAGTGTAGCTCATATTTTTTTAATTTTAGTTTGGTTAAGTTAGAAAGGGCGCACGGTGGATGCCTTGACACTAGGAGTCGATGAAGGACGGGACTAACGCCGATATGCTTCGGGGAGCTGTAAGTAAGCTTTGATCCGAAGATTTCCGAATGGGGAAACCCACCATACGTAATGGTATGGTATCCTTACCTGAATACATAGGGTAAGGAAGACAGACCCAGGGAACTGAAACATCTAAGTACCTGGAGGAAGAGAAAGCAAATGCGATTTCCTGAGTAGCGGCGAGCGAAACGGAATCTAGCCCAAACCAAGAGGCTTGCCTCTTGGGGTTGTAGGACATTCTATACGGAGTTACAAAGGAACGAGGTAGACGAAGCAGCCTGGAAAGGCTCGTCACAGAGGGTAACAACCCCGTAGTCGAAACTTCGTTCTCTCTTGAATGTATCCTGAGTACGGCGGAACACGTGAAATTCCGTCGGAATCTGGGAGGACCATCTCCCAAGGCTAAATACTACCTAGTGATCGATAGTGAACCAGTACCGTGAGGGAAAGGTGAAAAGCACCCCGGAAGGGGAGTGAAAGAGATCCTGAAACCGTGTGCCTACAAATAGTCAGAGCCCGTTAATGGGTGATGGCGTGCCTTTTGTAGAATGAACCGGCGAGTTACGATCCCGTGCGAGGTTAAGCTGAAGAGGCGGAGCCGTAGCGAAAGCGAGTCTGAATAGGGCGTTTAGTACGTGGTCGTAGACCCGAAACCAGGTGATCTACCCATGTCCAGGGTGAAGTTCAGGTAACACTGAATGGAGGCCCGAACCCACGCACGTTGAAAAGTGCGGGGATGAGGTGTGGGTAGCGGAGAAATTCCAATCGAACCTGGAGATAGCTGGTTCTCCCCGAAATAGCTTTAGGGCTAGCCTTAAGTGTAAGAGTCTTGGAGGTAGAGCACTGATTGAACTAGGGGTCCTCATCGGATTACCGAATTCAGTCAAACTCCGAATGCCAATGACTTATCCTTAGGAGTCAGACTGCGAGTGATAAGATCCGTAGTCAAGAGGGAAACAGCCCAGATCGCCAGCTAAGGTCCCAAAGTGTGTATTAAGTGGAAAAGGATGTGGAGTTGCTTAGACAACTAGGATGTTGGCTTAGAAGCAGCCACCATTTAAAGAGTGCGTAATAGCTCACTAGTCGAGTGACTCTGCGCCGAAAATGTACCGGGGCTAAATACACCACCGAAGCTGCGAATTGATACCTATGGTATCAGTGGTAGGGGAGCGTTCTAAGGGCAGTGAAGTCAGACCGTAAGGACTGGTGGAGCGCTTAGAAGTGAGAATGCCGGTATGAGTAGCGAAAGACGGGTGAGAATCCCGTCCACCGAATGCCTAAGGTTTCCTGAGGAAGGCTCGTCCGCTCAGGGTTAGTCAGGACCTAAGCCGAGGCCGACAGGCGTAGGCGATGGACAACAGGTTGATATTCCTGTACCACCTCTTTATCGTTTGAGCAATGGAGGGACGCAGAAGGATAGAAGAAGCGTGCGATTGGTTGTGCACGTCCAAGCAGTTAGGCTGATAAGTAGGCAAATCCGCTTATCGTGAAGGCTGAGCTGTGATGGGGAAGCTCCTTATGGAGCGAAGTCTTTGATTCCCCGCTGCCAAGAAAAGCTTCTAGCGAGATAAAAGGTGCCTGTACCGCAAACCGACACAGGTAGGCGAGGAGAGAATCCTAAGGTGTGCGAGAGAACTCTGGTTAAGGAACTCGGCAAAATGACCCCGTAACTTCGGGAGAAGGGGTGCTTTCTTAACGGAAAGCCGCAGTGAATAGGCCCAAGCGACTGTTTAGCAAAAACACAGGTCTCTGCGAAGCCGTAAGGCGAAGTATAGGGGCTGACACCTGCCCGGTGCTGGAAGGTTAAGGAGAGGGGTTAGCGTAAGCGAAGCTCTGAACTGAAGCCCCAGTAAACGGCGGCCGTAACTATAACGGTCCTAAGGTAGCGAAATTCCTTGTCGGGTAAGTTCCGACCCGCACGAAAGGTGTAACGATTTGGGCACTGTCTCAACCAGAGACTCGGTGAAATTATAGTACCTGTGAAGATGCAGGTTACCCGCGACAGGACGGAAAGACCCCGTGGAGCTTTACTGTAGCCTGATATTGAATTTTGGTACAGTTTGTACAGGATAGGCGGGAGCCTTTGAAGCCGGAGCGCTAGCTTCGGTGGAGGCGCTGGTGGGATACCGCCCTGACTGTATTGAAATTCTAACCTACGGGTCTTATCGACCCGGGAGACAGTGTCAGGTGGGCAGTTTGACTGGGGCGGTCGCCTCCTAAAGTGTAACGGAGGCGCCCAAAGGTTCCCTCAGAATGGTTGGAAATCATTCGTAGAGTGCAAAGGCATAAGGGAGCTTGACTGCGAGACCTACAAGTCGAGCAGGGACGAAAGTCGGGCTTAGTGATCCGGTGGTTCCGCATGGAAGGGCCATCGCTCAACGGATAAAAGCTACCCCGGGGATAACAGGCTTATCTCCCCCAAGAGTCCACATCGACGGGGAGGTTTGGCACCTCGATGTCGGCTCATCGCATCCTGGGGCTGTAGTCGGTCCCAAGGGTTGGGCTGTTCGCCCATTAAAGCGGTACGCGAGCTGGGTTCAGAACGTCGTGAGACAGTTCGGTCCCTATCCGTCGTGGGCGTAGGAAATTTGAGAGGAGCTGTCCTTAGTACGAGAGGACCGGGATGGACGCACCGCTGGTGTACCAGTTGTTCTGCCAAGGGCATAGCTGGGTAGCTATGTGCGGAAGGGATAAGTGCTGAAAGCATCTAAGCATGAAGCCCCCCTCAAGATGAGATTTCCCATAGCGTAAGCTAGTAAGATCCCTGAAAGATGATCAGGTTGATAGGTTCGAGGTGGAAGCATGGTGACATGTGGAGCTGACGAATACTAATAGATCGAGGACTTAACCATATAATATGAAGCAAATGTTATCTAGTTTTGAAGGAATATGCCTTCAATAGTTTGGTGATGATGGCAGAGAGGTCACACCCGTTCCCATACCGAACACGGAAGTTAAGCTCTCTAGCGCCGATGGTAGTTGGGACCTTGTCCCTGTGAGAGTAGGACGTCGCCAAGCAACCTTAGACGAGTCAGAATGACTCGTCTTTTTTGTGTTTTTACATAATAAGCGAGTGATCGAAGAAAAAATTCCAATGGGACTTTTATGTCTACATATGGTATGAAGAGACATATATGAAAAGGGGGAGAAAAGCATTAAAGGAATAAGTATGCTATTAATTGCGATTATACTATGGGGGATAGCAATTGCTCCGACAAAATGGGCGTTAGAGTCAATTCAGCCATTCACCCTATTATTTCTTCGTCTTTGCTTTGCTGGCGGGATATGTCTATTGTTTTCTTTTCAGCAGCTACGAAAAAGTATTGTTAATAGGGATGTTCCGTGGAAAAGGATAAGCGTATTATCTTTTACTGGTGTGGCGGGATATTTTATGTTTACCTCGTATGGGATTTCTTTAACAAGTGGATTACATGTTAGCATCATTGATGCTGCTTTGCCTTTAGTTACAATTATTTTCTCGGCACTGTTTTTAAAAGAAAAGATTCAGTTAAACTATTGGATTGGAATTATATTAGGTTTTATAGGAGTAATATGTATTACCATTCCATCTGGTAATGATAATCAAAGCGATTCTCTAGTTGGGGACATACTTATTTTATTAAGTACTTTTTTATTTGCTTTCTATACAATATTATTAAAAAGACCAAAACAAGAAAAGAATCTATCAAACGAAGTATTTACAACGTTAACATTAATCATAGGGGCAATCATTCTATTTCCCTTTGCAGTTATCGAAACTTTTTATTATGGTCTACCTCAAATAGAAACATGGAAGACAGGGCTTAGTTTTACATACCTTGTTGTTTGTGCAACAATCTTAGCTTATTGGTTTTGGAATAAGGCGCTAGAAAGAGTTTCGGCATCAGTAAGTGGGTTGTATTTAAATGCTTTACCACTTATAAGTATTATTGCTTCGGTTATTTTATTAAAAGAATCTTTAACATGGAAGATATTAATAGGAGGATGTCTAGTTTTATTTGGGGTTATCTGGGCGGATAAAGGTAAATTAAGTACTCTAATGAAATCCGTTGATTGACAAACCAAAGAAGATAGGAAGTAAAAAAACATATTAATGCCAGAATATGAAAGGGGGGATGCATCGAATGGCATGCCCTCTTTTTAATTGGTTTAGAGGAGCATACAGGAAGATTAGGGAACCCGTGTAATACAATACTGAATTATACATTTATATACTGTATTTATAATAATGAACAAAGGGATGATAATCCAAGGATGTTTGAAGTGAAATTATTTGATAAAAAACAAATTGCTAATGAAGTATTGCCATTCTTTTGACTCTGAAATAGAATGAAGGCTCCTTGAGTACGCATTTATAATATCTAGTAGGGATAAATAGTTTTACTTTTTTCTCTTTTGGGGGTACTGAGTCTATAGGAATGGAAAGGGTGTATGAATAAAAGATTAATAATCTGTGAGTGTTTATCTATAAAAGAGATAAAAAACAATTTTTTATATAAAAGTCATTGACTATTTCGATATACAGGTGTAATATTATACGAGTCGCCGATAGCAACAACACAAAACGCGACAAACGAAATAAAAAACTTAGTTGACATTGAAACATGAAAGTGTTAATATAAGGAAGTCGCAAATGAGCGGCAAACAAGTTCTTTGAAAACTGAACGAAACAAACAACGTGAAACGTCAATTTTTATTTTAGATGCTAGACAAACTAACTTTATTGGAGAGTTTGATCCTGGCTCAGGATGAACGCTGGCGGCGTGCCTAATACATGCAAGTCGAGCGAATGGATTAAGAGCTTGCTCTTATGAAGTTAGCGGCGGACGGGTGAGTAACACGTGGGTAACCTGCCCATAAGACTGGGATAACTCCGGGAAACCGGGGCTAATACCGGATAACATTTTGCACCGCATGGTGCGAAATTCAAAGGCGGCTTCGGCTGTCACTTATGGATGGACCCGCGTCGCATTAGCTAGTTGGTGAGGTAACGGCTCACCAAGGCAACGATGCGTAGCCGACCTGAGAGGGTGATCGGCCACACTGGGACTGAGACACGGCCCAGACTCCTACGGGAGGCAGCAGTAGGGAATCTTCCGCAATGGACGAAAGTCTGACGGAGCAACGCCGCGTGAGTGATGAAGGCTTTCGGGTCGTAAAACTCTGTTGTTAGGGAAGAACAAGTGCTAGTTGAATAAGCTGGCACCTTGACGGTACCTAACCAGAAAGCCACGGCTAACTACGTGCCAGCAGCCGCGGTAATACGTAGGTGGCAAGCGTTATCCGGAATTATTGGGCGTAAAGCGCGCGCAGGTGGTTTCTTAAGTCTGATGTGAAAGCCCACGGCTCAACCGTGGAGGGTCATTGGAAACTGGGAGACTTGAGTGCAGAAGAGGAAAGTGGAATTCCATGTGTAGCGGTGAAATGCGTAGAGATATGGAGGAACACCAGTGGCGAAGGCGACTTTCTGGTCTGTAACTGACACTGAGGCGCGAAAGCGTGGGGAGCAAACAGGATTAGATACCCTGGTAGTCCACGCCGTAAACGATGAGTGCTAAGTGTTAGAGGGTTTCCGCCCTTTAGTGCTGAAGTTAACGCATTAAGCACTCCGCCTGGGGAGTACGGCCGCAAGGCTGAAACTCAAAGGAATTGACGGGGGCCCGCACAAGCGGTGGAGCATGTGGTTTAATTCGAAGCAACGCGAAGAACCTTACCAGGTCTTGACATCCTCTGACAACCCTAGAGATAGGGCTTCCCCTTCGGGGGCAGAGTGACAGGTGGTGCATGGTTGTCGTCAGCTCGTGTCGTGAGATGTTGGGTTAAGTCCCGCAACGAGCGCAACCCTTGATCTTAGTTGCCATCATTAAGTTGGGCACTCTAAGGTGACTGCCGGTGACAAACCGGAGGAAGGTGGGGATGACGTCAAATCATCATGCCCCTTATGACCTGGGCTACACACGTGCTACAATGGACGGTACAAAGAGCTGCAAGACCGCGAGGTGGAGCTAATCTCATAAAACCGTTCTCAGTTCGGATTGTAGGCTGCAACTCGCCTACATGAAGCTGGAATCGCTAGTAATCGCGGATCAGCATGCCGCGGTGAATACGTTCCCGGGCCTTGTACACACCGCCCGTCACACCACGAGAGTTTGTAACACCCGAAGTCGGTGGGGTAACCTTTTTGGAGCCAGCCGCCTAAGGTGGGACAGATGATTGGGGTGAAGTCGTAACAAGGTAGCCGTATCGGAAGGTGCGGCTGGATCACCTCCTTTCTATGGAGAATTGATGAACGCTGTTCATCAATATAAGTTTCCGTGTTTCGTTTTGTTCAGTTTTGAGAGAACTATCTCTCAGAAATAAATGTATGTTCTTTGAAAACTAGATAACAGTGTAGCTCATATTTTTTTAATTTTAGTTTGGTTAAGTTAGAAAGGGCGCACGGTGGATGCCTTGACACTAGGAGTCGATGAAGGACGGGACTAACGCCGATATGCTTCGGGGAGCTGTAAGTAAGCTTTGATCCGAAGATTTCCGAATGGGGAAACCCACCATACGTAATGGTATGGTATCCTTACCTGAATACATAGGGTAAGGAAGACAGACCCAGGGAACTGAAACATCTAAGTACCTGGAGGAAGAGAAAGCAAATGCGATTTCCTGAGTAGCGGCGAGCGAAACGGAATCTAGCCCAAACCAAGAGGCTTGCCTCTTGGGGTTGTAGGACATTCTATACGGAGTTACAAAGGAACGAGGTAGACGAAGCAGCCTGGAAAGGCTCGTCACAGAGGGTAACAACCCCGTAGTCGAAACTTCGTTCTCTCTTGAATGTATCCTGAGTACGGCGGAACACGTGAAATTCCGTCGGAATCTGGGAGGACCATCTCCCAAGGCTAAATACTACCTAGTGATCGATAGTGAACCAGTACCGTGAGGGAAAGGTGAAAAGCACCCCGGAAGGGGAGTGAAAGAGATCCTGAAACCGTGTGCCTACAAATAGTCAGAGCCCGTTAATGGGTGATGGCGTGCCTTTTGTAGAATGAACCGGCGAGTTACGATCCCGTGCGAGGTTAAGCTGAAGAGGCGGAGCCGTAGCGAAAGCGAGTCTGAATAGGGCGTTTAGTACGTGGTCGTAGACCCGAAACCAGGTGATCTACCCATGTCCAGGGTGAAGTTCAGGTAACACTGAATGGAGGCCCGAACCCACGCACGTTGAAAAGTGCGGGGATGAGGTGTGGGTAGCGGAGAAATTCCAATCGAACCTGGAGATAGCTGGTTCTCCCCGAAATAGCTTTAGGGCTAGCCTTAAGTGTAAGAGTCTTGGAGGTAGAGCACTGATTGAACTAGGGGTCCTCATCGGATTACCGAATTCAGTCAAACTCCGAATGCCAATGACTTATCCTTAGGAGTCAGACTGCGAGTGATAAGATCCGTAGTCAAGAGGGAAACAGCCCAGATCGCCAGCTAAGGTCCCAAAGTGTGTATTAAGTGGAAAAGGATGTGGAGTTGCTTAGACAACTAGGATGTTGGCTTAGAAGCAGCCACCATTTAAAGAGTGCGTAATAGCTCACTAGTCGAGTGACTCTGCGCCGAAAATGTACCGGGGCTAAATACACCACCGAAGCTGCGAATTGATACCTATGGTATCAGTGGTAGGGGAGCGTTCTAAGGGCAGTGAAGTCAGACCGTAAGGACTGGTGGAGCGCTTAGAAGTGAGAATGCCGGTATGAGTAGCGAAAGACGGGTGAGAATCCCGTCCACCGAATGCCTAAGGTTTCCTGAGGAAGGCTCGTCCGCTCAGGGTTAGTCAGGACCTAAGCCGAGGCCGACAGGCGTAGGCGATGGACAACAGGTTGATATTCCTGTACCACCTCTTTATCGTTTGAGCAATGGAGGGACGCAGAAGGATAGAAGAAGCGTGCGATTGGTTGTGCACGTCCAAGCAGTTAGGCTGATAAGTAGGCAAATCCGCTTATCGTGAAGGCTGAGCTGTGATGGGGAAGCTCCTTATGGAGCGAAGTCTTTGATTCCCCGCTGCCAAGAAAAGCTTCTAGCGAGATAAAAGGTGCCTGTACCGCAAACCGACACAGGTAGGCGAGGAGAGAATCCTAAGGTGTGCGAGAGAACTCTGGTTAAGGAACTCGGCAAAATGACCCCGTAACTTCGGGAGAAGGGGTGCTTTCTTAACGGAAAGCCGCAGTGAATAGGCCCAAGCGACTGTTTAGCAAAAACACAGGTCTCTGCGAAGCCGTAAGGCGAAGTATAGGGGCTGACACCTGCCCGGTGCTGGAAGGTTAAGGAGAGGGGTTAGCGTAAGCGAAGCTCTGAACTGAAGCCCCAGTAAACGGCGGCCGTAACTATAACGGTCCTAAGGTAGCGAAATTCCTTGTCGGGTAAGTTCCGACCCGCACGAAAGGTGTAACGATTTGGGCACTGTCTCAACCAGAGACTCGGTGAAATTATAGTACCTGTGAAGATGCAGGTTACCCGCGACAGGACGGAAAGACCCCGTGGAGCTTTACTGTAGCCTGATATTGAATTTTGGTACAGTTTGTACAGGATAGGCGGGAGCCTTTGAAGCCGGAGCGCTAGCTTCGGTGGAGGCGCTGGTGGGATACCGCCCTGACTGTATTGAAATTCTAACCTACGGGTCTTATCGACCCGGGAGACAGTGTCAGGTGGGCAGTTTGACTGGGGCGGTCGCCTCCTAAAGTGTAACGGAGGCGCCCAAAGGTTCCCTCAGAATGGTTGGAAATCATTCGTAGAGTGCAAAGGCATAAGGGAGCTTGACTGCGAGACCTACAAGTCGAGCAGGGACGAAAGTCGGGCTTAGTGATCCGGTGGTTCCGCATGGAAGGGCCATCGCTCAACGGATAAAAGCTACCCCGGGGATAACAGGCTTATCTCCCCCAAGAGTCCACATCGACGGGGAGGTTTGGCACCTCGATGTCGGCTCATCGCATCCTGGGGCTGTAGTCGGTCCCAAGGGTTGGGCTGTTCGCCCATTAAAGCGGTACGCGAGCTGGGTTCAGAACGTCGTGAGACAGTTCGGTCCCTATCCGTCGTGGGCGTAGGAAATTTGAGAGGAGCTGTCCTTAGTACGAGAGGACCGGGATGGACGCACCGCTGGTGTACCAGTTGTTCTGCCAAGGGCATAGCTGGGTAGCTATGTGCGGAAGGGATAAGTGCTGAAAGCATCTAAGCATGAAGCCCCCCTCAAGATGAGATTTCCCATAGCGTAAGCTAGTAAGATCCCTGAAAGATGATCAGGTTGATAGGTTCGAGGTGGAAGCATGGTGACATGTGGAGCTGACGAATACTAATAGATCGAGGACTTAACCATATAATATGAAGCAAATGTTATCTAGTTTTGAAGGAATATACCTTCAATAGTTTGGTGATGATGGCAGAGAGGTCACACCCGTTCCCATACCGAACACGGAAGTTAAGCTCTCTAGCGCCGATGGTAGTTGGGACCTTGTCCCTGTGAGAGTAGGACGTCGCCAAGCAAAAACCTAAGTCATTTCGACTTAGGTTTTTTTGTGGTTAATAACATAATACCTATTTCCGTATGCAAATAATTTTCCTCTATTCACTTTTAACATATCCTCAACTTTTATTTTTACTAAAGAGTACGGAGAAACGCCTCCAGTAAAAATAGATTTTAATTCTGAATGAAGGTACTCCACCAACTGGATATCCTGTATGTTCTAACACTTCTTGCTTGGGGGCTAACTGTGGCCTCTCAATATGTAATGTTTTACCTACTCTAGAAGTGCTTGCTCAGAATCATACAAATATTTTTGACGAATTGTTTTGGAGAAGCATTGATAGTTTGTGTAGCTTCCTCTACAGAATGACAAGTTTGTGAGATGCTCTGCAAAAATGTTTTGTATATGTAAGTATTGTTTATATTTTTTTGCAGTCCTTCATAAGACTTCTTTTCTCCAAGTTAGAGATAATAACATAAGCCCATCATCTATATGTATCTCTCGAATCATAGATGATGGGCTTGAGTGTGAATAGTAGCTATGTTTATCTTTTGATATCAATGAGTTTAAAACGCTCACAAACGAGTAACATGTCTTCAGAAAATTCACGTCCAATTTTGTGTAACTCTTCTGTGAAAAATTTTATATGTGCTTTTCTCCAGTAGTCATAAGTTCGATCACCTTCGCCTTCTGCAATGGCAAATTCTTCGGGCACTTCATTCATTGGTGTTACAGTTACTTCTATTGTTTTAATAATGGCTACAGGTTCATCATGGCTATTCAAGATAATACTATAATCATTTATTGCTGGAAGTGGCTCATTGTCTAGTTCATAGAAGATATGACCAGAGCATGTTGCTGTTTTTACGCTATCAATTACTAATTGAGCAAGATAGTCAGGAGATGCCCCGAACTGCCATGCACTGACAGATTTCGGTTTTTCGCTTTCCCCCCAATATTTATTCCAATATTTTTGCGCTAATTGGTTCATTTGTATCATTCACCTATTTCTCTATTGTATAGTTAAATACATAATTCCCTGCCATAAGGTTCTGTTCATCTATCTTTCCTATAAACCTCTATAATAATATTAAAGAATATTCGGAATAAAGAAGTCAAGCCATTTTAAACGACTACCTAAGTTTTCAAGATTAGATAATTTATTTCGAGTAATAAAACCAACGCTTTTTATGGAGAGTTTGTTTAACGTATCTTTTCGTCAAAATGAAGAAGGTACGTCTGTTAGGGTGGTATAATTGCAACTAACCGATTCTTCCATAGGAATATCGGTTAGTTGCTGTCTTTTTATAGGTGATCTTTCTATAGTTAGAGCAATACGAATATAGTAAATACAATAGCTAACAAAATGCGGTAATAGGCAAATGGCTTTAAACCGATTTTTGCTAGTAACTTTAAAAAAGTTACTACTGCTAACATTGCTACTACAAAAGAAGTAATAAATCCTACTGCAAACATGGGAAGATCATCTATACTTAAATACTCCCAACTTTTTAATAAGTCTAGACCCGTTGCGCCAACCATGACGGGAAGAGCAATAAGAAAAGAAAATTCTGATGCAGCGTTATAATTCACTTTTGCTAACAATCCTCCAGACATTGTGGATCCAGCTCTTGAAAAACCAGGATATACCGCTAAACATTGAAATAAACCAATTGTTAATGCTTGACGATATGTTAAATCGTCTAATGAATAAGCGGTGGCCTCAGTTTTTTTAACTTCTGCAAAAATCATAAGAAATGCTCCTGCTACAAGCCCAATAACGACAGTATATGGCTGAAATAAGTATGTTTTGATTACATCATGTAATAGTAAGCCAACAACTACAGCTGGGAATACACCTAGGAAAACATGTAGTGCATTAAATTTTTTCTCTTTCTGCAAGAGAGGCTTAATGTTACATAAGGAAACAAGTCGTTTATGATATAAAACAGCAATAGCTAAAATCGCTCCTAATTGTATAACGATCTCAAATGTTTTTGCTTTTTCTCCCTCAAAGCCTAATAAGTGTCCGACTAATATAAGATGCCCAGTAGAAGAGATAGGCAAGAATTCGGCCAGTCCTTCTACAATGCCAAGTATGAAGGCAATGATTGTATCGCTCATAATTTCCCTCCTAGTATTTAAATGAAAATGCTGTATATAGAGACATAAAGAGAAAGTTATTATCTTTATAAATTAATGAATATCAATTTTTTTAAAATAGAATATTGTTGCGAGAAAGCCGATAATAGCTGTAGCGGCAATGATGACATAAGAATATTCTGGAGGATATGTTGGTTGCAATTCATTGTTTACTATATCTAGTGCAGCCGTCCAAGGAAACAAATCTTTGTGTTCTGAACTTGTAGTTAGAACATTTACCATTGCTATAACAATTGTTAATATAATAGGCGGAACATAAGTCTTCATGACAAGAGTTAGCAGTACAATAGGGGAAGATAAAATAAAAAGGAATCCACCGCCTATTAAAAATTTCACCAAAAATTGAAAGAGTAATAGGATGCTTAATCCAGGAAAACCTCCTAATAGCCCTAATAGTAAAGTTAGTCCCCATGCAACTATAGTCAGTATCATGATCCAAATAAATAAAAGGATGAATTTACTCATAATAAAATTAAAACGTGATACAGGAATGGTTAATAAGTTTTTTAATGTATTTTCTGTGTATTCACGATTAAAGAGATAAGCGGTAACGACTCCATATAGAAGAACTCCCATAAATAAAATAGTATACATATTAACATTAATAAAAAGGGCATCAAAATTTGCAGGGGAAGCGGATGGTTTTGTTTTCATTTCTATATAAAAAGCTAAAACTATCATAAACGGTGCTACCGCCGCTCCAATAATACTAATTAAGAACATGTTAGAACGTTTTAATTTTAATAATTCTGTGTATAGTAGATTAACCAATTGTTCCACCTCCAACTAATTTGGTGAAGTAATCTTCTAATCTATCTTCGCTCATCATAATTTTTAATACTTCGATATCATTTCGAACGAACGTTCTGTTAATCTGTCCTTGTTGACCGAAATGAGAATAAACGCGAATATTCCCTTCATCATGTACTTCGTAATCAAAAATATGAAATTGTTTTTCTAAAAGCATCGCAGCTTTATTATCATTATTGACTTGGAATTCTAAGTATTTACGGTTTGTTCTTCGAAGTGCATCAAGAGAAGTCTCTTCTAATAACTTCCCTTCATGAATAATCCCCATACGATCTACTAGTTGTTCGACTTCGGCTAAAATATGGCTAGAAATTAATATCGTTATATTTCTTTCTTGTGCCAAAGATTTAATAAGCTTTCGCATTTCTTTAATACCAATTGGATCTAAGCCATTTGTCGGTTCATCTAATATTAATAATTCTGGATAATGGAGTAGAGTTCTCGCTATCCCTAGTCGCTGTTTCATTCCTAATGAATATTTTCCCACTAGCTTTTTCGTTTCATGCTCTAGCCCTACAATTTCTAATGCCTCTTCAATCGCATTCTTTTTATGAACACCGATTATTTTTGCATTAATTAATAGGTTCTCTTTTGCAGTTAAGTTTTCATAGAACCCCGGAACCTCAACGATAGAACCGATTCTCCTTAAAATTTCTTTTTGGTGTTGAAAAAAATCTTCCCCGAATATTTCGATTTTTCCGCTTGTAGGTCTTATTAATCCTAGTAGCATTCGAATTGTAGTCGTTTTACCAGCACCATTTCGCCCGATAAATCCGTAAATCTCTCCTTGGTTTACAGTTATATTTAGAGTATCTACTGATTTTTGTTTGCCATAAATCTTAGTGAGATTTGTTGTCTTTATAATTGCATTCATTTTGAAACACCTGCTTTCCATAAGCTCTTAATTACATGATATAAAGGAGGATTTAACTGCTACTTAATCATTTCTTAACTGTTTCTTAAAAATGGTTTGTTTTGGGATAGAAAATCCAAATGTGGTTCTTTCCCACGGAATACTTTCTACCCATATTTTCCCGCCGTTTTTTTCTACGAGAGCTTTAGCGATAGCGAGTCCTAGACCACTCCCGCCATGAGAATGGTTCCTTGATTGTTCACTTCGGTACATTCTCTCAAATACATTATTTAAATCATGTTTTGAAATTCCAGGTCCTTTATCCCAAATAAGCAGCTGATATTCATTAGTGGTCTCTAAGAGTTTTATTCCTATTATCTTTCCGGATTTTCCGTAATATATAGCATTTTTCATGAGGTTACCTATAACTCGTATAAGGCTAAGATAATCTGCTGTAACGGGACAAGGTGTTTCTGGGATGCTAACTTGTAACTCTAAATCATGTTTTGTTAGTTCAGGTAAAAATTCAATTAAAGATTCTCTAGCAATTTCAGCAAAATTGAGAGGCTCTTCCTTCAATGGAAATTCATCTGCATCTAGCTTGGCCATATTAAATATTTCATCAACTAATTGTTTTAAGTTGCCTGATTTCTTTGAAATAATTTCAAGATATTCTCGTTTCTCTTCTTCTGAAGTAGCAATATCATCTTTTAAAGCATCAACATAGCCAATAATAGAAGTAAGGGGTGTCCGGATATCATGCGAAATACTAGATAGGAGCTGTTTTCTAGATTCATGAGATTTTACAGCTTCAATTTGTACTTTTTCTAGCGCGGTTATTAATTCATTTGTAGAAAAGATTACTTCATCCAATGAATGATCGTTATTTGTATAGAGTCTTGCATGTGTATTTCCCTTGATAGCACGTTTTAATCCGGTAACCATGGATTTTCGATTTTCGATGAAATGAAGTCTTATAAAGAAAAGACTGATTGTCATAATGAAGAGTGCAATAAATAAAGCTAATCTTCCTGTTTCTAATTGATTGTTACTTATATCTATAAATAGGAGTACCGTGATTGCTAAAAGTTGCAATAGAAGAAGATACAGAACTTTATCATTCTTCATGCTTCTCACCTACAAATTTATAACCGATGCCCCAGATGGTTTGGATGAATTTGGGGTTTGAAGGGTCAGCCTCGATTTTCTTTCTAAGCTTTCGAATGTGCACCATAACGGTATTATCATCTTCTATATAATTACTATCCCAAACATTGCGGAAGAGTTGCGTCTTTGTAAAAACTTGTTCAGGATTTGAGGCGAAGAACTTTAATAGTTCAAGTTCTTTTCCAGTTAAAGATATTTCTTTGCCATCTACGTTAACTATGTACTTGTTTACATCAATTGTTAGTCCTTTGAATGTTAAGAGTGTTTTTTCTTGTACGCTAGCGTTACTCCCTAATACTAAAAAACGCCTCATAAGAGCTTTTATTCTAGCAACCACTTCATTAATACTAAAAGGCTTTGTAATATAATCGTCTGCCCCTATGCTTAAGCCTAAAATTTTATCTACTTCTTGATCTTTAGCAGTGAGCATTAATATGGGGATATTTGTTTTATTCCTAAGTCTTCTACATACTTCGATACCATCAACTTTAGGCATCATAAGATCTAGTATGATGAGGTTATATTTATTTTGATTAAATAAGTGAAGAGCTTCTTCACCATTTATAGCGATATCAACTGTATATAATTCTCGTTCTAGATATTTTTTTAATAAATCTCGTATTTCTTTTTCGTCGTCTGCTATAAGTACACGGATATCTTCCATAGTTTCACCTGCTTATAATAGAGTTTTGTATTTTGTTTTCGATAATGAAAAATACAATAGCTATCTCATTATATACTATGAATTGTTAAAATAAGGTTGTAAGTATAGAATCAAATAGAGAAATGCAAATGTATGATAATCTACTAAAGATTTATAGCTGGGAGAAACTAAGTGGAAAGAAGGGGGGAGATCAATGCTACATAAAGAAGAAATAAATCTATCAAAAAAAAATTTGAAAAGCTATTGACGATTACTATATAGAGGTGTATTATTATACGAGTCGCCGATAGCAACAACACAAAACGCGACAAACGAAATAAAAAACTTAGTTGACATTGAAACATGAAAGTGTTAACATAAGGAAGTCGCAAATGAGCGGCAAACAAGTTCTTTGAAAACTGAACGAAACAAACAACGTGAAACGTCAATTTTTATTTTAGATGCTAGACAAACTAACTTTATTGGAGAGTTTGATCCTGGCTCAGGATGAACGCTGGCGGCGTGCCTAATACATGCAAGTCGAGCGAATGGATTAAGAGCTTGCTCTTATGAAGTTAGCGGCGGACGGGTGAGTAACACGTGGGTAACCTGCCCATAAGACTGGGATAACTCCGGGAAACCGGGGCTAATACCGGATAACATTTTGCACCGCATGGTGCGAAATTCAAAGGCGGCTTCGGCTGTCACTTATGGATGGACCCGCGTCGCATTAGCTAGTTGGTGAGGTAACGGCTCACCAAGGCAACGATGCGTAGCCGACCTGAGAGGGTGATCGGCCACACTGGGACTGAGACACGGCCCAGACTCCTACGGGAGGCAGCAGTAGGGAATCTTCCGCAATGGACGAAAGTCTGACGGAGCAACGCCGCGTGAGTGATGAAGGCTTTCGGGTCGTAAAACTCTGTTGTTAGGGAAGAACAAGTGCTAGTTGAATAAGCTGGCACCTTGACGGTACCTAACCAGAAAGCCACGGCTAACTACGTGCCAGCAGCCGCGGTAATACGTAGGTGGCAAGCGTTATCCGGAATTATTGGGCGTAAAGCGCGCGCAGGTGGTTTCTTAAGTCTGATGTGAAAGCCCACGGCTCAACCGTGGAGGGTCATTGGAAACTGGGAGACTTGAGTGCAGAAGAGGAAAGTGGAATTCCATGTGTAGCGGTGAAATGCGTAGAGATATGGAGGAACACCAGTGGCGAAGGCGACTTTCTGGTCTGTAACTGACACTGAGGCGCGAAAGCGTGGGGAGCAAACAGGATTAGATACCCTGGTAGTCCACGCCGTAAACGATGAGTGCTAAGTGTTAGAGGGTTTCCGCCCTTTAGTGCTGAAGTTAACGCATTAAGCACTCCGCCTGGGGAGTACGGCCGCAAGGCTGAAACTCAAAGGAATTGACGGGGGCCCGCACAAGCGGTGGAGCATGTGGTTTAATTCGAAGCAACGCGAAGAACCTTACCAGGTCTTGACATCCTCTGACAACCCTAGAGATAGGGCTTCCCCTTCGGGGGCAGAGTGACAGGTGGTGCATGGTTGTCGTCAGCTCGTGTCGTGAGATGTTGGGTTAAGTCCCGCAACGAGCGCAACCCTTGATCTTAGTTGCCATCATTAAGTTGGGCACTCTAAGGTGACTGCCGGTGACAAACCGGAGGAAGGTGGGGATGACGTCAAATCATCATGCCCCTTATGACCTGGGCTACACACGTGCTACAATGGACGGTACAAAGAGCTGCAAGACCGCGAGGTGGAGCTAATCTCATAAAACCGTTCTCAGTTCGGATTGTAGGCTGCAACTCGCCTACATGAAGCTGGAATCGCTAGTAATCGCGGATCAGCATGCCGCGGTGAATACGTTCCCGGGCCTTGTACACACCGCCCGTCACACCACGAGAGTTTGTAACACCCGAAGTCGGTGGGGTAACCTTTTTGGAGCCAGCCGCCTAAGGTGGGACAGATGATTGGGGTGAAGTCGTAACAAGGTAGCCGTATCGGAAGGTGCGGCTGGATCACCTCCTTTCTATGGAGAATTGATGAACGCTGTTCATCAATATAAGTTTCCGTGTTTCGTTTTGTTCAGTTTTGAGAGAACTATCTCTCAGAAATAAATGTATGTTCTTTGAAAACTAGATAACAGTGTAGCTCATATTTTTTTAATTTTAGTTTGGTTAAGTTAGAAAGGGCGCACGGTGGATGCCTTGACACTAGGAGTCGATGAAGGACGGGACTAACGCCGATATGCTTCGGGGAGCTGTAAGTAAGCTTTGATCCGAAGATTTCCGAATGGGGAAACCCACCATACGTAATGGTATGGTATCCTTACCTGAATACATAGGGTAAGGAAGACAGACCCAGGGAACTGAAACATCTAAGTACCTGGAGGAAGAGAAAGCAAATGCGATTTCCTGAGTAGCGGCGAGCGAAACGGAATCTAGCCCAAACCAAGAGGCTTGCCTCTTGGGGTTGTAGGACATTCTATACGGAGTTACAAAGGAACGAGGTAGACGAAGCAGCCTGGAAAGGCTCGTCACAGAGGGTAACAACCCCGTAGTCGAAACTTCGTTCTCTCTTGAATGTATCCTGAGTACGGCGGAACACGTGAAATTCCGTCGGAATCTGGGAGGACCATCTCCCAAGGCTAAATACTACCTAGTGATCGATAGTGAACCAGTACCGTGAGGGAAAGGTGAAAAGCACCCCGGAAGGGGAGTGAAAGAGATCCTGAAACCGTGTGCCTACAAATAGTCAGAGCCCGTTAATGGGTGATGGCGTGCCTTTTGTAGAATGAACCGGCGAGTTACGATCCCGTGCGAGGTTAAGCTGAAGAGGCGGAGCCGTAGCGAAAGCGAGTCTGAATAGGGCGTTTAGTACGTGGTCGTAGACCCGAAACCAGGTGATCTACCCATGTCCAGGGTGAAGTTCAGGTAACACTGAATGGAGGCCCGAACCCACGCACGTTGAAAAGTGCGGGGATGAGGTGTGGGTAGCGGAGAAATTCCAATCGAACCTGGAGATAGCTGGTTCTCCCCGAAATAGCTTTAGGGCTAGCCTTAAGTGTAAGAGTCTTGGAGGTAGAGCACTGATTGAACTAGGGGTCCTCATCGGATTACCGAATTCAGTCAAACTCCGAATGCCAATGACTTATCCTTAGGAGTCAGACTGCGAGTGATAAGATCCGTAGTCAAGAGGGAAACAGCCCAGATCGCCAGCTAAGGTCCCAAAGTGTGTATTAAGTGGAAAAGGATGTGGAGTTGCTTAGACAACTAGGATGTTGGCTTAGAAGCAGCCACCATTTAAAGAGTGCGTAATAGCTCACTAGTCGAGTGACTCTGCGCCGAAAATGTACCGGGGCTAAATACACCACCGAAGCTGCGAATTGATACCTATGGTATCAGTGGTAGGGGAGCGTTCTAAGGGCAGTGAAGTCAGACCGTAAGGACTGGTGGAGCGCTTAGAAGTGAGAATGCCGGTATGAGTAGCGAAAGACGGGTGAGAATCCCGTCCACCGAATGCCTAAGGTTTCCTGAGGAAGGCTCGTCCGCTCAGGGTTAGTCAGGACCTAAGCCGAGGCCGACAGGCGTAGGCGATGGACAACAGGTTGATATTCCTGTACCACCTCTTTATCGTTTGAGCAATGGAGGGACGCAGAAGGATAGAAGAAGCGTGCGATTGGTTGTGCACGTCCAAGCAGTTAGGCTGATAAGTAGGCAAATCCGCTTATCGTGAAGGCTGAGCTGTGATGGGGAAGCTCCTTATGGAGCGAAGTCTTTGATTCCCCGCTGCCAAGAAAAGCTTCTAGCGAGATAAAAGGTGCCTGTACCGCAAACCGACACAGGTAGGCGAGGAGAGAATCCTAAGGTGTGCGAGAGAACTCTGGTTAAGGAACTCGGCAAAATGACCCCGTAACTTCGGGAGAAGGGGTGCTTTCTTAACGGAAAGCCGCAGTGAATAGGCCCAAGCGACTGTTTAGCAAAAACACAGGTCTCTGCGAAGCCGTAAGGCGAAGTATAGGGGCTGACACCTGCCCGGTGCTGGAAGGTTAAGGAGAGGGGTTAGCGTAAGCGAAGCTCTGAACTGAAGCCCCAGTAAACGGCGGCCGTAACTATAACGGTCCTAAGGTAGCGAAATTCCTTGTCGGGTAAGTTCCGACCCGCACGAAAGGTGTAACGATTTGGGCACTGTCTCAACCAGAGACTCGGTGAAATTATAGTACCTGTGAAGATGCAGGTTACCCGCGACAGGACGGAAAGACCCCGTGGAGCTTTACTGTAGCCTGATATTGAATTTTGGTACAGTTTGTACAGGATAGGCGGGAGCCTTTGAAGCCGGAGCGCTAGCTTCGGTGGAGGCGCTGGTGGGATACCGCCCTGACTGTATTGAAATTCTAACCTACGGGTCTTATCGACCCGGGAGACAGTGTCAGGTGGGCAGTTTGACTGGGGCGGTCGCCTCCTAAAGTGTAACGGAGGCGCCCAAAGGTTCCCTCAGAATGGTTGGAAATCATTCGTAGAGTGCAAAGGCATAAGGGAGCTTGACTGCGAGACCTACAAGTCGAGCAGGGACGAAAGTCGGGCTTAGTGATCCGGTGGTTCCGCATGGAAGGGCCATCGCTCAACGGATAAAAGCTACCCCGGGGATAACAGGCTTATCTCCCCCAAGAGTCCACATCGACGGGGAGGTTTGGCACCTCGATGTCGGCTCATCGCATCCTGGGGCTGTAGTCGGTCCCAAGGGTTGGGCTGTTCGCCCATTAAAGCGGTACGCGAGCTGGGTTCAGAACGTCGTGAGACAGTTCGGTCCCTATCCGTCGTGGGCGTAGGAAATTTGAGAGGAGCTGTCCTTAGTACGAGAGGACCGGGATGGACGCACCGCTGGTGTACCAGTTGTTCTGCCAAGGGCATAGCTGGGTAGCTATGTGCGGAAGGGATAAGTGCTGAAAGCATCTAAGCATGAAGCCCCCCTCAAGATGAGATTTCCCATAGCGTAAGCTAGTAAGATCCCTGAAAGATGATCAGGTTGATAGGTTCGAGGTGGAAGCATGGTGACATGTGGAGCTGACGAATACTAATAGATCGAGGACTTAACCATATAATATGAAGCAAATGTTATCTAGTTTTGAAGGAATATGCCTTCAATAGTTTGGTGATGATGGCAGAGAGGTCACACCCGTTCCCATACCGAACACGGAAGTTAAGCTCTCTAGCGCCGATGGTAGTTGGGACCTTGTCCCTGTGAGAGTAGGACGTCGCCAAGCAACCTTAGACGAGTCAGAATGACTCGTCTTTTTTGTGTTTTTACATACTATTGAAAGTCTTGCTAAATGTCTTGTCGATTCAGAAAACAATACTTAATAAATCAGTTATACTATGGAAGAGAAAATAGACGTTAATGAAACAATATGTATGAAAAGGGTTTAGTGGTTTCCTTACAGCTTATTACTAATTGAAATTACAAATATATTTAACAAGGAAAACCACTAAAAAGATATAATACATAATATATCTTTTTGAATGGGTGTGGGGATTTATGAAAGAGATAAGTATGTTACTAGTAGCGGTTATACTATGGGGAATAGCAATTGCTCCGACAAAATGGGCGCTAGAGTCAATTCAACCATTCACCTTATTGTTTCTTCGTCTTTGCTTTGCTGGTGGGATATGTTTATTGTTTTCTTTTCAGCCGTTACGAAAAAGTATTGTTAATAGGAATGTTCCGTGGAAACGGATAAGCTTATTATCTTTTACTGGCGTGGCAGGATACTTTATGTTTACTTCGTATGGGATTTCTTTAACAAGTGGATTGCATGTTAGTATCATTGATGCCGCTTTACCATTAGTTACAATTATTTTCTCGGCACTGTTTTTAAAAGAAAAGATTCAGTTAAACTATTGGATTGGAATTATATTAGGTTTTATAGGGGTAGTATGTATTACTATTCCATCTGGTAATAATGATCAAAGTGCGTCTCTAATTGGGGATATACTTATTTTATTAAGTACTTTTTTATTTGCTTTCTATACAATATTATTAAAAAGGCCAAAACAAGAAAAGAATCTATCAAATGAAGTATTTACAACATTAACATTAATCATAGGGGCAATGATTCTATTCCCTTTTGCAGTTATCGAAACTTTTTATTATGGTCTACCTCAGATGGACACATGGAAGACAGGGCTTAGTTTTACATACCTTGTTGTTTGTGCAACAATCCTAGCTTATTGGTTTTGGAATAAGGCGCTAGAAAGGGTTTCGGCATCAGTAAGTGGGTTGTATCTAAATGCTTTACCACCTATAAGTATTATTGCTTCGGTTATTCTATTAAATGAATCTTTAACATGGAAGATATTAATAGGAGGATGTCTAGTTTTATTTGGAGTTATATGGGCGGATCAAGATAAGTTGCGTGTTCTAATGAAATCTGTAGATCGACAGACTAAGGAAGATAGAAAGTATAAAATACATTAATGCAAGAACATAAAAAGAGGTGTGTGATTCATCAAATGGCACGCCCTTTTTATAATTGATCTAGGGGAGCGTACAGGATAACTAGGGAAGAAGTGCTTTCTATGAAAATAGGGCTCATTGAGTAAGTGCTCATAATGTGGAGTAGGGAGGAATTGAGTGCTTTTAAGCTCTTCTCTTTTGGAAAGGTTAGGTCTATGGGAAATAGAAAAAGGGAGTATGAATAGAAGGTTAATGATTTGTATTTGCTTATATATATAGAAAAAAACTTTTTATGTAAAAAAACATTGACTATTATTATATAGAGGTGTAGTATTATACGAGTCGCTGATAGCAACAATGCAGAACGCGACAAACGAAATAAAAAACTTAGTTGACATTGAAACATGAAAGTGTTAACATAAGGGAGTCGCAAATGAGCGGCAAACAAGTTCTTTGAAAACTGAACGAAACAAACAACGTGAAACGTCAATTTTTATTTTAGATGCTAGACAAACTAACTTTATTGGAGAGTTTGATCCTGGCTCAGGATGAACGCTGGCGGCGTGCCTAATACATGCAAGTCGAGCGAATGGATTAAGAGCTTGCTCTTATGAAGTTAGCGGCGGACGGGTGAGTAACACGTGGGTAACCTGCCCATAAGACTGGGATAACTCCGGGAAACCGGGGCTAATACCGGATAACATTTTGCACCGCATGGTGCGAAATTCAAAGGCGGCTTCGGCTGTCACTTATGGATGGACCCGCGTCGCATTAGCTAGTTGGTGAGGTAACGGCTCACCAAGGCAACGATGCGTAGCCGACCTGAGAGGGTGATCGGCCACACTGGGACTGAGACACGGCCCAGACTCCTACGGGAGGCAGCAGTAGGGAATCTTCCGCAATGGACGAAAGTCTGACGGAGCAACGCCGCGTGAGTGATGAAGGCTTTCGGGTCGTAAAACTCTGTTGTTAGGGAAGAACAAGTGCTAGTTGAATAAGCTGGCACCTTGACGGTACCTAACCAGAAAGCCACGGCTAACTACGTGCCAGCAGCCGCGGTAATACGTAGGTGGCAAGCGTTATCCGGAATTATTGGGCGTAAAGCGCGCGCAGGTGGTTTCTTAAGTCTGATGTGAAAGCCCACGGCTCAACCGTGGAGGGTCATTGGAAACTGGGAGACTTGAGTGCAGAAGAGGAAAGTGGAATTCCATGTGTAGCGGTGAAATGCGTAGAGATATGGAGGAACACCAGTGGCGAAGGCGACTTTCTGGTCTGTAACTGACACTGAGGCGCGAAAGCGTGGGGAGCAAACAGGATTAGATACCCTGGTAGTCCACGCCGTAAACGATGAGTGCTAAGTGTTAGAGGGTTTCCGCCCTTTAGTGCTGAAGTTAACGCATTAAGCACTCCGCCTGGGGAGTACGGCCGCAAGGCTGAAACTCAAAGGAATTGACGGGGGCCCGCACAAGCGGTGGAGCATGTGGTTTAATTCGAAGCAACGCGAAGAACCTTACCAGGTCTTGACATCCTCTGACAACCCTAGAGATAGGGCTTCCCCTTCGGGGGCAGAGTGACAGGTGGTGCATGGTTGTCGTCAGCTCGTGTCGTGAGATGTTGGGTTAAGTCCCGCAACGAGCGCAACCCTTGATCTTAGTTGCCATCATTAAGTTGGGCACTCTAAGGTGACTGCCGGTGACAAACCGGAGGAAGGTGGGGATGACGTCAAATCATCATGCCCCTTATGACCTGGGCTACACACGTGCTACAATGGACGGTACAAAGAGCTGCAAGACCGCGAGGTGGAGCTAATCTCATAAAACCGTTCTCAGTTCGGATTGTAGGCTGCAACTCGCCTACATGAAGCTGGAATCGCTAGTAATCGCGGATCAGCATGCCGCGGTGAATACGTTCCCGGGCCTTGTACACACCGCCCGTCACACCACGAGAGTTTGTAACACCCGAAGTCGGTGGGGTAACCTTTTTGGAGCCAGCCGCCTAAGGTGGGACAGATGATTGGGGTGAAGTCGTAACAAGGTAGCCGTATCGGAAGGTGCGGCTGGATCACCTCCTTTCTATGGAGAATTGATGAACGCTGTTCATCAATATAAGTTTCCGTGTTTCGTTTTGTTCAGTTTTGAGAGAACTATCTCTCAGAAATAAATGTATGTTCTTTGAAAACTAGATAACAGTGTAGCTCATATTTTTTTAATTTTAGTTTGGTTAAGTTAGAAAGGGCGCACGGTGGATGCCTTGACACTAGGAGTCGATGAAGGACGGGACTAACGCCGATATGCTTCGGGGAGCTGTAAGTAAGCTTTGATCCGAAGATTTCCGAATGGGGAAACCCACCATACGTAATGGTATGGTATCCTTACCTGAATACATAGGGTAAGGAAGACAGACCCAGGGAACTGAAACATCTAAGTACCTGGAGGAAGAGAAAGCAAATGCGATTTCCTGAGTAGCGGCGAGCGAAACGGAATCTAGCCCAAACCAAGAGGCTTGCCTCTTGGGGTTGTAGGACATTCTATACGGAGTTACAAAGGAACGAGGTAGACGAAGCAGCCTGGAAAGGCTCGTCACAGAGGGTAACAACCCCGTAGTCGAAACTTCGTTCTCTCTTGAATGTATCCTGAGTACGGCGGAACACGTGAAATTCCGTCGGAATCTGGGAGGACCATCTCCCAAGGCTAAATACTACCTAGTGATCGATAGTGAACCAGTACCGTGAGGGAAAGGTGAAAAGCACCCCGGAAGGGGAGTGAAAGAGATCCTGAAACCGTGTGCCTACAAATAGTCAGAGCCCGTTAATGGGTGATGGCGTGCCTTTTGTAGAATGAACCGGCGAGTTACGATCCCGTGCGAGGTTAAGCTGAAGAGGCGGAGCCGTAGCGAAAGCGAGTCTGAATAGGGCGTTTAGTACGTGGTCGTAGACCCGAAACCAGGTGATCTACCCATGTCCAGGGTGAAGTTCAGGTAACACTGAATGGAGGCCCGAACCCACGCACGTTGAAAAGTGCGGGGATGAGGTGTGGGTAGCGGAGAAATTCCAATCGAACCTGGAGATAGCTGGTTCTCCCCGAAATAGCTTTAGGGCTAGCCTTAAGTGTAAGAGTCTTGGAGGTAGAGCACTGATTGAACTAGGGGTCCTCATCGGATTACCGAATTCAGTCAAACTCCGAATGCCAATGACTTATCCTTAGGAGTCAGACTGCGAGTGATAAGATCCGTAGTCAAGAGGGAAACAGCCCAGATCGCCAGCTAAGGTCCCAAAGTGTGTATTAAGTGGAAAAGGATGTGGAGTTGCTTAGACAACTAGGATGTTGGCTTAGAAGCAGCCACCATTTAAAGAGTGCGTAATAGCTCACTAGTCGAGTGACTCTGCGCCGAAAATGTACCGGGGCTAAATACACCACCGAAGCTGCGAATTGATACCTATGGTATCAGTGGTAGGGGAGCGTTCTAAGGGCAGTGAAGTCAGACCGTAAGGACTGGTGGAGCGCTTAGAAGTGAGAATGCCGGTATGAGTAGCGAAAGACGGGTGAGAATCCCGTCCACCGAATGCCTAAGGTTTCCTGAGGAAGGCTCGTCCGCTCAGGGTTAGTCAGGACCTAAGCCGAGGCCGACAGGCGTAGGCGATGGACAACAGGTTGATATTCCTGTACCACCTCTTTATCGTTTGAGCAATGGAGGGACGCAGAAGGATAGAAGAAGCGTGCGATTGGTTGTGCACGTCCAAGCAGTTAGGCTGATAAGTAGGCAAATCCGCTTATCGTGAAGGCTGAGCTGTGATGGGGAAGCTCCTTATGGAGCGAAGTCTTTGATTCCCCGCTGCCAAGAAAAGCTTCTAGCGAGATAAAAGGTGCCTGTACCGCAAACCGACACAGGTAGGCGAGGAGAGAATCCTAAGGTGTGCGAGAGAACTCTGGTTAAGGAACTCGGCAAAATGACCCCGTAACTTCGGGAGAAGGGGTGCTTTCTTAACGGAAAGCCGCAGTGAATAGGCCCAAGCGACTGTTTAGCAAAAACACAGGTCTCTGCGAAGCCGTAAGGCGAAGTATAGGGGCTGACACCTGCCCGGTGCTGGAAGGTTAAGGAGAGGGGTTAGCGTAAGCGAAGCTCTGAACTGAAGCCCCAGTAAACGGCGGCCGTAACTATAACGGTCCTAAGGTAGCGAAATTCCTTGTCGGGTAAGTTCCGACCCGCACGAAAGGTGTAACGATTTGGGCACTGTCTCAACCAGAGACTCGGTGAAATTATAGTACCTGTGAAGATGCAGGTTACCCGCGACAGGACGGAAAGACCCCGTGGAGCTTTACTGTAGCCTGATATTGAATTTTGGTACAGTTTGTACAGGATAGGCGGGAGCCTTTGAAGCCGGAGCGCTAGCTTCGGTGGAGGCGCTGGTGGGATACCGCCCTGACTGTATTGAAATTCTAACCTACGGGTCTTATCGACCCGGGAGACAGTGTCAGGTGGGCAGTTTGACTGGGGCGGTCGCCTCCTAAAGTGTAACGGAGGCGCCCAAAGGTTCCCTCAGAATGGTTGGAAATCATTCGTAGAGTGCAAAGGCATAAGGGAGCTTGACTGCGAGACCTACAAGTCGAGCAGGGACGAAAGTCGGGCTTAGTGATCCGGTGGTTCCGCATGGAAGGGCCATCGCTCAACGGATAAAAGCTACCCCGGGGATAACAGGCTTATCTCCCCCAAGAGTCCACATCGACGGGGAGGTTTGGCACCTCGATGTCGGCTCATCGCATCCTGGGGCTGTAGTCGGTCCCAAGGGTTGGGCTGTTCGCCCATTAAAGCGGTACGCGAGCTGGGTTCAGAACGTCGTGAGACAGTTCGGTCCCTATCCGTCGTGGGCGTAGGAAATTTGAGAGGAGCTGTCCTTAGTACGAGAGGACCGGGATGGACGCACCGCTGGTGTACCAGTTGTTCTGCCAAGGGCATAGCTGGGTAGCTATGTGCGGAAGGGATAAGTGCTGAAAGCATCTAAGCATGAAGCCCCCCTCAAGATGAGATTTCCCATAGCGTAAGCTAGTAAGATCCCTGAAAGATGATCAGGTTGATAGGTTCGAGGTGGAAGCATGGTGACATGTGGAGCTGACGAATACTAATAGATCGAGGACTTAACCATATAATATGAAGCAAATGTTATCTAGTTTTGAAGGAATATGCCTTCAATAGTTTGGTGATGATGGCAGAGAGGTCACACCCGTTCCCATACCGAACACGGAAGTTAAGCTCTCTAGCGCCGATGGTAGTTGGGACCTTGTCCCTGTGAGAGTAGGACGTCGCCAAGCAAAAACCTAAGTCGTTTCGACTTAGGTTTTTTTGTATACATTTTTAGCATTGCCAAATGTAGTAATCCATAAATTTAGTAATGCTAAAAAAGAAAAAAAACAAAGAAGAGGCTGTTTAAAATAATAGCGATTTGTTTTGGTTTTCCAGGTTTTCCGAACGAACCTAGAATAGTTCCGATAATGGGACTAATTATTTCTACAAGCAGTATAGGTTTGAAGTAATGATAGTAGAAAAAGTAAGATGTTATAAAGGAAGATTCAATAATTGCACCAGTTACTGCGATGAAAAAAAATAAATATGACCATATATTAAGGTTCTGCATAATTAATCCACCTATAAATTAGTGTGAACTTATAGTAATAGTATCATGAGCTTCACTTAAATATACAAAAAATGATATTACTTGAACCTTAATTTGATTACTTCTTCTTATGCTAAGGTTATACATGGTATGAATTTGAAAATAAATAACTGTTATTGTGATAAATTTAGAAAATGAAATTCAATTAAATCCTGGTTAAGGTATTTTATCGCTACACGGCTAGATCTTCATATGATTGCATCTTATACGCCTATCCTAATTCCCTTTCCCACTTGCATATATTTTCACTTCTTCTTTTGAATATAACTAAAACACGAACGATATCAATAACTAATAAAAAAACATTCGATTATTTGTTGACATGGCTTATGAAATGTTGTTAATATATCCATAGAAACAATATTATATCGCACCTCATATAATCGCGGGGCTATGGCCTGCAAGTCTCTACCTAACGACCGTTATTCGTTAGACTATGGGGGAAAGTCACTCGGTATTTTTCTATTCACAAGGGATACGTATGCCTGAGTAGAGCGCTTTCTCTCATAGTAAAAGAGAAACTGTTCTATTTCAGGCTTTTTTTATTTGAATCGGGGGGATTCTAATATGAAATCACTAGTTGGAATCATAATGGGAAGCACGTCAGACTGGGGAACAATGAAATATGCTTGTGACATTTTAGATGAATTACACATTCCGTATGAGAAGAAAGTTGTATCCGCTCATCGGACTCCAGATTATATGTTTGAATATGCAGAAACAGCTCGTGAACGTGGGTTAAAAGTTATTATTGCTGGAGCTGGAGGAGCCGCTCATTTACCAGGGATGGTTGCAGCGAAGACAAATCTTCCTGTAATCGGTGTTCCTGTTCAATCAAAAGCGTTAAATGGTTTAGATTCTTTACTGTCTATCGTTCAAATGCCAGGAGGAGTTCCAGTTGCGACTGTTGCGATTGGTAAGGCTGGTTCAACAAACGCAGGACTACTTGCTGCACAAATACTTGGATCATTTCATGATGACATACATGATGCATTAGAACTGAGACGAGAAGCAATTGAGAAAAATGTGCGTGAAGGTAGTGAGTTGGTATGACAAGAATCATTTTACCGGGAAAAACAATTGGCATTATTGGCGGTGGCCAGCTTGGAAGAATGATGGCGTTAGCAGCGAAGGAAATGGGTTATAAAATTGCTGTACTAGATCCGGCAAAACATTCACCATGTGCACAAGTTGCTGATATTGAAATTGTTGCATCTTATGATGATTTGAAAGCGATTCAGCATTTAGCGGAAATAAGCGATGTTGTCACATATGAATTTGAGAATATTGATTATAGATGTTTACAATGGCTTGAAAAACATGCGTATTTACCACAAGGCAGTCAGTTATTAAACAAAACGCAAAATCGTTTTACAGAAAAGAATGCAATCGTAAAGGCTGGTTTACCAGTAGCACCATATAGACTTGTGAAGAAGCAAGATGAACTTTTAGAAGCAATTACGGAACTTTCCTTTCCTTGTGTGTTAAAAACAACAACAGGAGGATATGACGGAAAAGGGCAAGTTGTTTTAAGAAGTGAGACGGATGTTGTAAGAGCAAGGGAGCTTGCCAGTCAAGCTGAATGTATTCTTGAAAAATGGGTGCCATTTGAAAAAGAAATATCAGTTATTGTAACTCGTAGCGTAAGTGGTGAAACGAAGGTATTTCCAGTAGCTGAAAATATTCACGTTAATAACATCTTACATGAATCCATCGTACCAGCTCGTATTTCAGAAGAGCTTTCACAAAAAGGAATTGAATATGCACAGGTACTAGCGGATGAACTGCAGCTTGTGGGAACACTAGCGGTAGAGATGTTTGCTACGGCAGATGGTGAGATTTATATTAATGAATTAGCACCAAGACCTCACAATTCAGGACATTATACAATTGATGCATGCGAAACGAGTCAATTTGGGCAACATATTCGAGCAATCTGTAATTTACCTCTAGGAGAAACAAATTTGTTAAAACCAGTTGTCATGGTAAACATTTTAGGCGAACATATAGAAGGGGTCCTAAAGCAAGTGAATAGATTAACCGGGTGCTATTTACACTTGTATGGAAAAGAAGAAGCAAAGCTGCAGCGTAAAATGGGGCATGTAAATATTTTAAATGAAAATGTTGAAGATGCTTTAGACAAAGCGCAAGAATTGCATATTTGGGACCATCAAGAACAACTTTTGGAGGGAAAAAGATGATTAGTCGTTATACACGCCCTGAAATGGGTGCGATTTGGACGGAAGAGAACAAATTTAAAGCGTGGTTAGAAGTTGAGATTTTAGCATGTGAAGCATGGGCCGAACTTGGTGATATCCCAAAAGAAGATGTGAAAAAAATTCGTGAACATGCATCATTCGATATGGAGCGTATTTATGAGATTGAAAAAGAAACACGTCATGATGTAGTTGCTTTCACTCGTGCTGTATCAGAAACACCAGCATTAGGTGAAGAACGCAAATGGGTACATTACGGTTTAACATCTACAGACGTAGTAGATACAGCTTTATCTTATATCTTGAAACAAGCAAATGAAATTCTACTAAACGACTTAGAAAATTTCATTACTATTTTAGCTAACAAAGCAAAAGAGCATAAGTACACAATTATGATGGGAAGAACACACGGTGTTCATGCAGAACCAACAACATTTGGTTTAAAACTTGGTCTTTGGTATGAAGAAATGAAACGTAACTTAGAACGTTTCAAACAAGCAGCTGATACAGTTCGCGTTGGTAAATTGTCTGGTGCAGTTGGTACATACGCGAACATTAATCCATTCGTAGAAAAATATGTTTGTGAAAACTTAGGGTTAGAAGCAGCTCCGATTTCAACACAAACATTGCAACGTGATCGTCATGCACATTACATGTCAACACTTGCATTAATCGCAACATCTATTGAGAAAATGGCAGTCGAAATTCGTGGTTTACAAAAGAGTGAAACACGTGAAGTGGAAGAGTCATTTGCGAAAGGACAAAAAGGTTCTTCTGCAATGCCACATAAACGAAATCCAATCGGTTCTGAAAATATGACTGGTTTAGCTCGTGTTATCCGTGGTTATATGATGACATCTTACGAGAATGTTCCATTATGGCATGAACGTGATATTTCACATTCTTCTGCAGAACGTATTATCTTACCAGATGCAACAATCGCATTAAACTACATGTTAAATCGCTTTGGAAATATCGTGAAAAACTTAACGGTATTCCCGGAGAACATGAAGCGCAATATGCAAAGAACATACGGTTTAATTTACTCTCAACGCGTAATGCTTACGCTAATCGACAAAGGTATGGTACGTGAAGAAGCTTACGATATCGTACAGCCTAAAGCGATGGAAGCTTGGGAGACACAAGTACAATTTAAGGAGCGTGTAGAAGCAGATGAGCGTATTACAAGCAAATTAACACAAGAAGAAATCAACGAATGCTTTAACTACGAGCATCACTTACAACACGTTGATACAATCTTTGAACGTCTTGGATTAAACTGATAATTTTATATGGCACAGAATAGAGTCATTCTGTGCCATTCTTTATAAAAAAATTATTCATATTTTTCAAACTACAGGGGGCTTGCGAAATGCAAAAGCTAGAATTGCTGTATGAAGGTAAGGCAAAAAGAATTTATCGTACAGAAGCAGCAGATATGGTTTGGGTAGAGTACAAAGATAGTGCTACTGCTTTCAATGGGGAGAAAAAAGCGACAATTACAGGAAAAGGTCGTCTGAACAATGAGATTACAACTCTTTTATTCAGAAAGTTACAAGAAGTGGGAATTAAAACACATTTTGTTGAGAAGCTGTCAGATACAGAACAACTTGTGAAAAAAGTAAGTATTATTCCATTAGAGGTTGTCACAAGAAACGTAATTGCAGGAAGTCTTTCAAAACGATTAGGAATGGAAGAAGGAACTGTACTTGCAGCACCAATCGTAGAATTTTACTACAAAGATGATGATTTAGGAGATCCGCTTGTAACAGAAGATCATATTCGCGTATTAAACGTTGCAACGCCAGAGCAAGTAAGTACATTAAGAGAAAAAGCTCTACAAATCAATCAAGTATTGATTGAGCACTTCGCAAGCTGTCGTGTAAGATTAGTAGATTTTAAATTAGAGTTTGGTGTAACAGAAGAAGGCGAAATCGTATTAGCAGATGAAATTTCACCAGATACTTGCCGTTTATGGGATGAAGAGAGCAATGAGAAATTTGATAAAGATGTATTCCGCCGTGATTTAGGCAATTTAACAGAGGCATATGAAGAAATTTTAAAACGTTTAGGGGGAGCTTCACATGTATAAAGTTAAGGTATATGTAACATTAAGAGAGAGCGTATTAGATCCACAAGGAACAGCAGTAAAAGGTGCTCTTCACAGTCTTTCCTTTACAGAAGTACAAGATGTCCGCATTGGTAAATATATGGAGTTAACAATCGATAAATCAGTAACTGATCTGGATAGCAAGGTAAAAGAAATGTGTGAAAAACTATTAGCGAACGTTGTAATGGAAGATTTCCGTTACGAAGTTGAGGAGGTTGTCGCACAGTGAAATTTGCCGTAATCGTTTTTCCAGGTTCGAACTGTGATGTTGATATGTTTCATGCAATTAAGGATGAGCTTGGTGAAGAGGTAGACTACGTTTGGCATGATGCAGAGAATTTAGATGAGTATGATGCAATTCTTTTACCAGGTGGATTCTCTTACGGTGATTATCTTCGCTGCGGTGCCATTTCTCGCTTTGCAAATGCAATGAAGGCAGTGCAAAAAGCTGCTGAGCAAGGAAAGCCGATTTTAGGTGTATGTAATGGATTCCAAATTTTAGTTGAATCAGGATTACTACCAGGTGCATTAATGCGAAATGAAAACTTGAAGTTTATGTGTCGTACAGTTCAGTTACGTGTGGAAAATAATGAAACAATGTTTACGTCGCAATATAAACAGGGTGAAGTAATCGATATTCCAATCGCACATGGCGAAGGAAATTACTACTGCGATGAAGCAACTCTTAAAGAATTAGAAGAAAAGAACCAAATTGCATTCCGTTATGTAGACAATCCAAACGGAAGTGTTTCAGATATTGCAGGTATTGTAAATGAAAAAGGAAATGTACTTGGCATGATGCCACATCCAGAGCGTGCTGTGAGTGAATTGCTTGGCGGCGCTGAAGGTTTAAAAGTCTTTCAATCTATTTTGAAACATTGGAGGGAAACATATGTCGTTAATGCTTGAACCAAATCCAACACAAATTAAAGAAGAACGTATATATGCGGAAATGGGGCTAACAGACGAAGAGTTTGCCATGGTTGAAAAGATTTTAGGTCGTTTGCCGAACTACACAGAAACAGGGCTTTTCTCTGTTATGTGGTCAGAGCACTGTAGTTATAAAAACTCAAAACCAGTTCTTCGTAAGTTTCCAACAACAGGAGAGCGTGTACTACAAGGACCTGGAGAAGGTGCAGGGATTGTAGATATCGGTGATAACCAAGCGGTTGTATTTAAAATGGAAAGTCATAATCACCCTTCAGCAATTGAGCCATATCAAGGCGCGGCAACGGGTGTTGGTGGTATTATTCGCGATGTATTCTCTATGGGAGCACGTCCAGTAGCATTATTAAACTCACTTCGCTTCGGTGAACTACAATCACCACGCGTAAAATATTTATTTGAAGAAGTAGTTGCAGGGATTGCAGGATACGGTAACTGCATCGGTATTCCAACTGTGGGTGGAGAAGTACAGTTTGATCCATGTTATGAAGGCAACCCGCTTGTAAATGCAATGTGCGTTGGTTTAATTAATCATGAAGATATTAAAAAAGGGCAAGCGCACGGTGCTGGTAATACGGTTATGTACGTAGGTGCTTCAACAGGACGCGACGGTATTCACGGTGCAACTTTCGCATCGGAAGAACTATCTGAGAGTTCAGAAGCAAAACGTCCAGCAGTACAAGTAGGCGATCCATTTATGGAGAAACTTCTTATTGAAGCATGCCTAGAGCTGATCCAATCTGATGCTCTTGTCGGAATTCAAGATATGGGAGCTGCCGGTTTAACATCATCTTCTGCAGAAATGGCAAGTAAAGCAGGAATGGGTATTGAAATGTACTTAGACGATGTACCACAACGTGAAACAGGTATGACACCATATGAAATGATGTTATCTGAATCACAAGAACGTATGTTGATTGTGGTGAAAAAAGGTAGAGAACAAGAAATTGTAGATTTATTTGAAAAGTACGGACTTGCGGCAGTTACGATGGGGAAAGTAACTGAAGATAAAATGCTTCGATTATTCCATAAAGGTGAAATGGTAGCGGAAGTTCCAGCAGATGCATTAGCAGAAGAAGCACCAATTTATCATAAGCCTTCAAAAGAAGCAGCGTACTTTAAAGAGTTCCAAGAAATGAAGATGGAAACACCAAAAGTAGATAACTATAAAGAGACATTACTAGCTCTATTACAACAACCAACGATTGCAAGTAAAGAGTGGGTATATGATCAGTACGATTATCAAGTGCGCACAAGCACAGTTGTTACACCAGGATCAGATGCGGCAGTTGTACGTGTACGTGGTACAGAGAAAGCATTAGCAATGACAACAGACTGTAACTCTCGCTACATTTACTTAGATCCTGAAATGGGCGGTAAAATTGCAGTAGCAGAAGCTGCACGTAATATCGTATGTTCTGGTGGGGAACCACTTGCAATTACAGATTGCTTGAACTTTGGTAACCCAGAAAAACCAGAGATTTTCTGGCAAATTGAGAAGTCAGTAGATGGTATGAGTGAAGCTTGTCGCACATTACAAACTCCAGTTATCGGCGGAAACGTATCAATGTACAATGAACGTAGCGGTGAAGCTGTATATCCAACACCGACTGTTGGTATGGTAGGTCTTGTTCATGACTTAAAACATGTAACAACACAAGAGTTTAAGCAAGCTGGCGATCTTATTTATGTAATTGGTGAAACGAAAGCTGAGTTTGGTGGAAGTGAATTGCAAAAGATGGTATACGGTAAAATCTTTGGTCAATCACCAAGCATCGATTTAGAAGTAGAATTAAAACGCCAAAAACAATTACTAGAAGCTATTCAAGCGGGACTTGTTCAATCTGCACATGACGTTGCAGAAGGAGGATTAGCAGTTGCGATTGCTGAAAGTGCAATTGGTGCGAAACACTTAGGTGCTACTGTGAAATTAGATGGGGAAGCAACAGCGGCATTATTCTCGGAATCACAATCACGCTTTGTCGTAACAGTAAAACGTGAACAACAAGAAGCGTTTGAGAAATCAGTAGAAGCAATTCAAGTTGGAGAAGTCACAAATACAAATGAAGTAACAATTCATAATGAAGAAAATGAAGTATTACTTATAGCAAATGTTGATGAAATGAGAAAGGCTTGGAAAGGGGCAATCCCATGCTTGCTGAAATAAAGGGGTTAAATGAAGAATGTGGCGTTTTCGGAATTTGGGGGCATGAAAATGCAGCACAAGTTACGTACTACGGATTGCATAGTTTGCAGCATCGTGGGCAAGAAGGCGCGGGCATTGTTGTCAATAACGGGGAGAAAATTGTTGGCCATAAGGGGTTAGGTTTAGTATCAGAAGTGTTTTCAAGAGGTGAGCTAGAAGGCTTAAATGGAAAATCAGCAATTGGACACGTGCGCTATGCGACAGCAGGCGGAAGTGAAGTAGCAAATGTGCAACCATTACTATTCCGTTTCTCTGATCATAGTATGGCGTTAGCTCACAACGGAAATTTAATTAACGCAAAAATGCTTCGCCGTGAATTAGAGGCAGAAGGAAGTATTTTTCAAACAAGTTCAGATACAGAAGTACTGCTTCATTTAATTAAACGTAATACAAAAGGTTCACTAATCGAGAGCGTAAAAGATGCATTGAACAAAGTAAAAGGCGCATTTGCGTATCTTTTACTAACAGGAAACGAAATGATTGTTGCACTAGATCCGAATGGATTCCGACCACTTTCAATTGGGAAAATGGGGGATGCGTATGTCGTAGCATCTGAAACATGTGCTTTTGATGTAGTTGGTGCAACATACATTCGTGATGTAGAACCTGGAGAACTACTTATCATTAATGACGAGGGTATTCAAGTAGATCGTTTTACAAACGAAGTAGATCATGCAATTTGTAGTATGGAATACATTTACTTTGCTCGTCCAGATTCTAATATTGCTGGCATTAACGTTCATGCAGCACGTAAAAATATGGGAAAACGTTTAGCGATGGAAGCTCCAATTGAAGCAGATGTTGTAACAGGTGTTCCAGACTCTAGTATTTCGGCAGCGATCGGTTATGCAGAAGCAACAGGAATTCCATACGAATTAGGATTAATTAAAAATCGTTACGTTGGTCGTACCTTTATCCAACCTTCTCAAGAATTGCGTGAGCAAGGGGTAAAAATGAAGCTTTCAGCAGTACGAGGCGTGGTTGAAGGAAAGCGTGTTGTAATGATTGACGATTCCATTGTACGAGGAACAACAAGTAAACGTATTGTGCGCATGCTTCGTGAGGCAGGAGCGACAGAAGTACATGTGAGAATTGCTTCTCCGCCACTTAAGTATCCATGTTTCTATGGAATTGATATTCAAACGAGAAAAGAATTAATTGCAGCAAATAACTCTGTAGAAGAAATACGTCAAATCATCGGTGCAGATTCTTTAACATTTTTAAGTGAAGATGGCTTAGTAGATGCAATTGGACGTCCATATGAAGGGAAATACGGCGGCTTATGTATGGCTTACTTTAATGGAGATTATCCAACAGCTCTTTATGATTATGAGCAAGAGCTTTTAGAAAGTATGAAATAAAAAGGCGAGAAGCTTCTACTTCATTTTAAGTAGAAGCTGGCTTTTTCCTAAAACATACTCTATAAAGAGAGTGCCCGCTTGGGTGGGAGAAATTAAAAGACGAGGTGTAAAAAACGATGGCGAATGCATATAAGCAAGCAGGAGTAGATATTGAAGCTGGATATGAAGCGGTATCTCGCATGAAAAAACACGTACAAACAACAATGAGAAAAGAAGTACTAGGCGGTCTTGGCGGTTTTGGAGGTATGTTTGATCTATCAAAATTTGCATTAGAAGAACCGGTATTAGTATCTGGAACAGACGGCGTGGGTACAAAATTAATGCTCGCTTTTATGATGGATAAACATGACACAATTGGTATTGATGCAGTAGCGATGTGTGTAAATGATATTATTGTCCAAGGGGCAGAACCGCTTTTCTTCCTTGATTACATTGCTTGCGGTAAAGCAGAACCTAGTAAAATTGAAAACATCGTCAAAGGTATATCAGAAGGTTGTCGCCAAGCGGGTTGTGCATTAATTGGTGGAGAGACAGCTGAGATGCCAGGTATGTATTCCACTGAAGAGTATGACTTAGCTGGTTTTACTGTTGGAATTGTTGATAAAAAGAAAATTGTAACAGGTCAGTCTATTGAAGCTGGTCATGTATTAATTGGTTTAGCATCTAGTGGTATTCATAGTAACGGGTATTCTTTAGTACGAAAAGTGTTATTGGAAGACGGACAGCTATCTTTAGATCGTATACAGGGTCGCTTAGAACTACCTCTTGGTGAAGAACTATTAAAACCAACGAAAATTTATGTCAAACCTATTTTAGAACTATTGAAAAAGTATGAAGTGTATGGCATGGCACATATTACAGGTGGCGGCTTTATTGAAAATATTCCACGTATGTTGCCGGAAGGAATCGGTGCAGAAATTGAACTAGGTTCTTGGCAAATTCAACCGATTTTTAGCTTGCTTCAAGAGGTTGGAAAATTAGAAGAAAAAGAAATGTTCAATATTTTTAACATGGGTATTGGTATGGTAGTTGCAGTAAAAGAAGAAGATGCAAAAGCTGTTGTTCAACTTCTTGCAGAACAAGGAGAAAAAGCACATATTATTGGACGTACTGTAAAAGGATCAGGTGTTACTTTTAATGGAGGCGCAGAACTATGAGTAGATTGGCAGTCTTTGCCTCTGGAAGCGGCTCTAACTTCCAAGCACTAATTAATGCAGTGGAAGAAAAAAGATTACATGCTGAAATTAGTTTGCTAGTATGTGATCAACCTGAGGCACGTGTTATCGGACGAGCGCATTATCATCATGTTCCATGCTTTGCTTTTTCAGCGAAAGAATATGAATCAAAAGAAGCATTTGAAAATGAGATATTAAAAAAACTGCGAGAATACGAGATTGATTGTGTTATTTTGGCAGGATATATGCGTCTTATCGGGTCAACATTATTAGAAGCCTATGGTGGGAAAATCATTAACATTCATCCATCATTATTACCGAGTTTTCCAGGGAAAGATGCTGTTGGTCAAGCATTAGAAGCGGGTGTGAAAGTAACTGGTGTGACAATTCATTATGTAGATGCAGGGATGGATACAGGACCAATTATCGCACAAGAAGCAGTAACAGTTTCTGAAACGGATACGAGAGAGAGTTTACAAAAGAAAATTCAGCAAGTTGAACATAGATTGTACGTAGATACGGTGAACGAAATCGTTCAATTTATAGAAGAGCCAACTGTTAAATAACATTCAACTAGGGGTGAAGGATAAATGAAAAAGCGTGCATTAGTAAGTGTTTCGAATAAAACAGGCGTTGTAGAATTTGTTAAAGGATTACTTGAACAAGGGATTGAAGTTATTTCAACAGGCGGAACGAAAAGATTATTAGAAGAAAACGGCTTACAAGTCATCGGGATTTCTGAAGTAACAGGTTTCCCAGAAATTATGGACGGACGTGTAAAAACATTACATCCAAACATCCATGGTGGTTTACTTGCAGTACGTGATAATGAAACGCATGTGGCGCAGATGAATGAATTAGGCATTCAGCCAATCGACTTTGTTGTTGTAAACTTATACCCATTTAAAGAAACAGTTGCTAAACCTGATGTGACATTTGCTGATGCAATTGAAAATATTGATATCGGTGGTCCAACAATGATTCGTTCAGCTGCGAAAAATCATAAATTTGTATCAGTAATCGTTGATCCAACAGATTATGATGTTGTACTAGCTGAGTTAAAAGAAAACGGTGAAGTTACAGACGAAACAAAACGTAAATTAGCAGCAAAAGTATTCCGCCATACAGCGGCATATGATGCATTAATTTCAAACTATTTAACTGAACAAATGGGAGAAGAAAGTCCAGAAACATTAACAGTAACATTCGAGAAAAACCAAGATTTACGTTACGGAGAAAACCCACATCAAAAAGCAACATTCTATAAAGCACCATTTGCAGCAACTTCTTCTGTTGCATATGCAGAGCAGTTACATGGAAAAGAGCTATCTTACAACAATATCAATGACGCAGATGCAGCGCTTAGCATCGTGAAAGAATTTACAGAACCAGCAGTGGTAGCAGTAAAACATATGAATCCATGCGGAGTTGGTGTTGGTACTGATATTCATGAAGCATATACACGTGCTTACGAAGCAGATCCAGTATCAATCTTTGGCGGCATTATTGCAGCGAATCGTGAAATTGATAAAGCTACAGCAGAAAAATTACATGAAATTTTCTTAGAAATTATTATTGCACCTTCCTTCTCAGAGGAAGCATTAGAAGTGTTGCAAAGTAAGAAAAACTTACGTCTTTTAACTGTAAATATTGAAAAAGCAGTAAATGCAAGTAAAAAATTAACTTCTGTACAAGGTGGCCTTCTTGTTCAAGAAGAAGATACGCTAGCGCTAGATGAAGATGCAATTACAGTTCCAACAAAACGTGAACCAACAGAGCAAGAATGGGCCGATTTAAAACTAGCTTGGAAAGTTGTCAAACACGTAAAATCAAATGCAATTGTTTTAGCAAAAGATAATATGACAATTGGAGTTGGAGCTGGACAAATGAACCGCGTTGGCTCAGCGAAAATTGCTATTACACAAGCTGCTGATAAAGCACAAGGTAGTGCGCTTGCATCTGATGCATTTTTCCCAATGCCAGATACAGTAGAAGAGGCTGCTAAAGCAGGGATTACAGCAATCATTCAACCAGGCGGATCGATTCGTGATGAAGATTCTATTAAAAAAGCTGATGAGTTTGGCATTACTATGGTGTTCACTGGCGTACGTCATTTCAAACATTAATAGGGGAAGTTTAAAAAGTCCGGTCAAGATAACCTTCGCATTTCTTCGTTGCATTGCCAGTCCGGTACTCATGTAGTATAAGCTACACTCCGTGTCCTCCTGGCAGCTGCGCCTCGAACTGATCGGTTCTCTTGATCCTCCTTTTTAAACTTATATTGTTAGAAGAAGTTCAAAAAGTCCGGCCAAGATAACCTTCTTTTTGAGCATGAACGAATAGAAACAAACTAGGGGCATTGCTCCTGGTTTGTACTTATTTGAATATTGGAGGATGACATATGAATGTTTTAGTAATTGGCCGCGGTGGACGTGAGCATGCTTTAGCTTGGAAGTTTGCACAGTCTGAGCAAGTGGAAAAGGTATATGTAGCACCAGGAAATGAAGGTATGAGAGACGTGGCAACGCCAGTTGCTATTGATGAAAATGATTTTGATGCACTTGTTCTGTTTGCGAAAGAGAACAATATAGGTTTAACATTCGTCGGTCCCGAAATTCCGCTTATGAATGGGATTGTCGATCGTTTTGAGGCAGAAGGACTTCGTGTTTTTGGTCCGAATAAAGCAGCGGCTGTGATTGAGGGCAGTAAAGCTTTTACAAAAGAATTGATGAAAAAGTACGATATTCCAACAGCAGCATATGAAACGTTCACGAACTATGAGGAAGCAGTAGCGTATATTCGAAAAATTGGTGCACCAATTGTTATTAAAGCGGACGGTTTAGCAGCTGGTAAAGGTGTAACAGTGGCAATGACGTTAGAAGAGGCATTACAAGCTGTAAAAGAAATGCTGCAAGATGTGAAATTTGGTGAAGCAAGTAAAAAGGTTGTTATTGAAGAGTTTTTAGATGGACAGGAATTCTCTTTAATGGCATTCGTAAATGGAACAACTGTTTATCCAATGGTAATTGCACAAGATCATAAACGCGCTTTTGATGGTGATAAAGGACCGAATACAGGAGGAATGGGTGCATATTCTCCAGTACCACAAATTCCAGAATCAGCGGTTGAAGTAGCGATTGAAACGGTTTTACATCCAACCGCTCAGGCGATGATCAAAGAAGGTCGTTCATTTACAGGTATTTTATATGCAGGTCTTATTTTAACAAACGAAGGCCCAAAAGTAATTGAGTTTAATGCTCGTTTTGGAGATCCGGAAACAGAGGTTGTACTGCCTCGTTTAGACAATGATTTAGTTGATGTATGTAATAGCGTGTTAGATGGAGAAAAATTAGTGCTTAAATGGTCCGAAGAAGCGGTTATTGGTGTAGTACTTGCTTCAAAAGGATATCCGGAAGTATATGAAAAAGGCGCTATTATTCGCGGATTAGATACATTAGAAGATGCAATTGTTTTTCATGCAGGTACAGCTATGAAGCGTGGAGATTTCGTAACAAACGGTGGTCGTGTACTATTTGTTGCTTGTAAAGCAAAAGACTTACAAGAGGCGAAAGATAAAGTATATAAAGAAATCGCGAAAATTAAGAGTGATGGGTTATTTTATCGAAATGATATAGGATACCGCGCAATTGCAAAGGTAGATTGCTAGAAGCTAACATGTTTTATGTTAGCTTCTTTTTTTGTTTAGTATTTACTTTCGTTCAAAACATAAAAAGTGGTTTGCTTTATTTTGTATGCAGAAAGCAAGTCCTAATAATTAAAGTAGTATATTATCTAGTTGATCCTGAAATCCCAAGCTTCTCCATCTTCCTGTATAATGTTCGAACACTAATTCCTAAATCAGCAGCAGCCTGTTTTTTTCCTTCATAATCATATCCATAATAATGAAGCTTTTTAATAATACTCTCTTTTTCGGCCTCTTTTAATGTACTGCATTCTTTTGAAGGTGACTGTGGTTGAGTTATATTATGTTGTAGGAATCCCGGTAAGGATAATTGGGTTAATTGGCTACTCTTTTCCATATTCATACTGTATTCTAAAATGTTCTCTAGTTCACGAATGTTCCCAGGCCAGTGATATTGCTTTAACTTTTCTAAAAAATCATCTGTATAAGTTTGAATAAATTTTCCTGTTCTTGTTTGTAATTTTTCAATTAAGAAGGGAACTAGTTTTTTTAAGTCTTCTTTTCTTTCTCTTAATGGTGGTAAATGGATAGGAATAACATTTAGTCTGTAGTAAAGATCGGAACGGAATTGTTTAGATTCCATCAATTTTTCTAATGATTGATTAGATGCAGCGATAATCCGGATATTCACTTTTTTAGGAAGTGTTCCACCAATTCTTTGTACAACACCATCTTGCAGTACTTTCAATAGTTTTGGTTGTAAATGGAGAGGGAGATCGGCAATTTCATCTAAAAATAGTGTTCCTCGATCAGCCATTTCAAAGTAACCTGGTTTTCCTTTTTTCCTTGCTCCCGTAAATGCACCTTCCTCATAGCCAAAGAGTTCACTTTCGAATAAAGATTCAGGAATACTAGCACAATTTATTTCAATGAAATCTCCTCTTTGGAACATGCTCTGTTCATGAATAAGTTTTGCCATTAAGCTTTTTCCCGTCCCTGTTTCTCCAGTAATAACAATAGAGGAAGTACTACTTTTCATATTTTTTAAGATTTCTTTTATGTTTTGCAATGTATGGCTGTTCCCAAGGATATATTCAGTTTGTTTTAATTTCGTGCCCATTGTGGGAGTGGAATAATTGGTTTCATGAATGATAGCAGTAATAATCCCTTTTAATTTTTCCATCCAATAGATAAATTCTTTTTGCTGGTCGATTAACTTCTGTTGTTTATTTTTTGAAAAACTAACGAATGAAAGATAACCGTAGTGGCGTTCATTTTGAATCATGTTTTGTATAATTTCTGCAGTTGATGGACAGCTCTTTTGAAAGTGACAACCATGACACATATTCATATGTCCTGGCTTATGTACAAAGGTAATGGGATGCTCGTATAGTTTTTGGAAAAATGGGAGGTAGACACGTTCTCCTTTCTTCTTTTTATATTCTTCCGTTGAAGAAACTAATAGCCCTTCATGGTTGAAATAGGCGATTTCTATTTGTAAGAGTTCGGAAAAGGTATGAATAATTTTTGTGATTGCTGTGATTGTAGACAATTTAGAACCTCCTTTCTATTATATAACCATTGTATGATAATTCAGAAAAATGAAAAAGTGTCAAACGTTTGTCAAAAATGTCAAACAATCGTATTAAGATTGCTTGCTATGATAAGGATTTTCTATGCAATAACATTGGCATGATTTTTGCTTAATAAAAAGTAGATGTAAATAAAGGAGGCTTTTTTATGGAAAGAGATTATTTTCAATTAAAGGATAAAGTGGCGGTTGTAACTGGGGCGGCATCAGGAATTGGGTATGCGACTGCAACAATTTTTGCTGAAGTAGGGGCTGCCGTTATTCTTTTAGATATTGATGAAGAAAAGGGTATGCAAGCTGCACAGAGTTTACGAGATGAGGGACAGCGAGCAGAGTTTTTGAAGTGCGATGTAACAAGTGAATTAGATTGTAAGAATGTTAGCGAACATATTAGGCAGGTATATGGAAGTGTAGATGTGTTGTTTAACAATGCGGGAATTATTAGAAGAAAAACAGTTGTTGAATTAGAGGAAAGGGAGTGGGATTCAGTTATTAATGTTTCATTAAAAGGTGTATACCTATTATCTAAATATATCATTCCAATTATGGCTGAAAAGCAAGGTGGGAGTATTATCAATACAGGTTCCGGATGGGGGCTAAAAGGAGGCGATAAAGCAGCTGCTTATTGTGCTGCAAAGGCCGGTGTTGTGAACTTAACGAAGGCGATGGCAATTGATCATGGTCCGCAAAATATTCGAGTGAATTGTATATGTCCTGGTGATACAGATACACAGTTACTACGTGACGAGGCGAAGCAATTAAATGTGGAAGAGGGAACATTTTTGAAAGAGTCAGCAACAGATCGACCTCTATCAAGAATTGGTACGCCTCGTGATATCGCAAAAGGTGTTTTATTTTTAGCTAGCGATTTGTCATCTTGGGTGACAGGAACGGAACTTGTTGTTGATGGTGGAGGTTTAGCATAATTGAAAGAATTTTAATAAGGGGGTATTAAGATGACGAAAAAGGTACATCCTTACATTCCAAATATGGTACCTGAAGTAAAGGAAGAGATGTTAAAAGAAATAGGCGCTGAATCAGTGATGGAATTATACGCTTGTATACCGGATGAACTAAAGTTGAAAGAGGAAATGAACATACCAAAGGCGCTTACAGAATACGAGTTGCGTCGCCACATTGAAGGGATATTGTGTAAGAACACGAGTACAAGTGAATACCTAAATTTTCTAGGAGCAGGTTGCTGGCAGCATTTTGTACCAGCAGTTTGCGATGAAGTGAATCAAAGATCGGAATTCCTGACGGCATATGCCGGTGAACCTTACGAGGATCATGGTAGATTCCAAGCGTTATTTGAATATCAAAGTCTAGTAGCTGAACTTGTTGATATGGATGTTGTAAATGTACCGACGTTTGATTGGGGGCAAGCAGCAGCTACAGCGATTCGAATGGCTGCTCGTATTACAAAAAGAACAGAGGTATTAGTAGCGCAAACCGTATCACCTGAAAGAATGAAAATTATTCAAAATTATGGCTCCCCAGATCTTGAATTTGTTTTTGTTAGTTATGATGCTGAGAATGGTCTTCTAGATTTAGAAGATTTAAAGAATAAGATTTCTTCTAATGTGGCAGCCATTTATTTTGAAAATCCTTCCTATTTAGGGTTTATTGAATCACAAGGTATGGAAATTGCGGAAATTGCGAAGCAGAATGATGCACTAGTAGTAGTTGGTGTTGATCCAATTTCACTTGGAGTGTTGGCGCCGCCAAGTCACTATCAAGCGGATATTGTTTGTGGTGATTTGCAGCCACTTGGTATGCACATGAACTATAGTGGAGGACAAGCGGGATTTATTGCTACAAGGGATGAAGAAAAGTTTATTAATGAATATCCTTCACGTCTATTTGGAATTGTGCCAACAGTAAAAGAAGGGGAGTATGGCTTTGGCGATGTGGCTTATGATCGGACATCTTTTGCCCTTCGTGAAAAAGGAAAAGAATCAGTTGGTACACAAACTGCGTTATGGGGAATTACAGCTGGGGTTTATTTATCGTTACTTGGACCGAATGGCATGTATGAATTAGGTCAAACTATTATGCAAAATAGTCAATATGCAGTAAAACAATTGAACAAAATCCCTGGGGTGAGAGGTTCAAGATTAAGTTCTCCATTTTTTAAAGAGTTTCTTGTCGATTTTAATGAGACGGGTTTATCAGTCGAAACCATAAATAAGAAATTACTAGAAAAACAGATATTTGGAGGAAAGGATATTTCGAAAGAGTTTCCTATATTTGGTCAATGCGCTTTATATTGCGTTACAGAAGTCCATACGAAGGAAGATTTGGATCAGTTAATTGCCGCCCTTCAAGAAATTGTGACGAATTAAAATAAATGAACAGAAAGGAGAATGAACTCATGAAGAAAATTAAAAGGGATAGTAAAGTTCGTGACTTTCATCAAGCAAAATGGAATGAACCAATTATTTTTGAACTTCATCAGCGAGGAGAAAGAGGAGTAGAAGTTCCGACAGCGGATCAAACGATTGTGCAGGAAGTTGGAGATGGAGTTTCAAAGATTCCTCATTCTATGTATAGAAAAGAAAGAGCGAGACTTCCAGAAATCGGTCAGGCGCGTGTGTTAAGGCATTATGTGAGACTTTCACAAGAGACGTTAGGATCCGATTTTAACGTTGAAATTGGGCAAGGGACTTGTACGATGAAATATATCCCAAAAATTAATGAATTATTAGTACGAAATCCTAAAATAATGGAACTGCATCCTCTTCAAGATGAAAGTACGGTCCAAGGAATGCTAGAGATTATATATAAATTGGATCTTTGTATGAGAGAAATATCTGGTATGGATCATTTTTCATTTCAGCCAAGTGGTGGTACGCAAGCATTATTTGCTATGGCTTCCATTGTAAGAAAATATCATGAATCTCGCGGAGAAGGAGAAAAACGGAACGAAATTATTACAACCATTTTTTCTCATCCTTCACAAGCGGCTACAGCAGCTGTTAAAGGCTTTAAAATCATTACGCTTCATCCCGATAAAGATGGATTTCCTGATCTAGAAAAGTTAAAAGCTGTTGTTTCAGAAGGAACAGCAGGATTTGTTGTAGCGAATCCTGAAGATACAGGGATTTTTAATTCGAAGATTAAAGAGTTTACGAGGGTTGTTCATGAAGCGGGCGGGATTTGTTACTACGATCAAGCAAATGCAAATGGCCTTCTTGGGGTTACTCGGGCGAAAGAAGCAGGATTTGATATGTGTTTCTTTAATCTTCACAAAACATTTGCAGCTCCGCATATGTGTGGCGGACCAGCAACAGGTGCACTTGGAGTGAGCAAAGAGCTAAAAGAATATTTACCTGGACCAATTGTGGAATGCGATGAAGGAAAATATTATTTAAACAATGACCTGAAACATTCCATTGGAAAAGTGCGCGCTTTTCATGGGGTAGCACAAACAATTCTCAGGTCTTATGCATGGATTCGTGCCCTTGGTCCAGGAGGATTAAAAGAAGTGGCGAAAACAGCTGTATTAAATAACAATTATATGTATCACAAAGTACAAAAGATTCGTGGTGCAAGTGCTCCATATGTAAAAGGACAGCGCCTTGAGCAAGTTCGCTATAGCTGGGAAGAGATGAAAAATGCAACGGGTATTACGACAGAAGATGTTCAAAGAAGAATGACAGATTTCGGTTTACACTACTGGACGAGTCACCATCCATATATCGTACCCCAGCCGTTCACGCTTGAACCGACTGAGAGCTATTCTAAGACTGACTTAGATGAGTATATAGCAGCCCTTGAACAAATTTCTAAGGAAGCCTATGAAAATCCCAAAGTCATTCAAAACGCTCCGCAAAATAGTACGATTCACAAATTAGATGAACAGGATTTTCTCGATAATCCGAAAAAATGGTGTATTACATGGAGAGCATATCAGAAGAAGGTGCAGTTACTAGAATTGATTTGAAGGAAATGGGAGGGCAATCAGAATTGTTTTTGATTGTCTTTCGTTCTATAACATTGTAATTCTATTATTACGGATTAAATAGATTGAATGTTCGAAATTATAAAGAGGGGACATTGTATATTTTGAAACGAATCACTTGATTTTGCATAGAATGAATCAGAGTTTTGGTTTACTAGTATTAAGGTCGTTACAATTATTCTATTTTTAGTGATCGGTATTTTCATGATACTTGGTATATTCTTTAGCCCGGCAGTAGGGTTTCATAATCTTACGATAGGTGAGGCTCCTTTCAAAGGAGGATTTTTGGCTATAGTTGGTGTTTTTATGATTGCAGGTTTCTCCTTCCAAGGTACAGAAATGGTTGGTATTGCTTCTGGTGAAAGTGAGGATCCAGAGCGGAATGTTCCTCGGGCAATTCGTAGTGTTTTTTGGAGGGTGTTAATTTTTATGTGTTGGCTATAGCCGTAATAGGGATTATTATTCCATATACAGACCCGAGTCTTCTTAAATCGGATGTGGATCATATTTCTATTAGCCCATTTACTTTAGTTTTTCAAAAAGCTGGACTTGCATTTGCGGCATCATTAATGAATGCTGTCATTTTAACCTCTGTGCTTTCAGCTTGCAATTCTTCTATGTATGCTTCTACTCGCATGCTTTGGGCTCTTGCACAAGAAGGAAAAGCGCCTAAAATTTTGCGTAAGGTAAATAGAAGAGGGGTCCCTACCTATGCTTTGTATGCCAATATTATTTTTGGATTACTTGTCTTTTTATCATCATTCATTGGCGATGGCGTTGTTTATATATGGCTGCTTAATATGACGGGGTTAACGGGGTTTTTAACATGGATTGGAATCGCAATCTGTCATTATAGATTTCGTAAAGCATACGTGGCACAAGGGAGAAGCTTAAATGAACTAACATTTAAGGCGAAATGGTATCCCTTTGGTCCGTTGTTTACGTTAGTATTATGTATCATTGTTATTATTGGACAAGGAAGTGAAGTGGTTTCTGGAGAGGCGATTAACTGGTATGGAATGCTTGTATCGTATATTAGTGTACCGGTGTTTATTATTATTTGGTTAGGTTATAAGTTTATTAAAAAGACGAAGGTTGTCCCGTTAAAAGAGTGTGACTTTAGCCGAGATGATTTGTGAAACAGCCTCTAAATTGATTTTTAAGACAATAGAATATATGAATCTCATTTCTATTCATATTACGCATCCGCAGTTAGCGGGTGCATTTTTGTATGGTTGGATTGTCATCATATATAGTTAGATAGAAAGATAGGAAAAATTATATTGTATGTTGAATGTTTCAAGGAGTTACAATCTGTTTGCATTTTAATTCGCCAATCAACAATAGAAAAATAGAAATAACTAAAGTAAGCGCAGCGCCAATAAGTGGAAGTGCTTGATTATCTCATGGGTTATTTATAAATTGTAGGTGGGGAATATTTGACGCTTACTATTCAGTGTCTTTTTATATTTGATTTGTTGATAAACATTATGAAAAAACTGGTACAAGTTAATAGATGCAATAGGTAAGAGGATCCTAATGGGTTGAAGCGAGGGTTTTACCTATTGTCATCTGTTTTTGCTATAAAGTATTAGAAATCAATAGTATACTGGTATACCCATTTCAGGGAAATCACGCATACCCATACCAGGGAAACCGCCCATGCCCATACCAGGGAAACCGCCCATGCCCATACCGGGGAAACCGCCCATGCCCATACCGGGAAAACCGCCCATGCCCATACCAGGGAAACCGCCCATGCCCATACCAGGGAAACCGCCCATGCCCATACCGGGGAAACCGCCCATGCCCATACCGGGGAAACCACCCATGCCCATACCGGGGAAACCGCCCATGCCCATACCGGGGAAACCACCCATGCCCATACCGGGGAAACCACCCATGCCCATACCAGGGAAACCACCCATACCCATACCAGGGAAACCTATAATACGTTGAGAATCTAATGTCATGTTTTCACCTACTTTTTATAAATTCATATTCTTTTACATGCTATGCTTAAAGAGAATAAAAGAGCTTATTCTCCTTTTAAATTAGGCAAACTAGCTACTGAAACCGCCCGTTATGTGAACTAAGGAAGGCTAGTATGAAAAGAATTAAAAGCTTATGCTATTGACCTTGATGAATATTATGAGATTGTAGTCAGCTATAATAAAGAAAAGAGATAAAGAAACGGCCTGAATGTATACTGTTGTTGTTGTTGAGAATATCAGTAAAATTGAGATGAGGTCAGTGTTTATTAGGATAGGAATATAAAAAAATATAATGAATTTTACATTCGAAAAAGGGAAAGAATCCTAAATGTTTAGGTTGTTTTTTAATAATCGTATAAGTGGAAAGTTTTTATTTTTTTAAGTCTGTTTCTCGTATTATTGTTGTATCTGTTATAAAGCCTGTATTCCATAATCAGTGTTATATGGAAATCATAAAGTTTATTGGTGATTTTATTTTTAATAATTAGAAAAAGCAACTAAATTTAGTTGCTTTTTTTGTGTAGGGAAGAGAACCACTGAATATAAACTTAAGACTCTTTCTCTTTTTTTAGTTTTCCTTTTTGCTTTGCCATTTCTCGAAGTAAATACTCGATGTGAGCGTTAACGCTACGAAATTCATCATTTGCCCATTTTTCGATGACTGCGTGTAATTCAGGATCAATACGTAATGGAAAGCTTTTCTTTTTGGCCATAATTACCTACAACCTTTAATATAGACTTCCTGTGTTAATCACTGGCTGTGCACCTTTATCTGAAACGATGGCAACCAATAAGTTGTTAACCATGTTCGCTTTACGCTCGTCATCTAAATCGAGTACGCCTTCTTCATCTAACATATGAATGGAATCTTTCGCCATTTTTACAGCACCTTCGACAATCTCTTTTCGTGCTGCTAAAACAGCTTTCGCTTGTTGACGCTGAAGCATTGCATGAGCAATTTCTGTTGCATAAGCTAAATGTGTTAAACGAGTTTCTAGTACCTCTACACCAGCAATATCTAAGCGCGCTTCTAATTCACGTCTTAGTTCCTCAGAGATTTCTTCGGCATTTCCACGTAGTGTGATGCAATTGTCATCTTGAAAAATATCATACGGATATTTCGTTGCAACGTGGCGAATTGCTGTTTCGCTTTGAATTTCTACGAATTCATCATAATGTTCAACCCCAAAAATCGCTTTTGCCGAATCGACAACTTTATAAACGACAACAGCTGCAATTTCAATCGGGTTCCCATCTACATCATTTACCTTTAGTTTTTTACTATTAAAGTTTTCAACGCGAAGAGAAACAGTTTGACGAAGTGCGAATGGAATTGTTAAAAATAATCCATTTTGACGGATTGTTCCTAAATAGTTCCCAAAAAACGTAATCACTTTTGCTTGATTTGGTTGGACAATCCCAATACCGGTGGCAAGAATAGCAGCTAAAATTAGACAAAGTACAGCTACTACAAATATTTCTTGTACGAGGCAAAATACACCGATACCGGATAAAGCTAAAAGACCAATAATACCTAGAAAACCATTTACATAAAACACTTGTTTTTCTCTCATACTAAGCGCCTCCTTCTGATATAAAAATGATATCACTTTTATATCATCGAATGCAAGGGAGGAAAATCTTATTTTCTGAAAATAATAAAAAATCTTTCTTAGAAGAATGGGAAATTAGTTTTTTAGGTGTGCGGCGCGATACATCTCAAATTAATATATAGCTACAGTTATTTATCCCGCATTAACGGGCAGTAAGACCTCCACCTCAGAATCCAGTAAAAGCAAAGAGATTAGATGGGGGTCGGGCTAATAATCAGTGGGGGATGAAGAAAACCTCCACTGATTAAAGTTTCACTTTATTAAATTCTGAGGGTGTTGTAATTGATTCAATGCACAAAATGACTTATCAAAAAGTATTAGCCTCCGAAAGGCGAGGATTTATTGAAATGAATTCGAAGAACATTAAAAAAGGTGCGAGAACTGGTTGAAAAAAGCGATCTTCTGCAATACAAGCCACAATACGTTGAAATCTTAGATAGATGGGAGAAAGGTGATTTCACTCAAGCGGTTGAGGAGCATAATTTTTTTGGGAAATACAAGGCGGTAACACTGGTAAAGCCTACAAATTAACAAATCCAGAGTAAGAGAAAGAATTTATTCAAACACAAGGAAAGTAAAGAGCGAAAAAATCCGCTCTTTTTTTAGTGGAATCTCTTAGGGGAAATAAAACAAAAAGAACATTAGTTCTGTTTTGTGATAAAATAAAGAAGACTTAGCCGCCCACTGCAGCAGCTAAGTCTCTTTGAGAGCATCTTGCATCGTGACAAATGATTCAAAGCGGTTTCGCCAGGATTGCTTCTTCAATCGCTGACTCAATCTCTTTGTCAGAAGCATCATAACTTCCTTTTGATCCTGGTTTGTCAGGACTGGAAGTGTGACTTACTTCTTCTTGTTTAGCATGTCCTTTTTTATTAAAATCCATGCTAGGTATTTTTAAGGCACCCATGTTTATATATTTTCCAAATTTACATGCTTCAGTAATAGGACAGAAACGCAAGATTCCTTCTGCAATTTTCATTGCACCAAGCCACAGCAAAACCTTTGACCAAGTGCACCATGGTTTACGTGTGAGTTTAGCTGTGCTACAACTTAGTACAACTAAACCGAGTGTAATTCGGATTAGAGCATTCATTATGCCGATGTTTTGCTTCATCAAAGAAAACACTCCTTCTTCATCAGCTTAGAAATAGCAAACACTATTTCAGTTGTTATTATTCCACGTAAGTTTCGCGATATGTAATCCAACATTTGACGGTGAAAAAGATGTTGGATTGGACGTGTGTATAGGTGTCTTTTTTTGTTATAATGTAAGAATGCATAAAAGGAAGTTTAAAAAGTCCGGTCAAGATAACCTTCGCATTTCTTCGTTGCTTTGCCAGTCCGGTACTCATGTAGTATATAGCTACACTCCGTGTCCTCCTGGCTGCAGCGCCTCGAATAGCTCGGCTCTCTAGATCCTCCTTTTTGAACCAGCACATAAAGGTGAATAGACAAAAGAAAGGGTGTTTTCATGTACGATATTTCACAGTGGAAACATGTATTTAAACTTGATCCGAATAAGGAATTAAGCGATGAACATTTAGAAATGATTTGTGAATCTGGAACAGACGCAGTGATTGTAGGCGGAAGTGACGGGGTAACAATTGATAATGTATTACACATGCTAGTAAGCATTCGTAGATATGCAGTTCCTTGTGTGTTAGAGGTTTCTGATCTTGAAGCTCTTACACCAGGGTTTGATTTTTATTACATTCCAAGTGTTTTAAACAGCTCAAAAGTGGAATGGATAACGGGAATTCATCATGAGGCATTGAAAGAATTCGGGGATATTATGAACTGGGATGAAATTTTCATGGAAGGATATTGTGTTTTAAATCCAGAAGCAAAAGTAGCTCAGCTTACAGAGGCGAAATGTGATTTAACAGAAGATGATGTGATTGCATATGCACGTATGGCAGACAAGCTTCTGAAGTTGCCGATTTTTTACTTAGAATATAGTGGTACTTACGGAGATATTGAACTCGTTAAAAATGTAAAAGCAGAATTACAACAAGCAAAGTTGTATTACGGCGGTGGAATTTCAAGTGCGAAAGAAGCAAAAGAAATGGCACAGTACGCTGATACAGTCGTTGTAGGAAATGTAATTTATGATGATATAAAGGCAGCTTTACAAACAGTAAAAGCTGTAAAAGGAGAGTAGGTGCAGGCACATATGAGTATAACTGATAAATTATTAAATGGTTTAAATCCTCAGCAACAAAAGGCAGTGCAAACAACAAACGGACCACTTCTATTAATGGCAGGTGCTGGTAGTGGTAAGACGCGTGTGCTAACACATCGCATCGCATACTTACTTGGTGAAAAAGGTGTAGCACCTTGGAATGTATTAGCAATTACTTTTACAAATAAAGCGGCTCGTGAAATGCGTGAACGTATCGATAAGCTTGTTGGCCCGGAAGCGGAAGATATTTGGATTTCTACGTTCCACTCAATGTGCGTACGTATTTTACGACGTGACATTGATCGTATCGGAATTAATCGTAACTTTACGATTTTAGATGCAAGTGATCAACTTACGGTTGTAAAAAAGATTATGAAAGAGCGTAATATTGATCCGAAAAAATTCGATCCACGTTCTATTTTATCTGGTATTAGTAATGCAAAGAATGAATTGTTATCTGCTGATAAATATGCAAAGCAAATTTCAATTGCGGATCCATTTGAAAAATTAACAAGCGATGTATATACAGAATATCAAAAACGTCTTTTGAAAAATAACTCATTAGATTTTGATGATTTAATTATGACGACGATCCATTTATTTGAACGTGTTCCAGAAGTATTGGAATTCTATCAGCGTAAGTTCCAATATATTCATGTGGATGAGTACCAAGATACGAATAGAGCCCAATACATTCTTGTAAATAAATTAGCTGCTCGCTTTAAAAACCTTTGTGTTGTTGGTGATTCTGACCAGTCCATTTATCGTTGGCGTGGGGCGGACATTTCTAACATTTTGTCATTTGAAAAAGACTACGAAAATGCACAGGTTATCTTGTTAGAGCAAAACTACCGTTCATCACAAAATATTTTAAATGCGGCTAATGCTGTAATTGAAAATAATTCAAATCGTAAACCGAAAAAATTATGGACAGACAATCAAATTGGAAGTAAGATTTCGTATTACCGTGCTGCAACGGAAAAGGATGAAGCATATTTTGTTGCAAAAAAAATTCGCGATGAAATTCAAATGGGAAATCGAAAATATACAGATTTTGCGGTTCTGTATCGTACGAACGCTCAGTCTCGTATGGTCGAGGAGATTTTCTTAAAGTCTAATATTCCATATAAAATTGTCGGCGGCATTAAGTTCTATGATCGTAAAGAGATTAAAGATATTTTGGCATACTTACGTTTAATTGCAAATCCAGATGATGAGATTAGCTTCGCACGTATTATTAACATGCCGAAGCGAGGAATCGGTGCCACGTCTATCGATAAAATTATTAACTACGGCGTACAAAATGGGATTTCATTAACGGCTGTAATGGATGAAATTGAACATGTCGGAGTAAGTGCAAAAATCACAAAAGCAGTAAAAGAATTTGCAAGTCAATTACACAACTGGGTAAACATGCAAGAATACTTATCTGTTACGGAACTAGTAGAAGAAGTGATTGAGAAAACGGGTTACCGCGATATGCTAAAGAATGAACGTTCTTTAGAAGCAGAAGGACGACTTGAAAACTTAGATGAGTTTTTATCTGTTACACAGACATTTGAATCGCAAAGTGAAGATAAGAGTCTTGTTGCTTTCTTAACAGATTTGGCACTTGTAGCAGATATTGATCGCGTGGATGAGGATCCAACTGCGGGTGAAGAAGTTATTTTAATGACGATGCACTCGGCAAAGGGACTTGAATTCCCAGTTGTCTTTATTATTGGACTAGAAGAAGGAGTGTTCCCGCATACTCGCTCTCTTATGGAAGAAGATGAAATGCAAGAGGAACGCCGTCTTGCTTATGTAGGTATTACTCGTGCGGAAGAAGAGTTATATTTATCAAATGCCCAAATGCGTACGTTATTCGGTAGAACAAATATGAATGCAGCATCTCGATTTATTTCAGAAATTCCTACGGAGTTGCTAGAACCATTAAATGAAACAGCGCCAAAGCGTGAGACATTTAGTGCAAAAGGAAGATCGGCTGGGGCAACAACGACAACACGTTCCCGCTCTGCATTTGTGCGTCCAACTGTGAAAACGACAGGAGGAGAGCAAATTGGCTGGGCTGTAGGTGATAAAGCGTCCCATCAAAAATGGGGTGTTGGTACAGTTGTAAGTGTGAAAGGTGAAGGAGATGCAAAAGAATTAGATATTGCATTCCCAAGTCCAATTGGCATTAAACGCTTATTAGCAAAATTTGCACCTGTAACGAAACAATAGAAAGGAGTAAGGATATGTCAAAAGAAGAGGCAAAGCAGCGTATAGAAGAACTTCGTGATATGTTAAATGCATTCAACTATCAATATCACGTATTAGACAATCCTTCTGTTTCTGATGCGGAATACGACCGTGATATGCAGGAGCTTATAAAATTAGAAGCAGAGAACCCAGAATTTTTAATAGAAGACTCTCCCACCGTTCGAGTTGGGGGAGCAGTGCTTGATATATTTGAAAAAGTAACGCACAAATCGCCGATGTTAAGTTTAGGAAATGCCTTTAATGAAGGAGATTTACGTGATTTTGATCGCAGAGTACGTCAAGGAATTGATGATTCAAATGTAAGATATATATGTGAACTAAAAATTGACGGTCTTGCTGTTTCCCTTCATTATGAAAAAGGACGCTTCGTTCAAGGCGCAACACGTGGCGATGGCGTAACTGGTGAAGATATTACGCAAAATTTAAAAACAATTAAAGCGATCCCTCTTCGTTTGAAAGAAGAAGTAACATTAGAAGCGCGCGGTGAAGCATATATGCCAAAGCGTTCATTTGTAAAATTAAACGATGAGAAAGAACAAAATGGCGAGGCAGTTTTTGCAAATCCACGTAATGCAGCAGCAGGATCACTTCGCCAGCTTGATCCAAAAATTGCTGCGAAGCGTAATTTGTCAATGTTTGTGTACGGCCTTGCTGATGTGAAAGAAAAGACGATTGCATCACATAGCGAATCATTAAACTTCTTAGGCGAGCTTGGGTTTAAAACGAATCCAAATCGCCGCACATGTGAAACAATTGAAGATGTAATCGCTTATGTAGAAGAATGGCAGGAAAAGCGCCCGAATCTTAATTATGAGATTGATGGAATCGTAATTAAAGTAGATGATGTGGCCTTGCAAGATAGTTTAGGAACAACAGCAAAGAGTCCACGCTGGGCAATTGCTTATAAGTTTCCGGCAGAAGAAGTTGTAACGAGATTAACAGGTATTGAACTGAGCGTGGGACGCACAGGGGTTGTGACACCGACGGCAGAACTAGAGCCAGTTCGAGTGGCAGGAACAATTGTCCGCCGTGCATCCCTACATAACGAGGATCTAATTCGTGAAAAAGATATTCGAATTGGTGACTACGTTATTGTGAAAAAGGCTGGAGACATTATTCCAGAAGTAGTTAATGTTATTTTCGATAAACGTACTGGTGAAGAAGAAGAGTATCATATGCCAACGCATTGTCCGGCTTGTGACAGTGAACTGGTTCGTTTAGAAGAAGAGGTAGCTCTGCGTTGTATTAATCCAGCATGTCCAGCGCAAATTCGTGAAGGATTGATTCATTTCGTTTCAAGAAATGCAATGAATATTGATGGGCTTGGAGAGCGTGTTATTACACAGCTCTTTGAAGCAGATTATATTCGGACATTCGCAGATTTGTATCCATTAACGCAAGAGCAATTGTTACAATTAGAGCGTTTTGGTGAGAAATCAGCATCTAAATTAGTACAAGCAATTGAAACTTCTAAGGAAAATTCGTTGGAGCGTCTATTATTTGGACTTGGTATTCGTCATGTCGGTGCAAAAGCGGCTCGCACGTTAGCTGAGCATTTTGAAACGATGGATCATCTTGTGAAAGCAACAGAAGAAGAGTTAAAAGAGATTAATGAAATTGGCGAGAAAATGGCCCAATCAATTGTAACGTACTTTGATAATGAAGACGTGTTAGAATTATTACAACAATTTAAAGAGTACGGTGTTAACATGACCTACAAAGGCATAAAACGTGCTGATTTACAAAATATTGCATCTTACTTCGCTGGAAAAACAATCGTTCTAACAGGGAAACTAGAAGTTATGGGGCGTAGCGAAGCGAAGAAAAAGATTGAAGAGCTAGGTGGAAAAGTAGCAGGTAGTGTAAGTAAAAGTACTGATTTAGTCGTTGCTGGTGAAGCGGCAGGGTCAAAATTAGCACAAGCAGAGAAACATAATATTGAGGTTTGGAATGAAGAGAGGTTCTTACAAGAGCTGAATAAGTAAGAGGTGCAAACTTACCATGAAAAAAATAGCATTAGCGGTATTAAGCCTAGGTCTACTTCTAAGTGGATGTAGTACAGGTATAAAAAAAGAAGAAAAAGTTGTTGAAAAATCGGGTAAATCAAAAGAACAAGCGATTGTTCCGAAATATTCTATTTCTGAGGATTATTACAAAACAACGGTGCCATTTGATCCAGGTTCTGCACGTGGCTTAGTTGTACAAGGATTAAATAGCCGTCTGGATATAGATGAATTTGAAACAGGACTAATGCGTATTGCGAAAGAATCGTTTAGTACGAAGGATTATCTATTCAAAGGTGGTAGCTCTTTAGATAAAGAAACGGTTCAAATGCTTGTAAAGAGAAAGCGTACAGATGCGGAGCAAAAAGAGTTAGAAGAGAAACTGAAAAAAGACGCAGTGAAATTCCCTAATATTGGATTAAATCCGGCGTTACAAGAAGGTTCAGAATCATTAGAGGTTCGAAACAAAAAAACACCAATGTATCTTTCTAATATTTTAGAGCACGATTATTATGTACGAAAAGGTGAAAAAGAAGTTGAACTTGGTGGAGTTGTTATTGGTTTAGCAATGAATTCGGTTCATTATTATACTGAGGAACATGGGTATCCACGTGAGGTGGAAATTTCAGAAAAAGAAATGTTAGATCAAGGTAAGTCTATGGCACAAGAAATTTTAACATTATTGCAAAAGAAAGATCCAAAATTAAAAAATATTCCCATTACATTTGCGATTTATCGCCAAGGATCAAAATCGACACTTGTACCAGGAAAATTTGTATCTTATGCTCAAATAGATAAAGGCAGTGACAAAGTAGGAGATTGGAAAGCAATTAATGAAAAATATTACTTGTTCCCTTCTGAATCAGCTAAAACGGATGTGCGTGAAGATTACGCAATTGTAGAAAACTTTAAAGCAAAACTGAGTGAGTTTTTCAAAGGTGACTACACAGCTATTGTTGGTACAGGATTTTATAAAGATGATCAATTAAAAGAAATGAAACTTGAAATCCCTGTTCAGTTTAATGGAAAAGCAGAAGTGATTGGATTTACACAATTTGTTGCTGGACAAGTTATGCAATACTTCCCGAATTATGTGAAAGTACAGGTGACAATTAAATCTGTTGAACGACCAGAAGCGATTATTATTCGTGAGGCGAAGCAGGATGAACCATTTGTGAAAATTTTAGATTAAGAAAAAAGCTGTTCCTTTCTGGAACGGCTTTTTTTCTTCTGTAATTTTGTTATAATTTCTAATGTTGTGAACAAAAAGGGGTAAGGAGAAAAGACATGGATGAGTTAAGCTTACAGATTATTGTATTACTCGTTGCTTTTGGTTTTTTGGCTGCATTTATTGATTCAGTTGTTGGAGGAGGAGGGCTCATTTCACTTCCAGCACTTATGTTTGTGGGCTTATCGCCTGCATCGGCAATTGCAACAAATAAGCTGGCTGCAACGATGGGGACTTTTACAAGTGCTATTTATTTTATTCGTTCAGGAAAGGTTAATTTTCGTATAGTAGGAAAATTAATCCCATTAACTATTGTGGGTGCGATAGCTGGAGCTTTAGTTGTGAAATTTATTCCACCCGATATTTTACGGCCACTTGTACTTATTATGTTGGTATTTATTGCAATTTATATTATTGTAAAAAAAGATTGGGGAAGTGCGTCCACTTATAAAAAGATGACGAAAGGAAAAGCATTAATGTTTTTCTTTGTTATTTTAAGTTTAGGATTTTATGATGGATTTTTTGGTCCCGGGACAGGTTCATTTCTAATTTTTGCATTTTTATTAATTGGTTTGGACTTTATTCAAGCTGCTGCATCTGGAAAACTTTTGAATTTCGTTAGTAACATTGTATCTTTAATCACATTTCTATTTTTAGATGTCATTCATTTTGAATACGGTATTATTATGGGGTTATCAATGATTTTAGGGGCTTATCTAGGATCAAAGTTTGCAGTACAAAAAGGTGTTGGATATGTGCGGACTTTATTTTTATTGGTGACAATTTTATTAATTGGGAAAAATGTTTTGGAATATGTTCATATTATTTAGCTTCATACATAACGTATGAAGCTTTTCTTTTTTATTATATTTTAAAAATTAATTAATTTTTAAAATATAAGTCTAGGAATATTTGAATAAATCTAAATTATCGTGTAGAATAATGTTGTAAAATGTAAACGTTTTTCTAAGGGGAGGCTAAAAAGAATGGTAGTAGCATACAAGCATGAGCCATTTACAGATTTTTCAGTAGAGGCTAACAAGTTAGCGTTTGAAGAAGGTTTAAAGAAAGTAGAATCTTATCTTGGACAAGACTATCCATTAATTATCGGGGGAGAAAAGATCACTACAGACGAGAAAATCGTTTCTGTAAACCCTGCAAATAAAGAAGAAGTTGTGGGCAGTGTTTCAAAAGCAAGCCGTGAATTAGCTGAAAAAGCAATGCAAGTGGCGGATGAAACATTCCAAACTTGGAGAAAGTCAAAACCAGAAATGCGTGCAGACATTTTATTCCGTGCTGCAGCAATTGTTCGTCGTAGAAAGCATGAGTTCTCTGCTATTCTTGTAAAAGAAGCAGGTAAACCATGGAATGAGGCAGATGCTGATACAGCAGAAGCAATCGACTTTATGGAATATTATGGTCGTCAAATGTTAAAATTAAAAGACGGTATTCCAGTAGAAAGCCGTCCAATTGAATATAATCGTTTCTCTTACATTCCATTAGGAGTAGGTGTTATCATTTCTCCTTGGAACTTCCCATTCGCAATTATGGCAGGTATGACAACAGCTGCAGTAGTTTCTGGTAACACAGTATTACTAAAACCAGCTAGTACAACACCTGTAGTGGCAGCGAAATTTATGGAAGTATTAGAAGAAGCAGGCTTACCGGCAGGCGTTGTAAACTTCATCCCTGGTAGCGGATCTGAAGTTGGTGACTACTTAGTAGACCACCCTCGTACACGTTTCATTAGCTTCACTGGATCACGCGATGTAGGTATTCGTATTTACGAACGCGCAGCAAAAGTAAATCCAGGCCAAGTTTGGTTAAAACGTGTTATCGCTGAAATGGGCGGTAAAGATACAATCGTTGTTGATAAAGAAGCAGATCTTGAATTAGCTGCTAAGTCTATCGTTGCATCTGCATTTGGATTCTCAGGACAAAAATGTTCTGCTTGTTCTCGTGCAGTAATCCATGAAGATGTATACGATCATGTATTAAACCGTGCTATTGAATTAACGAAAGAATTAACTGTAGGTAACCCAGCTGAAAAAGACATGAACATGGGACCAGTTAATGACCAAGCTGCATTTGATAAAGTAATGAGCTATGTTGCAATTGGTAAAGAAGAAGGTAAAGTAGTAGCAGGTGGCGAAGGAGACGACTCTAAAGGCTGGTTCATCCAACCAACAATCGTTGCTGACGTTGCAGAAGACGCTCGTTTAATGAAAGAAGAAATCTTCGGACCAGTAGTAGCATTCTGTAAAGCGAAAGACTTTGATCATGCGCTTGCAATTGCAAATAATACAGAATACGGTTTAACAGGAGCTGTTGTTTCTAATAACCGTGAACATATCGAAAAAGCACGTGAAGACTTCCACGTTGGTAATTTATACTTCAACCGTGGATGTACTGGTGCAATCGTAGGTTACCAACCATTTGGTGGTTTTAACATGTCTGGTACAGACTCTAAAGCTGGTGGACCTGACTATATCGCACTTCACATGCAAGGAAAAACTACTTCTGAAACTTTATAAGAAATAGATGAAAAGGCCTTCCTGTAATAGGGAAGGCCTTTTTCATGTAAGAAGGATTCTGATTGGAAAACTGCTACCTTGCTTAAATACAATATAAAAGAGTGAAAAGAAACAAAAGCACCAGAAAAATTGATTCATTCGTCATATTTTTCTGTATTAATTTTTTGAATTTCCTGTATAATACAATTTGAAAGAAAATCTATGGTTAGACAAGAGGACACTACTTTCGGTTTTGCTCACTGAAAGTAGTGTTTTTGTATTTTTCAGAAAAAATATTGTAACAAATTATGGTAAATGATAAAATGAAACATGAAAGATTGGGAGAAAAATAAGTAGCTATCGAACAGTACTATATAATATATAGTACTGGATAATAAAAGTTATATGAACAGGGATGTATGGAATTTAATTTTTTAACGATTTTATAGAAAGAAATACGACGAAGGAAGTGTTATTTTATGAAAAAGATTGTTCTTATCGCATTATCGTTGTTAGTTATTGGGGGCATTGGTGTTGGGGCAATGACTGTTTTCGGTGTAGCTTTTAATAAAACTGAAATTCATAAAAAAGAAACGGTGGCTGTTGAAAAAATTGATGAAATTGAAATAAAGACTTCTGCAGCAGATGTTGAAATTATTACAGTTGATTCAAAAGATATCGAAGTGTTACTGGATGGAGAAATAAGCAAAGAGCTAGTAGATGAATATAAATTTGATGTAAAAAAAGAAAACAATAGATTAAATATTGAATTTAGTAAAAATCAGAATTATGTTGGATGGGGAATTGGAACTGCCGCAGATGTAAACTTACAAGTTAAAGTTCCAAAGAAAATATATGACACTGTCAAAGTAACCACATCATCAGGAGATTTTGTTGCAAAAGAAATTGAAACAAAGGTAGCGGAGATAAATACTTCTTCTGGGGATGTATCATTATCACATTCTAAGGTAAATGAAAAATTAACAGCTAAAACATCTAGTGGAAAGATTAAGACAGATAAAAGTGAAATCGAAGTAGCAAAATTGAACACACGTAGCGGAAAAATTAGAGTAGAAGGTTTACATTCTAAAGAATTAGCAGCTAATACATCATCGGGTGATATTGAATATAATGATCGTAGTTTGCGGGGAGAAGTAGAGTGTAATACATCAAGCGGTGATGTTAAGATGCAATTTGATACATTTCCTGAATCTTTAAGAGTTGAGTTTGATGGAAGTTCAGGTAAAGCGGATATAAATGTTGCTGGTCTGCTATATGAAGAGAAATCAAAGAATCAGTTGGTTGGAGTAAAAGGTACAGGGGAAAATAAGGTGAAAGTAAAAACAAGTTCGGGAGATTTCAAGTTACGGTAACCTTTAAATAACAGCATAAAAAATCATGTCTCTGTCTGTGAGAGACATGATTTTTGTTTCAGATGGAGTTTCTAAAACTGAAGAATTCTTCTGTACTCATGACATCTGCATATACGTCATTTAAACTTGCCAAAATTGTATTATGGATATAAACAGCAGAAATCGTAGCGTTTTTAAAGATGAGATCTTTTGTTGCGCATGCATCATGCACAACAGTACAACGAAAACCGAAATCAAAAGCAGCTCTTACTGTAGCATCAATACACATATGAGTCATCATCCCGCATATAATAACATGTTCAATTTCTAAGTTTTGCAATTGCTCTAATAGGTCCGTTTCCCGAAAACCGTTTGGATAGTGTTTGAGAATAACAGTTTCATTTTTTAAGGGGCGAACATTTTCATGAATGTGGACTCCTTCTGTGTTAGGGAGAAAAAAAGTAGCATTTTCTTGAATAGATACATGTTGGATATGAAAAATAGGTTGATTCATTTCTCGAAAATGCCGAAGTAGTTGACTTGCATACTCGCTAGCTTCCATGGTGCCACGTAGTTCCATTTTACCATTTGGAAAATAATCATTTTGAATATCAACGAGTAAAAGGGCTGTTTTCATATAATCGATCGTCCTCCGTTTTTATTTCGTATTCATGTAATGTTATTCAACTGGAAAGGGATATTTTCCTTTTAGAGAGAGAATGTGAAGGAGAATTTCACATGAATTTAAAAATAATTGTTTTGTAATGAGCTACTAAGTTCCTTGCTTTCATTGAATTTTGGGATGGGAGTATTACTGCCCGCAAATAGCGGGATAAATCCAATGTTTGTTAGGTAGAGTGAAAAGATCAGGAGTTTTCCTGGTCTTTTTTATTTGATTCAATAAAGAAATTAGTTGAAAAGAGGGTTTCATATTTTTACCATAGTTATTCAATTGTGATATTCTTTAATGATTTGTCTGTCGGTTGTTTTTTTTCTTGCATACAAGAAGAGAGTTCTTCCTGTAAAATATTTATCATTTTTTTAGCTTGTTGCCTAAAGGGAGTAGGTAATTCATTGATGATACACATCCCAACCTTTAATTTTGTTTGAATGACTGTTCTTAGCAAATCCTCATGCATGAACAACGCCTCCAAATCGAATGATTAGCACATCCCCTTCAAATTTTGCGCCCTGAACAGATAAGTGCGTTAATGTTTTTGGTAAAGTAATGTTTCGTTTGACAGAGCCGGCGCGAATGATGAGTTCATCACCTTTTTGATTTAAAGAGAGTTCACTTTTATCTGAGAATGGAATAGAGAGAACAAAAATATATTCATCTCCATCTTTTTTTACATATTGTGTACGCCCGTTGAATTTTACAGCGGTTGGTTCTACATCATCTTTGAATAGAGCAGCTCCTACACGCTCTAGCATAGGTAATCCAACTACTTCTTGTTCAAACATTAGAGCTTCATAAATAGGAAGTGGTTGGAAGCTATCTTGAATTAATGCTTTATATTTTTTCTGCGCGTCTTTCCATGCTTGGAAGTAGGGGTCGGTAACGGTATCAGGGATGACGCGGTTAATCATGATCGCATCCACGTTATAATCATATAAATTCAAATAGGTGAAGCTACGCTGCGCTTCTTTAATAACCATTTTTTCTGGATTTACAACAACGCGAATACTTGTCACTTCACGGTTAGATAAAATATCCCGCATTTCTCCAAGGTGTTCAAGTGTATTTGTTAATTCATCCATAATATCATCAGTAGGAAGTGGGACTCCTAGAAGTGGTTGTGCAACAGGTCGGACAACTTTTAAAACTTTTCTTTTAATCGGAAAGAGTTTTTCCATCCACCAGCCGAGCATATCAGGAAAGCTTAGCATGGCGAAAGTTTCTCCGGTTGGTGCGCAATCAATAATGATGACATCATATGTTTTCTGTTTATAGTAATCGAGTACACGAAGTAAACTAATTAAGTCCTCCATGCCAGGAAACATCGTTAATTCCTCTGTTGTAATATCATCAGCAGCTTTTGATGTGAATAGCAATGTAATATACTTTTGTAATTTCCCCCAGCCTTTTTCCATTTCATAAATTGTATTGATTTCTTGTGCCCATAAATTTTCACGAATTTCTAGTGGCTCAGAAGATAATTTTATGCCAAAGGAATCTCCTAAGCTATGAGCTGGATCAGTGCTCATTACTAATGTTTTTAATCCTTGTTTTGCACTTTGAAGTGCTGTTGCTGCTGAAATGCTAGTTTTTCCTACGCCGCCTTTACCTGTATACAAAATAATTCTCATATTTATATCCCCTTTGCTTCGGTTGTCGAATATTACGAGTGTCGAAATATATGTTTGAATAAAAACCCATAAAGGGCATTATTCAATCGGGATGTTCTTCATCTTAGGTGTAGGAAGCTTTTCGACTTGCTTTTGTTGTGGCGTAGCGATGTGATTCATAATCTTTTGGAAGATTTGTAGTAAAAATGCTTTTTCTTCTTCTGATAATGCTTCTGTCACAAGGTTAAAGTAATGAGCCGCATTGTGTTTTACTTCTTGAACGAGTTGTACGCCAGTTTCTGTTAAGCGAATTAGTACAATGCGTCGATCATTTTCATTCCGATAGCGCTCAATATATCCTTTTTTCACAAGTCGATTAACGACACCTGTCGTTGTGCTCATTGGAATATCGAGAAGCTCCGTGATTTTCGTCATTGTAATATCTGTATTTCGCTCCATCCATAACAGACAGAATACTTCTGTTTTAGAAAGTGATAAATCAAGGCTCACCCATTCTTCTGGGTAGAAAAGCTTCTTGGCATTATCTAGCAGTAAATCTAAAAAATGTTCATATTGCAACAATTATTTCCACTCCCGTATATTTCGAGGTTCGTAATATTTATTTCTATTGTATGTATGTTTGAAATAAATGTCAAACAATTATGATTTGTTTTTTCAGATTAGATAAAAAACAAATTTTATATTAGAAAATTTATGTAATAGAGTAATAAGTAGATAAATATATTTTACATAAAAATCCATAATAGTAATATACTTATCTATTATGGAGGTACAGCTACAAGGGGGAGAACCATGAGGAGAAGAAATACCCAAGCGTTCACATTTTTAGCATGGACTTCATTTGTTTGTGCGCTTTCTGGTATGTTAATTGGTATTTATACATTAGATGAAACACTTAGCGTAAAAGGATACTATTTAATAGGTACATTATTTTTAACAATGTCCTGTTTTGTACTGCAAAAAACAATTCGTGATAATGAAGAAGATAACGAGCGTTTACCGAAAAACGAACCACTAGATAAAGAATAAATTGAGAGGAAAGGCAGAAGCCTTTCTTTTTTTATGTAAAAATGCTGTAAGTACCGTGTGTTGACTTGCTTGAAGTACTGAAAATTTGGTATCATCAATAGTATTGTAGATTGAACGATATATTATGGAGGTGGCCTAGCCGTGTCAAGAATTTCCGTTGAGAATGTAAAGCATGTAGCGCATTTAGCACGTCTTGCAATTACAGATCAAGAAGCAGAAAAATTTCAAAAGCAACTCGATGCAATTGTTACATTTGCAGAGCAGTTAAATGAATTAGATACAACAGGTGTTAAACCAACAACTCATGTATTAGATATGAAAAATATTATGCGTGAAGATGTACCAGAAAAAGGTTTACCAGTTGAAGAAGTATTAAAAAATGCACCGGATCACAAAGATAATCAAATCCGTGTTCCAGCAGTATTAGAATAGAGGAGGGGAATTTCGATGTCATTATTTGATCATTCTGTATCAGAGTTACATAAGAAGTTAAACAACAAAGAAATTTCCGTTACGGATTTAGTAGAAGAATCATACAAACGTATTGCGGATGTAGAAGATAACGTAAAAGCTTTTCTTACATTAGATGAAGAAAATGCACGCGCGAAAGCGAAGGAATTAGATGCAAAAATTGGTGCTGAAGATAACGGTTTACTATTCGGTATGCCAATCGGTGTGAAAGACAACATTGTAACAAACGGCCTTCGTACAACTTGTGCGAGCAAAATGTTAGCAAACTTTGATCCAATTTATGATGCGACAGTTGTGCAAAAGCTGAAAGCTGCTGACACAATTACAATCGGTAAATTAAACATGGACGAGTTTGCAATGGGGTCTTCAAATGAAAACTCTGGTTTCTATGCTACGAAAAACCCATGGAATTTAGATTATGTTCCGGGCGGATCTAGTGGTGGTTCTGCAGCGGCAGTAGCGGCAGGAGAAGTATTATTCTCTTTAGGTTCTGATACGGGTGGTTCAATCCGTCAACCAGCTGCATATTGCGGTGTTGTTGGTTTAAAACCAACTTACGGACGTGTATCTCGCTTTGGTCTAGTTGCATTTGCATCTTCTCTTGACCAAATCGGACCAATTACACGTACAGTAGAAGACAATGCATACCTATTACAAGCGATTTCAGGTGTTGACCGCATGGATACAACTTCTGCAAATGTTGAAGTTGGCAACTACTTAGCTGGTTTAACAGGTGATGTAAAAGGTTTACGTATCGCTGTACCAAAAGAATACTTAGGAGAAGGTGTTGGCGAAGAAGCTCGTGAGTCAGTACTAGCTGCGTTAAAAGTATTAGAAGGTATGGGGGCAACTTGGGAAGAAGTATCTCTTCCGCACTCTAAATATGCTTTAGCAACGTATTACTTAATTTCTTCTTCAGAGGCGTCTGCTAACCTTTCACGCTTTGATGGCGTACGCTATGGCGTGCGTTCTGACAATGTGAGTAACTTAATGGACCTTTACAAAAACACGCGTAGCGAAGGCTTCGGTGATGAAGTGAAACGTCGTATCATGCTCGGTACATTTGCGCTTAGCTCTGGTTACTATGATGCATATTACAAAAAAGCACAACAAGTACGTACATTAATTAAAAATGACTTTGAAAATGTATTTGCTAACTATGACGTTATTATTGGACCAACAACGCCAACTCCAGCATTCAAAGTAGGCGAAAAAGTAGATGATCCAATGACAATGTACGCAAACGACATTTTAACAATTCCAGTGAACTTAGCAGGTGTTCCGGCGATTTCTGTTCCATGTGGATTCGGTGCGAACAACATGCCACTTGGTTTACAAATTATCGGTAAACACTTCGATGAAGCAACAATTTATCGCGTTGCACATGCGTTTGAGCAAGCAACAGATTATCATACAAAAAAAGCAAGTCTGTAGGAGGCGAGCATAGATGAATTTAGAAACAATTATCGGTTTAGAGGTTCACGTTGAGTTAAAAACGAATTCGAAAATTTTCTCTGCGAGTCCAACAGAATTCGGAGCGGATCCAAATACACAAACAAGTGTAATTGACTTGGGATATCCTGGAGTGCTTCCAACTCTAAATAAAGAAGCAGTTAACTTTGCAATGAAAGCTGCAATGGCATTAAACTGTGAAATCGCAACAGAAACAAAATTTGATCGTAAAAACTATTTCTATCCAGATAATCCGAAAGCATACCAAATTTCTCAATATGATAAACCAATTGGGGAAAATGGTTGGATTGAAATTGAAGTAGATGGCAAAAAGAAACGCATCGGTATTACACGTCTTCACCTAGAAGAAGATGCAGGTAAATCAACGCATACAAGTGAAGGTTCATTAGTGGATTATAATCGTCAAGGTATGCCATTAATCGAAATCGTATCTGAGCCAGATATGCGTACGCCAGAAGAAGCATATGCATACTTAGAAAAATTAAAATCTATCATTCAATATACAGGTGTATCTGACTGTAAGATGGAAGAGGGGTCTCTTCGCTGTGATGCGAACATTTCCCTTCGTCCAGTAGGACAAGAGAAGTTCGGTACAAAAGCAGAGCTGAAAAACTTAAACTCTTTCACTTATGTACAAAAAGGTCTTGAGCATGAACAAGTACGCCAAGAAAAAGAATTATTATCTGGTGGCATCATTCAACAAGAAACACGTCGTTATGATGAAGCAACGAAGAAAACAATCTTAATGCGTGTAAAAGAAGGATCTGACGATTACCGTTACTTCCCAGAGCCAGACTTAGTTGAACTTTACATCGATGATGAGTGGAAAGAACGCGTTCGCGCTTCTATTCCAGAACTTCCAGATGCTCGTAAAGTACGCTATGTTGAAGAACTTGGTTTACCAGCTTATGATGCACACGTATTAACATTAACAAAAGAGATGTCTGATTTCTTTGAAGCAACAATCGCAGATGGTGCAGACGCGAAATTAACATCAAACTGGTTAATGGGTGAAGTACTTGCATACTTAAATAAACAACAAAAAGAATTAAAAGACGTAGCATTAACGCCAGCTGGTCTATCTAAAATGGTTCGATTAATTGAAAAAGGTACAATTTCGTCTAAAATTGCGAAAAAAGTATTTAACGAATTAATTGAAAAAGGTGGAGACCCAGAAGAAATCGTTAAAGCAAAAGGTCTTGTTCAAATTTCTGACGAAGGTACACTTCGTAAGGTCGTAACAGAAATTCTTGATAATAACGAACAATCTATTGAAGACTTTAAAAACGGTAAAGACCGTGCAATTGGCTTCTTAGTGGGGCAAATTATGAAGGCGACAAAAGGACAAGCAAACCCACCACTTGTTAATAAAATCTTGTTAGAAGAAATCAACAAGCGATAATAAAGAAAAGTGGAACTGGATAGCCTAACTTATGAAGTTAAGCGGTTATCAAATAGTAAAGATTAATCAGAGAAAGCACCCATATTTGGGTGTTTTTTCTGAGTTAATCAAACGTTTGTTTAAATTAAGAAATCATTTAAACAAACGTTTGATTAACTGACAAAAGTGAGAAAATGTTTGTATAGCAACTATGGTATGATAGTTGCAAAAAGGTGGGAATAATGATAAATCTAGACATAGAGAGTTTTTTCATCTCGTGAAATAATAGATAATTGTTATCCCCTGTTTTGTATGTAAGAAACAGAAAGTACTATGAATGGTGAAATGATATATATTACTTAGTTCAATAAAGCAAAGCTTTCATTAGTAGGTTGTTCTTTATATTTTGCTGATGTAAAGCGGTATGAACCTGGGTCCTTATTTGTCCTTTTAAATGGGCTAAAAGAAGGATATGGAGATGAGAGGAGGTAGGCATAGGAACGCTGAATAAAGATTCGGTATATTCTTTTTCTGTGAATGGTGAATGAGAAATTTCCTGTGCTAATGAATGATGAAGCGAGCAAGAATAATTTATAACCCTACTTCTGGCCGTGAGTTATTTAAAAAGAGCTTACCAGAAGTATTACAAAAATTAGAACAAGCTGGATATGAAACATCTTGTCATGCGACAACGGGTCCTGGAGATGCGACTGTGGCAGCGAGGCAAGCGGCAAATCGTAAATTTGATGTTGTCATTGCAGCTGGTGGTGACGGGACGTTAAATGAAGTGGTGAATGGTTTAGTAGGGAATGAATATCGTCCGAAATTCGGAATCATTCCAGTTGGGACGACAAATGATTTTGCACGTGCAATCGGTGTACCGCGTTCTATTGAAGAGGCGGCAGATATTATTTGTGAAGGTAAGACTGTTCCATTAGACCTTGGTAGAGCGAACGATACATATTTTATTAACATTGCTGGCGGCGGACGTATTACAGAATTAACATACGAAGTACCAAGTAAGCTGAAAACAGTACTAGGACAGCTTGCCTATTATTTAAAAGGTATCGAAATGCTACCGTCATTACATCCAACATACGTTGAAATCGAGTATGATGGAAAGCTATTGCAAGAAGAGATTACGATGTTTTTAATTACGAATACCCGCTCAGTTGGTGGTTTTGAAAAGGTTGCACCATATGCATCTATTAACGATGGTTTATTTGACTTATTAGTGCTGAAGAAGGGTTCTATTGCTGATTTGATTAAAGCAGCAACACAAGCACAGCGCGGTGAGCATATTAATAATCCAAAAGTTTTATATACGCAGGCAAATCGTATTAAGGTTCATTCGCCGGATAAATTAATGATTAATTTAGATGGTGAATATGGCGGAGATGCGCCAATGGAATTTGAAAATATATATCATTGTCTTGAACTATTTGTTCCAGAACATAAAGAGGATACCTTATAAAGGTATCCTTTTTTATTTATATATATAGGAATGTGTCGATGGAATCGTGTCATTAATTCCTTTTGTAAATTGGGAGTTGGTTTGATTTTCAATGTATTTTTACAATGCGTTCATCTTATATCCACATTTACTTGCTACACTGAATGTGAGAAGGGCAGAAAGGTAGGGTGTGTTATGGAGAAGATAAAGGCAATACTCTTTGATAAAGATGGAACATTAATGGATTTTCATTCGATTTGGATTAAAGTTGCAGAAGAACTTGTAGCTGAACTTATAGAACTACATCAATTACCTCAATCATTACAGTTAACTATTTTGGAAGAAATTGGTGTTAAAGGGGCGTTTGTTCATCCAAGTAGTGTATTAGCAGCAGGAACAAGCCTCGATATAGCGAAAATTTGTTGTAAGTATATACCGTCTGTTAAAGAGAGTGATATGCATCACTGGATAAGTGGAAAACTATTTACTCTTATGTACGAACATCGTTCACATATGAGAATGACAGCAGATTTACCAAGGGTTTTACAAACATTGAAAGATAAAGGTTTCATTTTAGGAGTGGTGACAGCTGATGATTTTGCACCGACAGAATTATTTTTAAAGCAGTATCGATTGGAATCTTTCTTTGATTGTATTGTAACTGCAGATACATTTCCGGCACAAAAACCAGATAAACAAATTGTAGAAGCATTTTGCGAGAAGTTTAGCTTGGATTCATCGGAAGTAGCGGTAGTTGGCGATACACCGACCGATTTACATTTAGCGAAAAATAGTGGCGGTTGTTATGCAATTGGTGTTCTTTCTGGGACGGGGGATCGACAAACATTAGCACCACTTGCCGATGTTGTACTAGATTCTGTAGGGGATCTTATTTCTAGCTCTGGTGAATTTATTTGGGAACAAAGGAAGTCTAATGTATAAATAAAATAAGTCTATAGAGACTCATAACAAGTCTTTATAGACTTGTTTTTTATGTCGAAATACTAGGAATGTTAGAACAACACTACATTTGTAAATTGGCATACATCTTGCAATATAGAAAAAGAAAATCATAGCATAGAAAAGGATGGGAGAAACGATGAATACAAAATTCGCTAAAGTAAATGAACAAATTCCAGGACCAAAGGCAGCTTCTTTATTAGAACGCCGTCAAAATATCGTACCAAGGGGCGTGAGTAATGGGATTTCAACATTCGTACAGTCAGCCGATGGTGCGCTTGTAACAGATGTAGATGGAAATCAATTTATCGATTTTGCAGGAGCAATTGGAACGATTAACGTAGGACATTGTCACCCTGCTGTGAAAGAGGCGCTTCATAAACAAGTAGATCAATATATTCATACTGGATTTAATGTAATGATGTATGAGCCATATATTGAATTAGCAGAGAAGCTTGCTGCATTAGCTCCTGGAAAATTTGAAAAACAAGTATTATTTTTAAATAGCGGTGCTGAAGCAGTTGAAAATGCTGTGAAAATTGCTCGTAAATATACGAAAAGACCTGGCATTATTGCGTTTTCAAAAGGGTTTCATGGTCGTACATTGATGACAATGACGATGACAAGTAAAGTAAAGCCATATAAATTCGGATTTGGTCCATTTGCACCGGAAGTATATAAAGCACCATTTCCATATGAATACCGTCGTCCAGAAGGTTTAACAGACGAACAATACGATAACTTTATTATTGAAGAATTTAAGAATTTTTTAATATCAGAAGTTGCACCAGAAAGTATAGCAGCTGTTGTGATGGAACCAGTCCAAGGTGAAGGTGGTTTTATCATTCCAAGTAAAAAGTTTGTACAAGAAGTACGTCGTCTTTGCTCTGAACATGGTATTTTATTTGTAGCTGATGAAATTCAAACAGGATTTAGCCGTACAGGAAAATACTTTGCAATTGATCATTATGATGTAGTTCCAGATTTAATTACTGTTTCAAAATCATTAGGGGCAGGAGTACCGATTAGTGGCGTTATTGGCCGAAAAGAAGTTATGAATGAATCAGCACCAGGGGAACTTGGTGGAACATACGCTGGAAGTCCATTAGGCTGCGCTGCGGCATTAGCTGTTTTGGATATTATAGAGAAAGAAAAATTAAATGCTCGAGCTGTACATGTAGGAAAAGTTGTGATGGATCGATTTGAAGCAATGAAGAAAAAATATAATTGTATTGGTGATGTGCGTGGCTTAGGAGCAATGTGTGCGTTCGAACTTGTTAAAGATCGTACAACGAAAGAAGCGGATAAAGCATTAACAGCAAATTTATGTGCTGAAGCAAATAAACGTGGATTGCTCTTATTATCTGCTGGAACGTATGGGAATGTAGTTCGTGTATTAATGCCACTTGTCATTACAGATGAGCAGCTAGAAGAGGGGCTTACAATTATTGAAGATTCCCTGCAAGCTTGTTATGAGCAAGCGGATATAGCTCGTGTGTAAATAATAGAATGCAAATTGAAAAAACGGCATAAAACCTTTCTTTTTTTAGGTGAAGAGAGCATCCGTCCATGCATAGAAGCGGTCAGACTCTCTTCCAGCCTCATGCAAAGTTAAAACAAAGAGAGGAAACGACCATAGATTACCGTTTGTTCTTTATAGTAGCGCCTTATATGTCGGAAAATCAAAATGGATATAATATATTTGTGACCATTCTAGTTTGCTTCGTTGAATATACAGAAAATTCCCTTAAATGCAGGTTTCATTTTATAATGAAATGTAAGAGATAATAAAGTGAAGCAATGTACTTGAATTTGAGGAGTGGCTGGAATGGTTGCAGAAAAGGAACGAGCATTTATGGATTTAAAAGATGTATTTGAATATGCATTTGATGAGATTTTTGTTACGGATGAGGAAGGAACTGTTGTCCGTGTAAATAGTACATGCGAAAGACACTATCAATTATCTGCTGAGGAGTTAGTAGGTAAGCATGTAAAAGAACTACAAAAAGAAGGGATCTTTTATCCATCTGCAACATTAGAAGTAATTGAGAAGAAAAAGCCAATTGAACTTGTTCAGACAACAAAATCAGGAGAGTATTTACACGTTCGTACAAGGCCTGTGTTTGATGAACAAGGGAATTTGCGAAGGGTAATTAGTTATTCTCGTGATCTCACTGAACTCTACCAATTACGAAAAAAGGTCGAAGAGATGGATAATCAGTTAAAGACATATAAAAAAGAGTTAAGAGAAACGTATGAATATGAGGGGCTTATTTTTAAAAGTGTAGCTATGCAAAAAATAGTTACAACAATCAAAAAAGTCTCTGTGGTAGATAGTACGGTTCTTATTTTAGGCGAGACTGGTGTAGGGAAAAGTAGATTAGTGCGTCATTTGCATGAAGTGAGTCATCGTAAAAATGAAATGTTTTATGAAATTAATTGTGCGGCATTGCCGACAAATTTAATCGAATCGGAACTGTTTGGCTATTCAGGTGGTTCATTTACAGGTGCAAACCGCGAAGGAAAAAAAGGGATTTTAGAGCTAGCTCATAAAGGAACTCTTTTCTTAGACGAGATTGGTGAAATGCCACTTGAAATTCAGGCGAAACTGTTACAAGTATTACAAGAAAAAACATTCCGCTCAGTAGGAGGTAGGGAACTAAAAAAAGTAGATGTTCGTATTGTAGCAGCTACGAATAGAGATTTGGCTGAAATGGTGAAACAAGGTACTTTCCGAAAAGATTTATACTATCGTTTAAATGTAATACCGATTCATATCCCTCCACTTCGTGAAAGAACGGAAGATATTTTACCTTTAGTCTATCATTACTTACATCACTTTAATGAGAAGTATGGACGTGATGTAAAATTGGCACCTAGTACTTTACAAATGTTTGTAGGGTACCCTTGGGAAGGGAATAATAGAGAAATAGAAAATGTGATTGAAAGAATTGTCATTACTGCAGATAACATTGTAACGATTGAAGACTTACCATTATCTATGCATGGATCAACAGTTGAACAGTCCGGTCAAAGCCTCTATAAAATGTTGGAAGAAGTAGAACGGAATATTATCCTTAAAGCGTATAAAACATATGGATCAAGCTATAAAGTAGCAGAGTTTTTGAAAATAAGCCAGTCTGCAGCGACGAGGAAAATTAAGAGGTTTATAGGAGAGGAATTTATATAAATACAAATTGAAAAAATGATATAGAACCTTTCTTTTTAGGGGGAGAGAGCATCCGTTCATGCATAGAAACTGTCCCATTCCAAGTGAAAATAAAGAGAGAAAACGAGTGAAGGCTATTTCTTTGTTCGAATGCTTTTTTGAAAGTATGATAGAAATATAGAAGAAAATGAAGTGAATATAAAGGAGGAAGAAAACGTTGGATAAGAAAGCGACTTATATAAATTTAGAACAGAAAGCAATGTATATAAATGGGGAATGGATCGGGCTACAGGAACAAATTGAAATTAATAATCCTGCGACGCAGGAAGTATTTGCAACTGTTCCAAAAGGCGGGGTCATTGAGGCGAAGCAAGCGGTAGATGCTGCACATGAAGCCTTTAAGTCTTGGTCAAAATTAACTGCAGCTGACCGTGCGCAAAAATTAAAAAAGTGGTTTGCACTAATTGATGAAAATAAAGAAGAAATCGCAGCAATTATGACGAAAGAGCAAGGGAAGCCATTTGCAGAAGCACTTGGTGAAGTGAATTATGCGAATAGTTTTGTAGAATGGTATGCAGAAGAAGGAAAGCGAGTATATGGTGAGATGATTCCAGCTTCTCATCCAGATAAACGCATCTTAGTAATAAAACAGCCTGTTGGTGTTATTGCAGCAATTACACCTTGGAATTTTCCAGCTGCTATGATTACAAGAAAAGTAGCTCCAGCGCTTGCAGCAGGTTGCACAGCAGTTGTAAAGCCTGCAAGTCAAACGCCGTTAACAGCATTAAAATTAGCTGAACTTGCACATGAGGCTGATATTCCAAAAGGCGTTTTAAACATTGTAACAGGTAGTGCAAAGGCTATCGCTGATACGTGGATGAATGATGGACGTGTGAGAAAGGTTTCGTTTACGGGATCAACTGAAATCGGAAAAGAATTAATGTGTGGTGCAGCGAAAACAATGAAAAAAGTGTCACTTGAATTAGGGGGGCATGCTCCGTTTATTGTGATGAATGATGCGGATTTAGATAAAGCTGTAGAAGCGGTAATTGGTTCGAAATTCCGTAATGCTGGTCAAACATGCATATGTACAAATCGCGTATTTGTACAAGAAGCGGTATATGGAGAATTTGCAGAGAAGTTTCAAAAAGCAGTAGGTCAGCTTAAGGTAGGAGATGGATTTGGAGAAGGTACGACTGTAGGGCCGCTTATTGATGCGAATGCAGTAGAAAAAGTAAAGGAACATATAGAAGATGCTATCCAAAAAGGCGGCGAAATCCTTTATGGAGGACAAACAATTGCAGAATTAAATGGTCACTTTATTGAACCAACTGTAATTGGAGGAGCAAACGATACAATGTTATGTATGAATGAGGAAACATTCGGACCAGTTGCGCCTGTTGCAAAATTTGAAACGGTTGAAGAAGTAATTGAACGAGCTAATAATACTCCGTATGGTTTAGCTGCATATGTATTTACAAAAGATATTAGTCAAGCATTTCAAATTAGTGAAGCATTAGAATATGGCATTATCGGTTTAAATGATGGCCTTCCATCAGTTGCACAAGCTCCGTTTGGCGGATATAAAGAAAGTGGTATTGGCCGTGAAGGTGGTCATTTTGGAATTGACGAATATTTAGAAATTAAATACATTTCTTTAGGACTATAATAAAGTAAAAAAAGGTTGTTTTCTAAAATGAAAACAACCTTTTTATTATGTGAGGATAAATTAATATAAAAGAATAAGTTTACATGAGTGCTTTCAATAGATCTGTTACTAATGGAATCACTTTACCAACGAATGTTAAAATCGCAATTGCTGTTGTCATGAAAACTCCTCCTTCTATTTTGAATATTATAATAACAAAACTTTATACATTGATTATATTAAGGCAGTATACTAAAAAGTGAAAAGAGCCTTTTTCTAGGAAAATGGCTCTTTTCATTAAATAATTTGTATTCTTAGAATGCCCAGTTACCTTTACGGAAAATTGGTTCATGTGTTCCGTCAGCTGTAATACCATCAATATCAAGCTCTGCTGAACCAATCATAAAGTCTTCGTGTGTAATACTAGAGTTTGCTCCATTTTCTGCAAGCTCTTCTTTTGTCATCGTTTTACCACCATCTAAGTTAAATGCATAAGCATTCCCAATTGCTAAATGGCAAGATGCATTTTCATCAAATAGCGTATTATAGAATAAAATGTTTGTATTAGAAATCGGTGAATCATGAGGTACTAATGCGACTTCTCCTAAGAAGTGAGAGCCTTCATCTGTTTCTACTAAATGTTTTAGTGCTTCTTCGCCAACATCAGCTTTGTAGTCAACAATGCGACCATTTTCGAATGTTAGTGTAAAGTTATCGATGATGTTACCTGCAAATACTAATGGTTTTGTGCTCGATACTTGACCGTTTACACCTGTTTTTAATGGCATAGTAAAGACTTCTTCTGTCGGAATGTTAGCCATAAATGGTATATTCTTTTCATTTAAGCTACCAGCGCCAGCCCATACATGTTTTTCTGGAAGTTCAATTGTTAAATCTGTTCCAGGACCTGTATAGTGAAGAGCTTTATAATGTTTTTCGTTTAAGTAGTCTACTTTTGTATGTAATGTTTCATCATGTTCTTTCCATGCTTCAACAGGATTTTCTAAATCTGCACGAGTTGCTTGGAAAATTGCATCCCATAGCTTTTCTTGTTGCTCTTCTGGTGCTACATCAGGGAATACTTTTGCAGCCCATTCTTTCGTAGGAACAGAGATTACGCACCAGCTTACTTTATCTGCTTGTACATAATCACGGTATACCTTCATTGCTTCTCCAGCAACCTTATGAGCACTTGCAATTCGTTTTGCATCTACACCTTTTAATAAATCTGGATTTTCTGCATAGATAGACATAAATGCAGCGCCTTCTTTTGCCAATTCTTCACGTGCATGTGCCTTCCAAGCAGGGAATTCTGAGAATGCTTCTTCAGGAGCTAAATCAAATTTTAAACGTGTTAATACCTCATCGTTCCAATCTACATATACATGCTTTGCGCCTGATTTATATGCTTTTTCTGTAACAAGACGGACAAATGGGGCTGCCTCAAGTGGCGCATTAATAGATAATGTTTGTCCAGGCTGAATATTAACACCGACATTTACTGCAAGAGCAGCATACTTTTCTAATGATTGTTCAAATGACATAGGTATAATCCCCTTTATTCAAAAGATTTCTTATATACATAATACAAGAAAATTTAAAAAATATAAACGGTGCCTCAATTATATTAATCTTAATTTCGTATTTTGACGATGTGTTGTGAGAAAATGGGCAATTGATTGAGTAGAATAATCAGGTAAACAAGCATAAACATATATTAAATAAGATTTGAAAGAAAATGGTTATGAATATGTAGTGTGAAAGGTTGATAAAATGGGACGAAATCCGAATCGAAATAGAAAAGATTGTTATCCATATATAGAAAAGAATTGTGAGATAGGACCTATGTCCCCATATGAGCGTTGTGATAAGGCATTCCGAGTTCGTTTTCAAGCTGCAGATTATCAAAAAGGTCTTCCTCTTCCAGTTCAATTCTGTAACGGAGATGAAAAATTGTTTGATAATAAAATTGCTAGCTTCTCCAAGGCTTTACCACATAATTCTTTAGGGGAAGTTGATATTTATGCTTATAAAAAATGGATTGAGGCACTTAAGAAGGGAAAGCCAGATGCTTTTGAATGTTTAACGCTTGGTGGTGTAGTGAAGCTTGCCAATCCACAAGCAGCTTATGCTTATGGGCTAGAAGGACCGGATTCTCACCATTTAAGTATCGCGGTACCTCCAGCTTTTAGTAGTGCCTGGGAAGCAAGTGAAATGACTGAATTGTACTGGCAGGCATTGACACGTGATGTGCCTTTTACTGAATATAATAGTAATTCTCTTACTTTAGCAGCGGCTTCTGAATTATCAAGTTTGTCGGATTTCCGTGGACCTAAAGTTAATGGTAGCGTTACTACAGAGACTTTGTTTCGTGATGGAATACCTGGTGGTCTGATAGGACCTTATATTTCTCAATTTTTATGGCAAGATGTTCCCTATGGAGCTACAACAATGATTCAAAAATATCGTACTACTGTATCTGATAAAGATTATATGACTGCTTACCAAGAATGGCTGGATATCCAAAATGGTTTATCTCCGAAGGAAATTATATTTGATACAGTCACTCGTTATATTCGTAATGGTCGTGACCTAGCTGAATTTGTTCATCAAGATTTTTCCTACCAAGCTTGTCTTTCTGCGTGTTTGATATTACTTAGCTTTGGAAAAGGAGCATTATCATCCAATAACCCCTACTTACATTCAAAAACTCAGAATGGTTTTGTTACCTTCGGTGCCCCTCATATTTTGGATTTAGTGGGTAAGACGGCAAAGGCAGCACTTGAAGCGGCATGGTGTCAAAAGTTTTTAGTTCATCGCAGAATCCGCCCTGAAGAGTTTGGAGGGCGTGTTCATAATCAGCTAACAGGTGATACTCATTATCCGATTCATCCAGAATTATTAAATTCGCAAGTTATTTCCGAAGTATTTAGCAAGTTTGGAACGTATTTACTCCCGTTAGCGTATCCTGAAGGCTGTCCGACTCATCCTGCATACCCTGCGGGACATGCAACTCTTATGGGAGCTGGTGTCACTGTATTGAAAGCCTTTTTTAATGAATCGTTTGTCATTCCAAAACCAGTTGTAGCGAGTTCTGATGGTCTTTCTTTGCTCTCTTATTCAGGACAACCTTTGAAAGTCGGAGGGGAATTGAATAAGCTTGCTACCAATATTGGGCTTGGCCGTGGTACAGCTGGTGTTCATTGGCGTTCTGACACGATAGAAGGCTTAAAGCTCGGGGAAGCAGTAGCGATTGGAATTCTGAAAGATCATAAAGCAACCTATAACGAAAAATTTAATGGCTTTTCTTTTACTAAATTCAATGGTAAGTTTATAAAAATTTAATAGTAGTAAACGATTTCCTTATTGAAATTATCCCATATTGTTAAGAGTTATTAAAAAAATGAGTGCGATATGAAAAGTATCGTACTCATTTTTCTAGTTATAATAATCTTTATTCTTACTCGATTATTTATGGGTAGTAAACCCAAGTTTATTTAATAGAAGTAGCAAACTGTTCAACTGTAGTAGTGTTGTGCATACGAACGCGTTTCATTTTTAACAGTTCATCTGGCTCACCTTTTGTAATGAACTGTCCTGGTTTTGTCGTTGTCGCAAATTGATAATATTTCTTTGTTTCTTCTACAACTTTATCATTTACATGACCAAACGGGTATGCAATTGCAATGACAGGTTTACCAGTGATCTTTTCAAGCTTTTCTTTTGAACCCTTTAACTCTCCCTCATAGTTTGTGATTTTCGGTAAATCAGCATGTGTTGCTGTATGAGATTGGACAGAGAAAATACCCGAATCAACCATTTCTTTTATATCCGCGGTGGATAAGGAGCCTTCTGCATCGATGTTATCAACAATCATATATTCGGTTGCTGTCGGCTTAAATGTATCGTCTTTTAACTTTTGTAGAATATGAAATGCATTCATATTATTTTTCATACCATCATCAAACGTAACAAGAATTGGTTTATTTACTTTATTAATATCGTTCCAACGTTCGAACGTTAATAATGTATAGCCGTTTTCTTTTAAATATTTCATTTGCGCTTCGAAGTTCGCAGGTGAGACAAATAAGCCTTTTATTCCTTGACCATAATAATCCTCAATCGCGTGATACATTAAGACAGGAACATGCTGCTGAAACGTGATGGTGGATGTTGTGAGCAGAATACTTTTTCCACCTTCTTTTAAACCAGATGCTTCAATTTGATATTCACCACGTTTTCCGTCAAATTCTTTAATATCAAAAGGAATTGCAAACTGTTTGTTTTTATCTTTGGATGAAAATAATTTTGCGCTTTCTTTTCCATCAGCAGTTCGCCAAATTTTATATTGTACCTCGGTTAAAGAATCTTTTAAATCCGTTATATGGATAGCTGTATTTGTGGATTCATGTGTAATAGAACTCCAAGATATTGTACCCTGTGGTTGCACTTTTTCTACTTGCTTTTTTGGCTGTTCTTGAACCGTTTTCTCTTTTTTAGGTTCATTATTTGTATTGTTAGAATTACACCCTGCTAGAATGGCAGATGTACATAAAGCAATAGCTGCATATTTTTTCATAACGATCACCTTCTATTGTGTATTCACTTTTTCCCCGCATGAACGGGCAGTAAGACCCTCACCTTAAGATTCAGAGAGAAATGAAGAGGTCGGGCTGATTAAAGTTTCACTTTATATCGTTATAGTAAAGTGATAGTAGTTCAAAGAAACAAATAGTTAAGATGTTTCTCTACTTCGAAGTCTTTTTCTTTTTGCAGGCTTGTTCAGCGTTATGATCATGTAGCCAACAACAAAAATGAAAGGAATTAAAAATACATAACTAGGGATGCCGAAAACATAATGACTTTTTATGCTGAAAAATAATAAATGTAGGAAATCAAAAAGAGCATGTAATTTCATTTGTACCTCCATTAATCTTTTTGCAAATTATAACATTTATAAAAGTGGAGCTAAATGTTCAAGGCTAAAATTTAAGCTAATTTTAAAGTTGGAAAAATAAATAAAAGAAAAGGCTACTTTTTCATGAAAGCAGCCTAAAAAACGATTAATATTTTTCTTTCACAAGTGATGTAAACTGCGCCATTGTTGTATTAGGGCCAACAAAATGTCGCTTAATTAAGTATTGTTCATTTGGTGTGCCTTTTGTAATATGAGTTCCATGATCGGTAGTTACCGCAAATTCATAATGTTTCTTTGTTTCTTCCACAGCTGGGTCATTATAAGAACCTACTGGATAGGCAAGGGCGATCACTTTTTTGCCTGTAAGATTTTCAATTTTTTCTTTAGATACAAGTAATTCTTCATCATAATTACTTGTATAAGCCATCATTGCATGAGTAGCAGTATGAGATTGAATGGAAAAAATACCCGAATCAAGCATTTGTTTTATATCATCTGTCGTAAGACGATTTGGTGTATCAATAGTACTTGAAACGAGGAATTCAGTTGCTGCTGGTTGGAATTTATCATCTTTTAATTTTTGCAAAATATGAAGAGCGTTCATATTATTTTTTCGGCCATCATCCATTGTCACAAAGACAGGTTTATTGACACGATTTACCTCGCCCCAACGTTCAAACGTTAACATTGTATAACCGTTATCTTTTAAATATTGCATATGTTTTTCAAATTGTTCTGGTGGTACATATAAACCTAAATCGCCATCACCTGGTCCAGGATATTTTTCAATAGCATGGTACATAAGGAAAGGTGCATATTGCTGGAATGTAATCGTAGATTTCACTAGAGGAACTTCAGTGTTGTCATTTTTTAATCCCACTGTTTCAATTTGAAATTCTCCACGTTTTAAATGAAATGATTGTAAATGAAATGGGAGAGCAAAATCACGCGCTTTTTCTTGTGATACAAAGGTTTGTTTACTTGTAGGTCCATCAGCTGTACGCCAAATATTGTAACGCACTTCCTTAAATGAATCTCTTAAGTTCTTTGTATAAAGTGTCGTATTCTTTGCATTGTATTCAAATGGATCCCATGAAATGAGTCCTTGAGTTACAGGTATTTCTACTGCTTTGGCTTGTACTTCTTTCGTCTCCTTTTGGCTCTTGTAAGTTGCTTCTTTTGTCTGTTTTTCACTAGTAGTGCTAGTGTTACAACCTACGAGAATAGCAGAAGAAAGCAAAGCGATACATGCATATTTCTTCATAATATCATCCTTCTATTGTGTTTTTAGTTTTGTCTCTTATATGTAATAATTTCTCTATTTGTCTTGTTATAAGAGATTATTGATTCAAATATTTCTATTTGAATCATACCCTTGTCTATCATATCACTATGAAATATAGAGGGGAATATCTCTTTTGGGAGAATTCGACAAAAATGCAGTTCAATTGCATGGGGTTTGTCTTATGTAAAATTTTGTAAATAAAAACAATTGTAGTTATAGATTGCCTTATGAAAAAAGATACCTCCGAAAAATAGCTAATTTCGGAGGTATCTTTAAAAACGCTTTTTTTACTTTTGGGTTTTTGTTGTTGGATATTTCTTTCACTGTAAACAGACAGAATACATCTTCTGGCCAATACTAGTATATATATATTTCTTAATATAAAAAAGAAAAATCGTATTGAAAAATGTATGCAATATTGCATATGATTACATTTCATTTGCAGATTGGTGACCTTCGCTCATAAAAAAATCACCCCAACATTCCAAAATGAAAGGAAGGATAGGGTAATTCATTGTTAAATAAATAATCCAGCAATCGTAGCGGATAAAATAGAAGCAAGTGTTGATGCAAATAGCATTTTCCAACCAAACTTAGATACGACACTTCCTTGTTTTTCGGAAAGGGCACGAATTGTACCAACGATCGCACCGATTTGGCTAATACTTGCGAAGCTAATTAAGAATACGGTAACGATTCCAACTGTACGTGGAGATAATGTTTTTGCAACTTCTTTTAAATCAAGAATAGCCACAAATTCATTTAAAACAATTTTTGTTCCCATGATTCCGCCAGCTGGGATAATATCGTGAGCTGGAATACCCATTAGGAATGCAAATGGTGCAAGAATGTAACCGAAGATTTGTTGCAGTGTAATCGCATGGCCCATTGCGCCTGAAGCTGCGCTAATTACATAGTTTACAACTTCCATCACACCGATAAAGGCGATCATTAAAGCAGCAACGATACCGGCTACTTTTAAACCATCTAATGCACCGTTAATCATTGCACCGATAAAGCTGTCTCCAAATAGACTTCTATCGAATTTCTGAACTGTTTCTTCTTCTTTCTTTGTATCAACTGGTGTTAATAAAGAACAAACAATTAAGCTAGAGAATAAATTCAGTGGCAACGCTGCTAGTACGTATTTCGCATCTAGCATCATAACGTACGATGCTGTAACAGAAGCTGAAACTGAGCTCATTGCCGAACAGCAAATGATGAACATACGGTTTTTATTAAAGTGCTTTAAGTCATTTTTAATAACGATTAATGCTTCGCTTGAACCAAAGAATACAGAGTTTACCGCATGGAATGATTCAACGCGTGGTAAACCAGTAATTTTGGAAATTGCACCGCCGACAATTCGAACGATGAATGGTAAAACACCTAAATAACTGAAAATAGAAAGTAGTGCTGAGAAAAAGACAATAATTAATAATACATTTAAGAAAAAGACAAAGTCTCTTTGAATTCCATTAAAGAGAAAATCGACACCTGTCGTACCAAGTTTAATTAGTTTGTTGAAAACCTTACTAATTAAAATGATGATCTGTTGACCAATTTTTGTGCCAAACATAAACCAACCAATTAAAATTTGGAAACCAATCATAATAGCAATTGCACGGAAGTTGATTTTACTTTTGTTGTTTGACAAAGCAAAACATAAACCTAACACGACAAGAATGCCGATAACGCTCATTACATATTGCATGTAGTTGCCCCTTTCAGAAGTTCGTATAAAGTTTTTACATAAAACGCTCATTATATAACTATATAAATACAATTTGAAAAACCGACATAAAAACCCTTTCTTTTTAGATGGAAGAGAGGATCCGATCAAGCATAGAAGCGGTCAGAGCCTTTTTTAGCCCCGTGCCAAGTGAAACCAAAAAGAGAAAACAAGAGCGGGCCACTTTTTATTCTTCATAGCTAAACGATATACTGAAAAGTCAAAATGAATATATATAATTAAAATAGGAGAGGTTTTATGTCATACGTAAGATGTCTGACCTTTTAGAAAAGTGAAAAATAAAAAAAGACCCATATGGATTCACTTTCATCTATGAGAGAAAGCTAATCAATATGAGTCTTTGTATACACAAACAAGCTAATATTCATTAGTTTTCCCCATAGTCCAGCAATTTTCGGTTGCCGGGTAGAAACTCTCGATCCATATTATCAAGTATATATGAGGGAACATCGTCCGTATTAAATTATTAGTAGCGTAACATTAGTCAACAAAATTCGTCAATAGCTTTTTTTCTTCCAATGGATAAAGAGCATATGAGTATGGTAAAATGTAACGCAGTGTTATGAAAAAGAGAGGTCGGAAAATGAGTAATAAAATGACGCCACCAGTTGAAAAGAACGAGTTTATAGATGTAGTATTTGAAGATTTAACACATGATGGTGCCGGTGTTGCGAAAGTGAAAGGATATCCTATTTTCGTAAAAAACGGGTTACCAGGTGAAGAAGCACAAATTAAAATTATTAAAGTAAAGAAGAACTTCGCATTTGGCCGTTTAATGAAGCTTCATACAGAAAGTCCATATCGTAAAGATGCAGAATGCCCAGTTTACAACCAATGCGGCGGTTGTCAGCTTCAGCACTTAACATATGAAGGACAACTAAAGGCGAAAGAAAAACAAGTGCGTGACGTAATGCAGCGCATCGGTGGACTGCACGACGTACCAGTTCATCCTGTTCTTGGTATGGAGAATCCGTGGGTTTATCGAAACAAAGCACAAGTACCGATTGGAGAACGTGAAGGCGGGCTTGTAGCTGGTTTTTATCGCCAAGGAACACATGACATCATTAATATGGAAACATGCTTAATTCAAGCAGAAGAAAATGATGCATTAATTCAAGAAGTAAAACGTATTTGTGAAAAGCATGGCATCACAGCGTACAACGAAGAACGTCATAAAGGAACACTTCGCCACGTAATGGCTAGGTACGGACAAGTAACAGGGGAAATTATGCTTGTCTTCATTACACGTACGGCAGAGCTTCCAAACAAAAAGGCGATCATCGAAGAAATTACAACGAAGTTCCCAAATGTAAAATCAATTGTTCAAAACGTAAACACGAAACGTACAAACGTAATTTTCGGAGACACAACAACAGTCCTATATGGATCAGAATATATTTATGATTTTATCGGTGATATTAAATTTGCTATCTCAGCACGTTCTTTCTATCAAGTAAACCGAGAACAAACGAAAGTGCTATATGACAAAGCATTAGAATATGCAAAATTAGATGGAAATGAAACAGTAATCGACGCATACTGCGGAATCGGATCAATCTCGCTATTCCTAGCGCAAAAAGCGAAAAAAGTATACGGCGTTGAAATCGTCCCAGAAGCAATTGAAGACGCAAATCGAAATGCTGCATTAAACAACATGACAAACGCTGAATTTGCAGTAGGAGAAGCAGAGGTAGTCATTCCAAACTGGTATAAAGAAGGCGTAATTGCTGATACAATCGTCGTCGATCCGCCGCGTAAAGGCTGCGATGAGGCACTATTAAACACGATCATCGATATGAAGCCAAAACGCGTTGTATATGTATCATGTAATCCAGCAACACTAGCACGTGACTTAAAAGTATTAGAAGAAGGCGGATATAAGACGCAGGAAGTACAGCCTGTGGATATGTTCCCGCATACTACGCATGTGGAGTGTGTGGCTTGGTTGGAGTTGGTATAATAGAAAAGCAGTTGATATAGAAAAAATCTATACCATCTGCTTTTTTGTTTATAAAAATACCATTCAGGACCGACTTTAGTTAAAATAAACATTGCCGATTTTCACGATAGTTTTTCACAAATTATAAATGTCCAAATGTACTTGTGTTTGATAATAAGTTATTAAGCATGATATAAGTGTAAAAGAAGTGGAACATTTGGCTTTATATTTTTTGACTGAGAGTTTGAAGTTGTATCCATAGTGAGAGGATTTGAGTTTGAAATGATAGATAATTTTTGGCGTGATTTACCACGACCATTTTTTGTACTTGCACCAATGGAAGATGTGACAGATGTTGTTTTTCGTCACGTAGTAAGTGAAGCCGGTCGACCGGATGTATTTTTCACAGAGTTTACAAACTCGGATAGCTATTGTCATCCAGAGGGTATGAAAAGTGTGCGTGGCCGTTTGATTTTTACAGAAGATGAACAACCAATGGTGGCACATATTTGGGGGGATAATCCCGAATATTTCCGTCAAATGAGTATTGGCATGGCAGAGCTAGGATTTAAAGGCATCGATATTAATATGGGCTGCCCTGTACCGAATGTGGCATCAAGAGGAAAAGGTAGTGGCCTTATTCTGCGTCCAGACGTTGCCGCAGAACTTATTCAAGCAGCAAAAGCGGGCGGACTGCCTGTCAGCGTGAAAACACGACTTGGCTTTAAGGAGCTAAATGAGTGGGAGGAGTGGTTAACGCATATTTTAAAACAAGATATTGCGAACCTTTCTATTCATTTACGTACAAGAGAAGAAATGAGCCAAGTAGATGCGCATTGGGAGCTAATTCCCGAAATCAAAAAATTACGTGACCGTATCGCACCAAATACGCTACTAACAATCAATGGAGACATTCCTGACCGTCAAACTGGGCTACAGCTTGCTGAAAAATATGGTATTGATGGCGTTATGATCGGACGAGGTATCTTTAAAAATCCTTTTGCTTTTGAAAAAGAGCCGAAAGAGCATAGCAGTAAAGAATACCTTGATCTTTTAAGACTGCAGCTTGATCTTCAAGATCAATATGCGGAAGTACTGCCACGTTCAATCACAGGGCTTCATCGCTTTTTCAAAATTTATGTCAAAGGATTCCATGGAGCTGCTGAATTAAGAAATCAATTGATGAGCACGAAATCAACAGATGAAGTGCGTGCATTGCTTGATAAATTTGAAAAGAGTGTTGATGGGACAGAGGACAGTGAAATGGTGTAACTCTCAAAAAGTTAGAGGGGAAATGATTCACATCAACTCACGTGTGCTTATTTTATTCAGTTTCAAGTTCCCTTGCAGCCGACAACTTTTGTTTTGATAAAGTCTGTTTTCTGAAAGAAAAAGGTCTTAAGAATGTAATAAACCCACCAACACCCTTGTGTTGCCACATATACTCTGCATATGTGGAGTGTGTGGCTTGGTTGAGTTTAAAATAAATTTAAAGCAGAAAATGAGCAGTGTTTTTGAGAGATCAAAGTACTGCTTTTTCTTTTCGTTAACGCAACGGTGGAAAGAGTCTTATAAGCGTACCTCAGGGTTTAATAAATATAGACCAGATCTATAGGCGCAAGGAAGGAGAAGAGAATAAATCAAAAAATCATTTGAATCTTTCCTCAGACTCAAGGTCCTCTTGAGTTTTTTAGTATGACCTTCACAAGTATTAATTTGGGTAAGACTATAAAACATGTCTGTAAAGTGTTAAAGTATTAATTTAGCGGACATTAACTAAAAAGTTATATTAAACATGATAGTTTAAAGCATGTTAGAGGATACGCTTTGACTGCTGGATAAATAACCAACATTTTAGGAGGACAAACAATGGCTATAAGCAATAATGATATTTTAATTAGAGTAAGATATGCTCTGGATATAAAAGATATAGATATGGTGGAGATGTTTAAACTTGGTGGCGTTGAAGTAACAAAAGAAGAAGTGCGAAAGATGCTGACAAAATTAAAAAACAGTTACTATGATGAAGTTGACGATGATAGTGATGTAGTTGAAAATGATTACGAAATAAAATGCAATAATGTTATGTTAGAGTCGTTTTTGAATGGTTTGATTACTTTTAAAAGAGGAAAACAAGATCCAAAACCAGGGCAATCGGATAGACAAGCGATGTCTTTAAAGAGTAATGGAAGTGTTAATAATCTCGTTCTAAAAAAATTGAAGATAGCACTATCATTAACAAGTGAAGATATGCTTGATATATTAGAAGACGTAGGAGTCATCGTAACAAAAGGAGAATTAAGCGCTCTATTAAGAAAAGAAGGTCATAAAAATTACAAAGAGTGCGGCGATAGATACGCAAGGAATTTCTTAAAGGGACTAGCTGTTAAATATAGAGGATAAGGGATAAGTATTGTAGCATTTATGGTAAAGCAGTAAATGATATAATAGATAGAGTAGGGAGTTTGTAGCCTACTCTTTTTTATTTGTAAAAATAACAAGAACAAATACGCTAGGTGATGAAATGATACATACATATTTAGGTGAGACAATCAATTTTCATATAAATTACAAGAAGAAAAAATCAGTACGTCTTTATGTAGATTCTTACGGAAATGTTGAGGTACAAGCTCCGAAAGGGACGCCTGTTGAATATATAATCCAGTTGTTAGAGGAGAAATGGGATTGGATTCAGAAAACACGTAAGGAAATGCAGGAGAGAGTGCTTGGGCCACAGGAAAAGGCTTATGATCAAGGAGAGGGCTTTCTCTATTTAGGAAACACGTACCCGATACAGATTTCTCAAGATACAAGTATTGAGCAAGATAATGCGGTGTTTGAAGGAGATAAGCTGCATATTTATGTGAAAGAGCTTAAGAATGAGAAAATACAACAAGCTTTGAAACGATTTTATTATAAGCAGTGTAAAGCGTTAGTAGAGAAGAGTATTAAATCGTATCAAAGTAACTTTAAAACAAAGCCGCGTTTAATCCGTATTTCAGATAGTAACCGTACATGGGGAACCTGTGATTCAAATCTACAGTTAACGTTTAATTGGAAGCTAGCAATGGCACCTCAGAGGGTGATTGACTATGTAGTTGTTCATGAAATGTGCCATATGGTCCATTTAAATCATGATCGATCTTTTTGGCGTCTTGTTGGGAAGATAATGCCTGATTATAAGGAGATGGAAAACTGGTTAGCGTTATCAAGTTGGAAAATGACGGTTTAGTTATTACTCTGGATATGTGGCTTGAAATAAAGTAGAACCCTAATGAATTAGGGTTCTTTTTGTATATATATTATCGTCCAAATTTCACAACGAAAGCCTCATCCACTTTCTCCATCTCATATCCACGATAACCCTCTGAAAGTAATGCCTGCTGTTCGCTAGCATCACTTATCGAAATGTTCTTAACATCCGTCCAATCTCTTTCTTTATCCTTGCGCAACTCCTTCACAAATACATACCGCATATTCCCACCATACTTTTCCTTCAATGCCGCAATTTCCATTCCTTGTGCGAACTTATCTTTTAAGCTAGGAATATTAAATGGCGCAACTGTACAACAAACGTAATCGTATTTGCTGTCTATTTGTGTTAATTGTTCCATAATCACTGTTGCTAATATTTTCTGCATGCCGTTTCCACGGCACTTTGGATGAACATTTGAGATTTCTTGGTAAATAACACGATCTAAATCATCCTCAGTTAAACCAATATCAAATCCTAAATGTTCGTCATCAATAGGTGGGACTAAGAGTGCACGAAACGCAATCAGCTCTTGATCTACAAATGCACCAATTATTAAGCCGTTTCCGTTTAATATATATTGATATTCTTCTAACGTAAGAGGTTGCAAGCTATCTTTATTTTCTAATGCTTCAATTACAACATTTTGTAAGGATAAAATTTGCTCGATGTGATCGAAAGATAATGGTGCGACCTTGAATCTTTGTTCGTTTTGTTTTAATGTTCCTTCATAAAGAATGTTCATGTGGTGGTCCTCCTTTAGCGAACAACGTCTTGAAAAACGGTTAATTCATTTAGTATATCTTCATTGACATCGACGCCTAATCCTGGTTTTTCTTTTAAACGAATAAAAGGTATATCATAGGATAGATTCCCAATATCTTTTGTGAATTTTAATGGTCCTGTTAGTTCAACACTTGTAATAATCTTTTTCGAAAAGGCAACATGGAATCCTGCGGAAGAGGCAACAGATGATTCAATCATAGACCCAACTTGACATTCAATTCCAGCCATTTCAGCTTGATGAGCTAGTTTGACAGCTGGATGGATGCCGCCACATTTCATTAATTTAATGTTTACTTTGTCAGCTGCTTGCATTTGAATAATTTGGCGCATTTCACGGGAACTTTTTAGTCCTTCGTCAATCATAAGTGGAAGGTCTGTTTTTGAGCGAATATAGGCCATTGCATTAATATCGTCAGCTATAACTGGTTGTTCAATCCAATCAATGTTCAAGTGTCCGAGTGAGCGTAATGCAGTTAACGTAGTAGCGCTATTTTTCCAGCCTTGGTTTACATCCACGCGAATTGCGATATCATTCCCTACTCGTTCACGTACAGCTTCAATTCTCTCAACATCTTTTTGGACATCTGTTCCGACTTTCATTTTAAAAGAGCGATAGCCTTTATTGATCATGGAAGCAGCTTCTTCTGCCATAACTTCTGGGGAGGCGATACTTAAAACATGAGTAATTGGAAACACTTCATGGTAACGGCCACCAATCAATTGATAAACAGGCTGATCTAACTTTTTCCCAATTAAATCAAAGCAAGCAATATCAATCGCAGCTTTTGCGGTAGGAACACTATAAATAGTTTGATTCATGATGTCATGTATCTTCTCGATATTCATTGGATTCACACCTAGCAAGGCAGGAGCTAATGTATGTTTTAAAACTTGAAAGGTACTTTCCCATGTTTCGCCTGTAACGTGATCATCGGCTACTCCTTCACCGTAACCGACAATACCTTCATCTGTTTCAATTTTTATAATAATAGAAGGCATATCATGGTAAGTGCCGTAGCTGATAATAAATGGATCACGAAGTGGTAAACGAATTGCATAAAGGTGAATTGCTGTAATTTTCATTGTATAATCCACGTCCTTTGTATCATAAATTTAAAGTTGCATATATTCTTAATTAGACTAATGATGAGCAATTTTTTAAAAGAATTTTCAGAATTATGATTTTAATTACCTTATTATATTTCAAAAGAAATGAAGGGACAATCCCTTGACATTTGCGTGAATATTCAATATGTTTTTTGAAATAGGATTTTTATAAATGAGAAAACTGCTTCGAATTTAGGAAGGAGAAAGGGAAAGTGAAAACAGTAGAGCTTCAAGATCGTTTAAACGAAATTTTTCAGCATTTACACGAGAATCCTGAAATAAGTTGGAAAGAATATAATACAACGGCCTATATTACGAAATTTCTAGAAGAAGAAGGAGTTTCATATAAAGTATTTGATGATTGCCCTGGAGTTATAGCTGAAATGGGGAACGGGAAACCAGTTATCGCCATTCGTGCTGATATGGATGCATTATGGCAAGAAGTAGATGGGAAATTTAAAGCAAATCATTCTTGTGGTCACGATGCTCATATGACGATTGCGATGGGACTTATTTTGCAGTTGAAAAATGAGCATTGGCAAAAAGGAACTGTCCGATTTATTTTCCAGCCTGCAGAAGAAAAAGGAAATGGTGCTTTAAAGATGGTGGAGAAGGGAGCGGTGGATGACGCTGATTTCTTATTTGGTGTTCATTTACGACCAATTGAAGAATTACCTTTAAAAAAAGCAGCACCATCTATTCGGCATGGGGCAGCGGGATTTTTAGAAGCGAATATACACGGGGATGATGCGCATGGGGCACGACCACATCAAGGTGTGAACGCAATTGATGTTATTTCTATGATTAATATCGGATTAAAAAACATCTGGCTCTCACCGCAAAAATCATACTCTGTCAAAATGACGAAATGCCAAGCTGGTGGAGATAATTTAAATATCATTCCAGGAAATGGGCAATTCGGTTTAGATGTAAGGGCGGAGAGCAATGTATTGCTAGAAGAGTTAACGAACAAGATAGAACATGTCATTCAATCAGCTGAATCAATGGGAACGAAGATTTCTTACGAATGGGTTGATATTGCACCTGGGGCAGAGGTATCGGAAGAGGCAGAACAACTCATGCGGAAAGGAATTCTTGAAATATACGGAGAAGACGGATGCACACCACCACTTTTTACTACAGGAAGTGATGATTTTCATTACTATACGGTCAAAAGGCCGCATTTAAAAGCTGTTATGTTAGGATTAGGGGCAAATTTAAAGCCCGGGTTACACCACCCTTATATGAAGTTTGATCACGCTTGTATAATCGATGGAGTAGAGATAATGAAGCAAACTGTGTTGGAAGCTTTAAAATAATATTGGTTTAAAGTAAACGCCTGATTTTATCAGGCTTTTTTCTATGTTGTATAATAAAAAGTATTATTTCTTAATAGGAGAAAATCAATGAACGAACAATATTATGATGCGATATTAAATATAAAAACAGTAGGAGAGCAAAAGGGATTCAATAAGTCTCTGCATTATCATCGCTATGAACCAACACCATATAGCGGGCTAGAAATATTATTAGATCAATATGAAATGAAAAGCAGTGATCGGATTGTTGATTTTGGATGCGGAAAAGGCCGGCTGAATTTCTATATTCATCATGCATGTGGTGCGTCAGCTGTTGGAATAGAAATGAACGAGATGTTCTACAAAGAAGCAATGGGAAATTTAGAACGTTATGCGAAGAAATCGAGAAATAGTAAAGATAAAATTCAATTTCAATGTTGCTTAGCGCAAGAATATGAGATTGATCCGCGTGACAATCGATTTTATTTCTTTAATCCATTTTCAGTGCAAGTGTTTATGAATGTAATCAATAATATATTGCTTTCGGTGGAGGAAGTAGAGAGAGAAATAGAGATTATTTTATATTATCCATCGGAAGATTATATCTTTTTCTTAGAGAATCAAACGGCATTTGAATTGAAAGAGGAAGTTAGATTGCCTGGGGTGTATGAGCGGAATGGGAACGAGAGGTTTTTGGTTTATGGATTGAGAAGCTAGAAGGAGTAAAAAGATAAATAGTAAATGTCAGCGAGTATTTAGAATTAAATACGGTGAACCGTATCATAAATAACGGTAAACTTTTAATTAATTAAAGGAATGTAACGAGTATAGATATTACTGTTACATTCCTTTTTTATAATAGTAATAAGATTTATTTAAGAGATAAAGCAATAGATAACTTTTATAAAAAGGGGTTATAAAACAATTAGGGTGTGATATGTAAAATCGAAGATTTATTACAATTGATGCATGCTATTTAATAAAACTAGAATCAAGATATAAATTTATTAATCATATATAGCTAATTGAATATATAATTAAGGAATATACTGTTAGCTAGGAGGAATAATATTGGTTGATTCTAGTGCGAAGGAAATAATTGGTGAACTTGTAGGGAAATATTCAAAAAATGAGAAGGATTATAAGAAGGGGACTTATAATGAGACGCAATTGCGTAGCGAATTTTTAGATCCTTTTTTTACTGCCTTAGGTTGGGACATAAATAATTCTAAAGGTTTAGCACAGCATTTAAGGGAAGTCATTCAGGAGGATTCTGTTGAAGTAGAAGTAGATGGCGAAAAAACGACTAAAAAACCAGATTATGCCATGCTTTATGATGGAAAAAGACGATTTTTTGTAGAGGCTAAAAAGCCATCTGTTAACATTTTAAAAGATAATAAAGCTGTATTTCAAACGAGAAGATATGGTTGGAGCGCTCAACTTCCTATATCTGTATTAAGTAACTTTGAGTATTTAGTTATATATGATTGTAGAGTGATACCTAATTCTGATGATGATCCAATTTTAGCAAGAATTAGATGTTTCCACTATACAGAATACGTGGAAAAAATAGAGGAAATATTTGATTTTATGTCTTATAATTCGGTAGCTGAAGGTAATTTTGATAATCTTCTTCCAGAAGATAGGATTGATAAACAGCCTTTTAATAGTTATTTCTTAAAGCAAATTAGAGGGTGGCGAAATTTATTAGCTAGTAATCTTATAAAGCTAAATAAAAGCCTTAATACAGAACAATTAAATTTTGTAGTGCAGCAATTTATTAATAGAATTGTATTTTTACGTATATGTGAAGATAGGGAAATTGAAAAGTATAAATCCCTCTTGGAAATAAAAAGCTATAATATGTTGCGTGAATTGTTCCATTCAGCTGATAAAAAATATAATTCGGGTTTATTTAGCTTCTTGGATGAAAAACTTTTTGATTCGATTAAGTTAGATGACAAGGTTATTGTTGAGATATTTAAACAATTATATTACCCAGAAAGTCCTTTTGCTTTTGAAGTAATAGATGCAAATGTATTAGGAAGTATATACGAGATATTTCTTTCAGAGGAATTATACAATGCTAATAATAAAATAGAGGTTAAGGTAAAACCAGAAGTTATTGAGTCAGAAGGGGTAGTGAATACACCAGTGTTTATTGTTGATTCTATAGTAAGTAAGACAATAAACGAGAAATTGAAAGGAAAAAGCCCTAGGGATATTGAATCAATAAGGATTTTAGATATTGCTTGTGGGTCAGGCGTATTTTTAATCGAGGCATATCAGGCATTATTAGATTTTTATTTAGAATGGTACATAAATAATGAAAGAGATAATTCAGAGATTGTGTATAGTAAAAACAATGGAGAATGGCGATTGACTGTAAATAAAAAGCAGGAGATTTTGCTAAAACATATATATGGTGTAGATATTGATGGGCAAGCAGTAGAGGTAGCCAGATTTAGCTTATTGTTAAAAGTAATAGAAGATGAAAATGGAAATACTATAGATGACCATTTACGGAAAACGGGTATAAAAGTATTACCAGATTTAAGTAGTAATATTTTATGTGGTAACAGCCTAGTAGGTAACTCATATTATGATTTCGATAAACACGTTATAGATGATGTAAACCAATTGGTAAATATTAATCCCTTTAATTGGGAGGCAGCCTTTCCATTAATAACGGAAGAAGGTGGATTTGATATTATTATTGGAAATCCTCCATATATTAGAACACAGAATATGGTTAAATACTCACCAAAGGAAATTGAATTTTATAAGAGTGAGAATTGTGAATATCTAAGTTCTAAAACCAGCAATTTTGATAAGTATGCTCTCTTTATTGAGAGAGGAATTAAATTATTAAAAAACGATGGGACTTTAGGTTATATTATTCCGAATAAATTTTTAACTACAAAAAATGGTGAAAAAATTCGATCTATCATATCTAAGAATAAGTACTTAAGTGAAATAATAGATTTTGGTGTAAATCAAATATTTAAGGGAAGATTAACGTATACATGCATTTTAATTTTGAATAAACAAGAAACGAACCAATTTAATGTACAATGTGTGAATTCCTTAACGGATTGGATTTATAAGAATAATACCGAAATACTAAATTACGATCCAAATGCTATTTCAGAACAGCCGTGGAGTTTTGTAAATGGTGATTTACAAAAGGTATTTTCGGATACTATAAGTAGAAATCCACATAAAATGTCTGATTTTGCTGATATATTTGTGGGAATACAATCTAGTGCTGATAAAATTTATTTTATAGAACCAATAAGTGAAGATGATGACTATGTTGAATTTAGTGATAAAAATGGAAATCGTAGGAGGATTGAAAAAGGTATTTTAAGGCCTCTTATTTGGGATGTTCCCATTAAGCCATTTACAAAGATTACCCCAAATGCATATGCTATATTTCCTTATAAGGAATTTTTAGGTAAAAGTGCAACTGCTTTTTCAGAGGAGGAAATGATACAACTTTTCCCTTTATGTTGGGAGTATTTGAATTATTATAAAGAGGAATTAATGAGCCGAAAAATGAGTGGAGGAGATAAAAATATCTGGTATAGATATGGGCGTTCTCAAAGTCTAACTAAGTTTAATGGGAACCCTAAATTAATATGGACTACTTTAAGCAAAGAAGCAAGGTATGCTTATGATACAGAAAATATTCTTTATTCTGGTGGAGGTAATGGGCCATATTATGGGTTAAGTGAAAAAGCTGAGATAGGGTATTCAACAAAATACATACAAGCTTTATTATATCACCCAGTTATTGAACTAATGATTAGAAATAAAACTAGCAACTTTTCTGGTGGTTATTATTCACACGGTAGGCAATTTGTTAAGGAGTTACCTTTTGCAACAATTGACTTTGAAGATGGAGAGCAGGTAAAATTATATGAAGAAATTATTAATCTAATTGATGAGATTACAGATGCTCAACAGCAAATTGCAATCCAATGGAATGAGCATAGGAAGCGTCCTTTTCGACAAGCTTATCAAATGAAGCGTAATAAATTAGAAGAATTAGTTGGTATTGTATATGGTTTATCTGAGGAAGATGTAACTATCGTGAAAAAATATATTTAACTATGTATAAATTTTATTGAATTTGTAATACATTAAAAGATGATAAGGAACCAGGTCCTCTATTTATGTAATAAATAGAGGATTCTTATTTATGATTCAAAAAATGGAGGATTCATTATGATTGATCAGAAGGCTAGAGGAGGCTATTATACTCCTGAAGAAATATGTAACTTTTTGGTGAAATGGGCAGTTTCTAAAGGAGATGAAGAAATTTTAGAGCCTAGTTGCGGAGATGGGAATTTTCTAGTGGCGGCAGCGCAACAGTTATTGAACTTAAACACTAATCCACAAGATATCTCTAGGCAGCTATATGCTCACGAACTTATAGTAGAAGAAGCTGATAAGGCTAAGGATAGATTATCTCAACTAAATATATCAGATGTAGATAGTATTATACAGGCAGGGGATTTTTTTACTAATATTTCAGTACCTAATATTAATAATAAAAAATTTGATGTTGTTATAGGAAACCCTCCATTCATAAGGTATCAAGATTTCCCAGAAGAGCATCGAGATATTGCTTTTCAGATAATGAATTCTTTAGGATATAATCCTAATAGGCTTACTAATATTTGGGTTACTTTTTTAGTTATAAGTTCACATTTACTAAAGTCGGATGGGAAACTGGCTATGGTTATTCCAGCCGAATTATTTCAAGTGGGATATGCAGCTGAAACAAGGAAATTTTTAAGTGAATACTTTGAGAAGATAACAATAATTACATTTAAAAAATTAGTTTTTGAAGGAATTCAGCAAGAAGTAGTATTATTGATGTGTGAGCGTAAAGCGAATGATCCTGGAATTAGAACTATCGAATTAACAGATGTGCCCGCTTTAATGGAGATTGAACCAGGGGATTTAAATGATTTAGAAATTAAGCCAATTGATCATGATAATGAGAAGTGGACCAAGTACTTTTTAGAAACTAGAGAAATTCTTTTATTAAGAAAATTAAAGAATAATCCTCTAATTAAACTTTCAAATAATTATATTGATGTAAATGTAGGGGTCGTAACAGGACAGAATAAGTTTTTCATATTGACAAAGGAAATGGTAGACGAACACAACTTAAATGAATATACTGAGCCGATTGTCAGTAAGTCCGCACAATTGAAGGGGTGTAGTTATTCTTTAGAAGACTGGAATTCAAATAATGAACTACAGTTACCTACTAATATTTTTGTTCCTCCAAATGTCGATTTTGAAGATTTACCTAATGAGTGTAAGTCATATATACAATTAGGCGAAGAAAATGGAGTTAATAAGGGTTATAAATGTAGGATTAGAAAAAAATGGTATATAGTTCCTTCTATGCAGGTTCCTCAAGGATTCATGTTGAGACAAGTATATGGATATCCTAAATTAATACTAAATGATTTTGGTGGAACGAGTACGGACACTGTTCATCGTGTTAATTTTGTTAACGGTACTAATCCAGAACAAACCGTATGTGCATTTTTAAATTCACTTACGTTTGCCTTCTCTGAGGTAACTGGAAGAAGTTATGGTGGTGGAGTTTTAACATTTGAACCAAGTGAAGCTGAAAAATTACCTCTTCCTATGATTGGTGCTGAACGTTTAGATATGGCACAAATAGATAATTTATTAAGGGAAGGAAATATTGAGGAAGTTTTGAATATTACTGATCAAGTATTATTGGTTGAAGGATTAGGTTTAACACAAGAAGAAGTGAGTACCATTCGAGAAATCTGGACTAAGTTGAGGGATAGACGAATTAACAGAAAGTAATCTTACCTTGTTATTTTATTTATCCTGATATAGTATAGAGAATTATTTAATTTCGCAAATAGCACAAAGTTTGAATAATTATGTAAGGGTTATTTTAAAATCCGCATAATATTTTAAGGATGTTAAAATATTAAATTATTCAAGTGAAAAATACGCCCCCTAAATTATATAGTTGATTAGGGGGCGTAAATTTTAATGTGAAACTAAAGGACAAGAAATGCTTTTTAGTTAAGAAGGTATGGTTTTTGTATTAGAAGTAATCAGGAATAATATTTGTTTATAAATTTAAGTAAAGCACTTAATAAAGTCATAATTAGAAGCTATGAGAGTACTGGTATACATTAAGAAAATCATACCTCAAAGAATACAAATAGGTGGGATGAGAGGGAAAGAAGGATAATGGCCCACTTGCCCACAATTTTTATGAATATAAGGGTGTAAATAATGTGCAAAGAAAAATTAATGATAGTAGCAGATTTAGTTAAAATAATAAATGCAAATACAGAGTATAAAAAGGTGCAACAAAAAGTTATAAAGGAGAAGATTCTAAAAATATATGATTTTCTTAGAAATGAAATAGAATTAAGTGATATTGAATTAGATGATCAGCAAAGAAAAATATATAATGTGTATATTAAAAATATAGAAAAAAAGAAATTTCAAATGTATACAGGTATAATTTACTTAACTTTATTATCCTTATATGAAGATGATGACTTTTTTAAAATGTTAAGATACAGTCCCGTAGATGAGGTATGTTGTGAAGGTTGGCTAAGTATATCAAATAATAAAATGCGAATATGGCTGAGTGAAGTTTTGAATATGCACCATAGGAAGTATGTTAGCGCCAATAGGAAGAATAGAAAAAAAAGTTTGAATGCAGAAGAGTGGAAGAAACAGTGGTATAAAGAAAATGAAGAGGAATTTAGCAACTTAATTATATACCTTAACGGGATTGTTTTTAAATTGTGGAAATCTAATCAAAGAAGACTATCTGATTCCCTTAGCAATGAGATAGATATAATTGGTACTATACTAGAAAATAGCATGAAATTACCAGATGTTAAAAGATATCATCTATTAAAAAAGTTAAGTTGGAATTTATATGAATGGTATCAACAAGAAATACAAAAAATGAAACGCGAATTAACACAAGCTATCTGCAGTTATAATGAGGAAGACATATCAACAATAAAGGCTCAATTAGAGATTTGTTATACAATTATTCATTTAAGAATGGGTAATGAAGAAGAAGAGGCTTTTATAAAATGGTTAAGGGAAACTTTAATTAAATTTTCTTATCCTCTCTTAACGGTTGATATATATATTACAGATTTCAAAAAGGCATATTTAAGTTTGGATTACAAGAGAAAAGAAATAATAGAAATAGGTTTGAAGGAGTTAGGAAAGTATTCTAGTAGTAGGGATATTAATTTATTTATTACAAAGGTTATAAGTGATTATAATAAGCGAAAAGAGAGAGAGGATCATTTATCTCTACAAATTTATAAGCAGTGGAGAGATAAGTGTGTAAAGGCTTTTAAGGATAGAGACTTTAATACTTTGTTAGAAGTACTCAAAAAACGAGAAGAATATACGTGTATGAAAAAACAAGATATACGTATATATAATAAAGTAAATGAATTGTTAGATAAAATAGTAAGAGATAAAGAAGAACAATCATTAGAAAAAATATTTAATATATACGGTTTATATAAAGGAATATATATGAAAAAGATAGTTAATTACATATAATTAACTATCTTTTTTTATTGTAATTTTCTGAAATTTACTTTTTGTGATTTTAAAAAAGTAAATTTGGTAAATGCCATTAAATCAAAATGCTTTAATATGGAGTTATAAAGCATTTAGGAGGTATTAAAGTTATGAAAAAAACGCAGATAAGGAAAGTTAAAGTTCAACGATTAGGACAGAATAAAGGAGAAATGGATAAATTTTTAAAACACTGCAAACCAGTAAGTGAAAATACAATTGATAAATTATTAAAAGGTCAGTCAAGAAAAAAAGATATTTTATATAATAACCCTTTTGAGTCACATGGTGATTGTGATCAACAAAATGAGATACCTTATTTAAATCATAAAGTTTTAAAAAAAATTAAAAAGTTATATAAAGACAGTGAATATACAATTAGCGATCAAGGGCATCTTTGTATTATCAAAAATAAAGAAACTGTAAGGCTATGTAATCTAATAATACTACCTGTTGTTCAAGAAATTATTACTGACGGGATAAATGAGGAAAAACAATTAGAATTAGTAGGGGTTCTAAATAATGAAAAAAGGTTACCTAATATTAAAGTTAGATTAGAGGAATTTAAAAATTCTAATTGGATTGAAAATAAATGGGGAATTGAGTGTGTTTTATATCCAGAAAACAAATGTTATGAAAAGATTCGTTGTGCTATAAAGATTGCCTGTAAAGGGATAGAAACCAAAATGGTGTATAAAAATATTGGTTGGTCTCAATTGGAAGGCGGGTACTTCTATGTACATGGGGGCGGTGTAATAGGACGAAAAAGAAGCCCATACATTTCCGACAGTTTACAACCATTTAATTTAATAATCAATGAGGATATGGATGAAGTTGAAGCTTATAAAAAGTCATTAAAATTATTAGAAGTTTCACATATAAGTGTTACATTACCATTACTTTGTTTTACTTTACTTTCTAAAGTTAATACGTTATTGAAGTTACACAATGTAGAGCCAAAATTTGTACTTTGGTTGCATGGCCCAACTGGTAGCCGAAAAACAACATTGGCAAGTTTATTTTTTAATATTTTTAATCGGAATTTATCACCAGAAATTCCAGCTAACTTTAAGGATACTAAAACAGCCTTAGAATTAAAAATGTTTGAATATAAGGATTGTACTTTATTGGTAGATGATTATCACCCAACAGATAAACTTTCTGAAAAGAAAGATATGGAAAATAAAGCTGAGTTTATTTTAAGGATGTATGGGGATAGAATTAGTAAGTCAAGAAGTAATATTCATCTGACTAAACAGAGAGAATTGATGACAAGGGGGCTATGTGCCATAACAGCGGAAGACTCTATGGGAATAAAATCAAATATAGCTAGGTGTATTAGTATACCTATTGATAAAGATAGTGTGAATTTAGATAGATTAACAAAATGTCAGAAAAATCCGCTTGCATTTCCAACGATGGTATATAATTTTTTAAATAATTTAACTTTATATATAAATAAAACAGGTATATTACCGAACGTAGACCTCAATAAATTTAGGGAAAAGTATAGGGAGACAAAAATACATTTTAGATTAATAGAAAGTGTATGGGCCCTAAAATATGCATGCTTTTTATATTTAAGATACGGAGTGGAACTAGGGGTGATAAAAGAAGAGGAAATGAGAATGAAATTAAATCAAGCAGAAAACCTATTTATGCAACTTGTAAGTAATCAGCATGTTGAAATGGATATAGAAGATCCGTTGCGTATGTATTTAAATACAGTTGACGAATTAATCGCATCTAATAAAATGCCTTTGTCAAAAATAGGGGAAGATATAATTACACAGAAATATGGTTGGTATGATAATCGGTACTATTATTTATTACCTGAATTAACTTATAGCAATATATTTACATTTTGGCAAAAAAGAAATAAAGTTTTTCCTCTAACTATGAGAAAGTTACATGAACTCCTAGAGGAAAATGGAATAATTGAGATAGATAAAGGTTCTGGAAAAAAGTGTCCTAAAGTAACAATTTCAAAAGGTCAGCGGGTAAGATTATTAAAAATAAATAGAAAAAATCTAGAGAGGTATCTAAATAAAGGTGGGCAAGTGGGCTTATAAGTAATAAATAAATTTTTAAGTAGATATTATAAATGTGAAAGGTGATAGTTTATGCAAGATTCTTCCTATAATTTATTAATTGATTTATTGAGTGATTGGATAAAAGAAACCTTAAATAAAGAGGAGAGGGAATAGGATGATAAGAGCAGTAATTTATGCAAGGGTTTCTACAGCTGAACAGGCTGAAGAAGGATATTCAATTGATGCACAATTTGATGTAGTAAAAAGGAAATGTGAACAAGAAGGGCGTATTGTGGTAGCTCAGTATGTTGATAGAGGTATTAGCGGAAAAAGCATGGAGAACCGTCCAGACCTACAGAGATTATTAAAGGATGCTAAAGAGGATAAGTTTCAGGAAATATGGGTTTGGAAAACAAATAGATTAGCTAGAAATCATTTAGATCTTTTAAAAATTGTAGATGAATTAGATAAAAATAATGTGGGATTTAAGAGTTGTAGCGAGGCATTTGATACTGCTACTCCTACTGGGAAGTTACTTATGAACGTATTAGCTTCTATAGGGGAGTTTGAACGGGAAAGTATTGTAGAAAATGTAAAAATGGGAATGAAGCAGCGTGCTAGAGAAGGAAAATGGAATGGAGGCATTGTATTAGGATATAACACCGTAAAAATAAATGAGGATGAAAATACAACAGGATTAGGAATAGATGAAAGAGAAGCATTTATTGTAAAGGAAATATTTAATTTGTATGCCAAAGGACGTGGATTAAAAGCTATTACAAATTTATTAAATAAGCAAGGGTACAAGACAAAAAGAGGGAATTTTTTTACACCTATTGCTATCCGTACTATTTTATTAAACCCCATCTATATAGGGAAAATAAGATATAATGTCAGGGAAAATTGGAGCGAAAAAAGGCGTAAAGGTATAAATAAAAATCCTATTTATGCAGAAGGTAATCATGAAGCCATAATTTCATTAGAATTATGGAATAAGGTACAAGAAATATATAAAAATAGATCTAGAAGGCCCCAGAGGATATTTGACGGTACGTTTCCCTTATCGGGTTTAATTAAATGTCCTATGTGTGGGTCACCTATGGTAGCTGGTAGGGGAAATTAAAGGATGGGAACATAAAGATTATTAGGTATTATCAGTGTGGGGTTTGGAGAAATCAGGGGACAGCAGCATGTCACTCAAATGGAATTAGGGCAGATAAGATTGAAGAGATTGTTTTTGAGAGAATGAGTACTATATTAACAAGTGATAAAATTTTAAGAGATATTATAAAAAATTTAAATTTAAATATAAAAAATAAAGTTAAGCCTTTAGAAGATAAGTTGAATATTATTAATAAAAATATTTTGAATTTTGAGGATAAAAAAGGTAAAGTTTTTGATTTATATGAAGAGGGAATAATTTCAAAAGATGTATTAACGAATAGACTTGGATATATTTCAAATCAAATAGAAGTATATTTGATTAATAGGAGTCAAATTGAAAAAGAATTACAAGAAAACAATTCAGAACCTATTACTTTTGATAAGGTAAAACAATTACTTCAAAAATTTAATGATTTAATAAGGGTGACAGAATCAACAAAACAAAAATTAATATTGCAGTTAATAATAAATAAAATAACTATTAATAATAATAGGGAATTAGATTCTATTGCATTACATTTCAATAGAAAAATAGAAAAATATCTTTTAGGTATAGAAGAAGATGGAACCCCCTCACAGGTTTCATCTTCTTTTAGTTTTACAATAGTAATTTAGAAAAATCCATTTTGTCTTATAAATTTAATTCTAAATAAGGTTTAATCATTCCTTTATATGGAAATCATAAGTTTATATTAAGTGACTATATAAAAAGAAAATGATAGGAGAGGAAAATCATGGCTTATAAAGGTGATATCATTAAAGTATCTCTTGTTAGAAAAATAAATATATTACCAGATCATTATGGTGTATATGATGGAGAAAATGGAGTCTATCATTTTACGGGTAATAGTTTTGAAGATGCTAGAATTATATTTACATCCCTAGATGAATTTGAAAATGGTGGTATATCTTATATAGAGAATGTGTACTCTAAAAAATTTAGCCCCGAAGAAATTATTTACAGAGCTACTAGTAAATTAGGTGGTGACTTTGGAGGATATCATTTAACCAAGAACAACTGTGAGCATTTTGCTTATTGGTGCGTAACTGGAATTCGTAAATCACAGCAAGCCCTCAACATTAACTCAGAGGATGATGATAGGGATATAGTAGAAAGGGCTATAGATGTAACCTTTGATCCATTAATTAATGCTGGTAGGGCAGTCGACAGAGTTTTGGGATGGGATGATAAGGTTCGTGGGGAGAAGAAAGATATAGTTGAAAAGACAATAGATAGAGTTTTTGATCCATTAATGAAAGTGGGGGGAATAATAGATAGGATATTTAAGCTCTAAATCAAGTTGTAATGTCATAAGGAGAATATAATTTTAGCCATGCTTTTTTAATTATTTTATGTATAGTAGTATAGATGTATAATACCCCAAATTAGGCCATGGATATTAAAAAATTTACTGAAAGGGTAGGTACGGTGAACGGTATCATAAATAAAACACAATGAAGTACAGGATGTTTGAACTTTGCTCATTATGTAAGATTGATAGGGGATAAAGCGTATTAAATAAAAAGGAAGCAAGAAGCTCTTAAAATACAAAAGTAGCTTCTCGTTTTCATATAGGAAAACATTGACTCCCATCCTCAACAAGCTATAATAAAAACTAGATGTTCGTTTCAAACAAAATATGATACAAAAAGAACATATAACATAGATTGAAAAATACTTTCAATCTATTATTTTTACGGCTTTTAGAAAACGCTTACATTTAGTGTGGAGGGAGAAACCATGTCTAAGTTCGCAGAGTATTTTTTAATGGAAGCTAATAATGTTATTGAGTATGTGAAAGAGAAGTTACCAATGTTTGAAAACGCAAAAGATTTGCAGTGCAAGGAAATTGGGGATGGCAATTTAAATTATGTGTTTCGTGTTTGGGATAAGGAGAAAGGAACTTCTGTCATTGTGAAGCAAGCCGGAGATACGGCGCGTATTTCAGATGAGTTTAAGTTGTCTACGAATCGAATTCGCATTGAGTCAAACGTTTTGCAGTTAGAGGGGAAGCTGGCACCTGGGCTTGTACCAGATGTGTATTTATTTGATAGTATGATGAATTGCTGTGTGATGGAAGATTTATCAGACCATACGATTTTACGGACGGGACTGATTAACCATCAAATGTTTCCAAAGCTTGCGGATGATTTAACTACTTTCATGGTAAACACGCTTTTATTAACATCTGATGTAGTGATGAATCATAAAGAGAAAAAGGAACTTGTGAAAAATTATATCAATCCAGAGTTATGTGAGATTACAGAGGATCTTGTGTACTCGGAGCCATTTACAGATCATAACAAGCGCAATGAGTTGTTTTCGATAAATGAAGGTTGGATTCGGGAGCATATATATGGAGATGAAGCACTTCGTATGGAAGTAGCGAAGCTTAAGTTTTCGTTTATGACGAATGCGCAGGCACTACTTCATGGTGATTTACATACTGGCTCTGTGTTTGTACGAAAGGATTCTACAAAGGTCATTGATCCAGAATTTGCTTTCTATGGTCCGATGGGATATGACGTTGGGAATGTGATGGCAAATTTAATATTTGCTTGGGTAAATGCAAATGTAGCAATGGTTGATGGAGTGGAAAAAGATACCTATATGAGTTGGCTGGAGTCTACGATTATAGATGTAATCGACTTGTTTAAGAAGAAGTTTTTAGAAGCGTGGAGCACACATGTAACAGAGATTATGGCAAAGGAAACTGGCTTTGCTCGTTGGTATTTACAATCTGTTTTAGTGGATACAGCGGCTGTGACGGGTTTAGAGTTGATTCGCCGCATTGTTGGATTAGCAAAGGTGAAAGATATTACATCGATTTCAAGTGATGAAGCTCGGGCGGGAGCAGAACGGATTTGTTTACAGGCAGCGAAGAAGTTTATTTTACGAGCAAATGAATATAAAACAGGCGCTAGTTTTTTACAAACGTTAAAAGAGCAGTCTGTCCATAGTGCAAAGTAAGGAGAGAAGATGATGACAGAGCAATTAATACCAATTCAGTGGAAAGATGATGCTTTAGTTTTATTAGATCAAACTCTATTACCGAATGAGGTAGTCTATGAATCTTTTACAACAGCTGAGGGTGTATGGGATGCCATTCAAGTAATGAAAGTACGCGGGGCACCGGCGATTGGTGTTTCAGCAGCTTACGGTGTGTATTTAGGCGTAAAAGAGACATCCGAAGATTCAGTGGAGTCATTTATAGAAGAAGTAAATAGAGTCTGCACATACTTAGCGACATCTCGACCGACAGCGGTGAACTTATTTTGGGCACTTGAGAGAATGGAAAATGCGGCAAAAGAACATTCCCATTTATCTATCGCTGATTTGAAAAATAGGTTATTAGAGGAAGCAAAAGGAATTCATAAAGAAGATGAAGAGATTAACCGCCAAATTGGGGAATATGCATTAACATTGTTCCAAGATGGCATGGGTGTACTAACGCATTGTAATGCAGGTGCTTTAGCAACAACGAAATATGGTACTGCAACAGCGCCGATGTACCTAGCGAAAGAAAAGGGATGGGATTTAAAGATTTATTCTGATGAGACACGTCCTAGATTACAAGGATCTACGTTAACGGCACTAGAACTGCAGCGAGCTGGGATTGATGTAACAGTCATTACGGATAATATGGCGGCAATGGTTATGTCACAAGGGAAAATTGATGCAGTTATTGTTGGCTGCGATCGTGTAGCGGCAAACGGTGATGTGGCAAATAAAATTGGAACGCTTGGTGTATCCATTTTAGCGAAATATTATAACATTCCATTTTATGTTGCAGCACCGACTCCGACAATTGATGTAAAAACACCAACAGGTAAGGAGATTCCGATCGAGGAGCGTGATGCTTTTGAAGTGATTAACCGCTTTGGGCAATATTCAGCTCCAAAAGAAAGTAAAGTATATAATCCAGCGTTTGATGTAACGCCGCATGAGAATGTAACAGCAATTATTACGGAAAAGGGAATTGTTAGGGCTCCATTTACCGAGAATTTAAGAAAGTTATTTTAGTAATTATGAAATATATAAGTACAAATTGAAAAACTGATATAAAACCTTTCTTTTTAGATGGGAGAGAGCGTCCGTCCATGCATAGAAGCGGTCAGAGCCTCATTCTGCCCCATACCAAGTTAAAAAAGGGAGAGAAAACGAGTGCAGATCATGTGTTGTTTTCCTAGCAGTAACTTATATGTGAAAACAAAAAAGGAGTTATCCTTAAAAAACGATCTAAAACCTTTTTTTTTAGGTGGGAGAGAGCGCCTGTCCATGCATAGAAGCGGTCAGGTCCTCTTCCTGCCTCATGCCAAGTGAAAACAGAGAGAAAACAAGTAGCGATCATCTTTTGTTCTTCGTAGTAGCGACTTATATGTTGAAAAATCAAGATGGGTTTATATAGAAAATTGCTTATGTATATTAGACATATAAGAAAATAACTAAAAAGAGGACCGATTATCATGTCTAATTCACCGGTAGAGAGAAGAAATAAAATCATTGAGATACTTGAACAAAGGGAGCACGTGGAAGTTTCATATTTAAGCGATGCATTTCAAGTATCATTAATGACAATAAGAAGAGATTTAGAGAAGCTTGAAAAAGACGGCAAAGTCATTCGGATGTACGGTGGTGTAAAACTAAAAACAAAGCGGGTATATGAATATTCGATGGAAGAGCGTCTAAATAGTAATAAGAGAGAGAAGTTAGCAATCGCACGTGAAGCTGCTAGGTTAATTGAAGATGGTGATGTCGTTGCGTTTGATGCGAGTACAACAGCCCTTGAGGTAAGTAAACTTATTAAGGATCGCAAAGATGTAACGGTTGTGACAAATAACCTGAGCATTGCGATTGAACTAGCAGATGCGCCAGAGGTTGTCGTCATTTTACTTGGTGGCTTTTTACGTGGAAAATCCTTATCTGTTATGGGAGCTTCTTTAAAACAGTATTTAGAGGCAATTTATATTGATAAAGCTTTTATTTCAAGTAAAGCACTTAGTTTTCATGAAGGCTTAACAGATACAGCTATTGATGAAGGAGAAGCGAAGCAAGCGATGCTTAGCAAATCGAGTGAAGTCATTGTTTTAGCAGATCATACGAAACTCGGAAAGGTTGCTTTCTATAAGGTTTGTGATAAACAGGGTATTACAAAAATTATCACAGATGAGCTCATACCGTTGACACCACTGCAGCAAGAATGTATTAACAGTTATAAAGAATATGGTACACCCATTATTCTAGCAAACTAGTCGTCACAGAGTTCACACCAAAGGGGATGTATATATATGTTACTACAAAAAGAAAGAGAAGAGATTGTAGCGTATGGAAAGAAAATGATCGTTAGCGGATTAACAAAGGGGACTGGCGGTAATATTAGTATTTTTAATCGTGAACAAGGTCTTATTGCAATAAGTCCAAGTGGTTTAGATTATTTTGAAACAGTGCCTGAAGATGTAGCTATATTGAATTTAGATGGTGAAATTGTGGAAGGGGATAGAAAGCCTTCTAGTGAACTAGATATGCATCTTATTTATTATAGAAAGCGTGAGGACATCAACGCACTTGTTCACACGCACTCCCCTTACGCAAAAACAATAGCATCATTAGGATGGGAACTTCCTGCGGTATCTTATCTGATTGCTTTCGCAGGGCCGAATGTACGTTGTGCGCCGTATGAAACATTCGGAACAAAGGAACTAGCAGAAGCGGCTTTTGAAGGAATGATTGACCGCCGTGCGGTTTTACTTGCTAATCACGGCTTAATGGCCGGTGGGAACAATATAAAAATGGCGTTTACTGTTGCGGAGGAAATTGAATTTTGCGCGCAAATTTATTATCAAACGAAGTGCATTGGAGAGCCAAAATTGTTGCCAGAGGAAGAGATGGCAAGATTGGCGAAGAAGTTTGATGGGTATGGGCAACAATAGAATTAGTAAATAGAAAAAATCCCTCGAGAACAAATCGATTCTCAAGGGATTTTATTTTTATTTCTTAAGTAACAAATACATAAAATAAGGAGCACCAATCAAAGCGACCATAATCCCCGCTGGAATTCCACTTGGCTCTACAATATGACGACCAATTGTATCTGCAAGTAACAATAGCCATCCCCCGATTAAAATGGCAACAGGAAGAAATAATTGATGCCTCGGCCCGACTAAAGATTTTGCGATGTGAGGAGCCATAAGTCCGATAAAGGCGATTCCCCCTGTGACTGAAACGGCAGAAGCTGCTAATGCAACGGCTGCTATAAGGAGTGAGCGGCGTTCTTTTTCGAGTGCGACACCAACACCAATTGCTACATGCTCATTTAATGCAAGGAGATTTAATCGGTTTGCTTTATAGAAAGTAAATGGAATGAGTACAGCTAGCCATGGAAGGAGTGCGAAAACAAAAACCCAGTCATCTCCCCAAATGTTTCCGGCAATCCATTTTACGATAAAGTCTACTTTTGCACGTTCAGCAGATGAAATAAGTACAATCATCGTTCCGGAAAGAGCGAACGTAAATCCAATTCCTGTTAATGTCAGTCTTATCGGTTGAAGCCCAGCAGTTTTACTGTATGAAAATCCATAGATGAGACAGGCTGTAATAAAGGCACCGATAAATCCAACGATTGGTAGCAAGTAAACAAATGAGCCTGCGTCTATTGGAAAATATAAAAAGAAAAGGGCAATTGCAACGCCTGCCCCTGAGTTAATACCGATAATACCAGGCTCGGCTAGATCATTACGCGTTATACCTTGTAGTATAGCTCCTGATAAGGCAAGTGCCATACCAGCTAATAGTGTAATCACAATTCGTGGTAATCGAAGAGAAAATAAAATAAATTCTTCTTTAAATGTACCTTGGCCCAAAAGTGTAGGTAGCAGTCTATCATAGGACAATGAAGCTGCTCCTAGGCCCATTCCAATTGTAATGGTTGCTGCAATAAGCAGGAGTAAGGCAAGTACGATTACTCGTTGTTTTTTAGATTGTTGAATCATGAGAACGACCTTCCTCCTTTACGTACGATGAATAGGAAGAATGGTAAACCTACAATTGCGATAATGGCCGCTATTGGTGTTTCATATGGAGCGTTGATTGTGCGTCCAAGTGTGTCAGCTAATAGCATAAAAGAAGCACCAGCAATGGCAGACATCGGTAGCACAAATCGATAGTCTGGTCCGACAATAGGGCGGACCATATGAGGTACCATTAAACCGATAAATGCCATATTTCCAACAAGTGCAACAGAAGCACCGGCAAGTAAAATGATAACGATAAAAAGAATGATTTTAATGACGATGATTTTTTGACCTAGTCCTATTGCTACTTCTTCGCTTAAGCTAAGAATCGTCAATTTCTTTGAAAATAAGATTGCAATGAATATACTGATTGAAATAACTGGAACAATGACCTGCAATTGGCTCCATGATGTTCCGATTACGCCTCCGGCAGTCCACATGGATACATCTTGTGAGATTTTAAAATAAATCCCGATTCCTTCTGAAATCGCGACTAAAAATGCTGAAACCGCGGCGCCAGCAAGTACAATACGAAGAGGAGAAAGCCCGCCTTTTTTCATCATACCAATTCCGAAAACCATAATGGCGCCGATAGCAGCACCGATAAAACAAGCAATCATTATATAAAAATAGTTTACAGAAGGAATAAGGGCAAGTGTAATTGCCAAGGCAGCGTTGGCACCACCAGTTAGCCCGAGTAATCCTGGATCAGCGAGTGGATTTCGCGTTATACCTTGCATAATCGCACCAGAAACAGCGAGCCCAGCTCCAACAAAAATGGCTGCAATTTCACGTGGTAAGCGAAGTTCACGGATAATGGAGAACTTTTCTCCATTAGCGTTAGAAGTAAGCGCTATCCATACATCCTTTATAGTGGTATCTGCTGCGCCAAATACCATGGCAACCATAAATATAATAAAGAACACAATGGTTCCTAAAATGAGCTTGTATACAAAGGAAGTGGAACGTAGATTGTCTTTTGTCATTAGTTTCACATCTTTTCTTTTCATAGAATAAAGGAAGAGGAATTCTTTAAATAAGAATTCCTCATTGTTGTGTTATTTACCAAGAAAGCTTTTCTTGAAGAAATCTAGTTGGAAATCTAATGTGATTGGATCATTAAAATAGAATTCTTTTGCGTTTATTTCAAATGCTTTATTGTTTTTAACAGCTGGAATGTTTTTGTACGATTCTGTTTCTTGGAATGAATTATTCGTATCGTTGTTTTTACTTATAATCAAGTAATCCCCAGCATACTCAGGTAGAACTTCAGCAGATAATGCATAGTAGCCATCTTTTAGCGCTTTTTCTTTTACTTTTTCCGGCATTTTTAATTTCATTTCTTGATACAGGATTTCTGTTCCACGGCCCCAGTTATCGCCGAATACATAGATTTGTTTGTCGAAGTTTTCAATAACAGAAACGGTTGTATCTTCACCAATTTTTGCTTTAATATCTTTTCCTGCAGCAGCAGCACGTTTTTTGAAATCATCAACCCAAGCTTTTGCTTCTTTTTCTTTATTTAGTAGTTTACCGATTTCTAAATGTTGTGTTAAGTAGTCAACTTTCCCATATGTGAATGTTACAGTAGGAGCGATTTTCTTTAACTTATCGATATTTTTAATGTTTGATAAACCAATGATTAAATCTGGATTTAATTCGATAATTTTTTCAACATTTTCATCAGATACTTCTGTAACATCTTTTAATTTATTCTCAAAACGCGGATTCATTTTAGACCATGAATCTACACCAACAAGGTTTACACCTAAAGACATTACGTTACCTGCGAATGATGATAGTACAACAACGCGTTTTGGATTTGCAGGAACTTCAACTTTACCATTCTCAGATTGGTATGTAATTGTTTCTGATTTGCTTCCCTTTACATTTGAATCGTTTTTCTTATCTGTCGAACCGTTGCTACAAGCACTCATAACGAGTATGAATAGAACTGTAAGTGAAATGAATAACTTTTTCATTTTTTCTTTCTCCTTTTTTATATAGCTTTCTAACGGGATAGATGTCTTGCACTTAGTAGTTAAGGAATCTTATAAATCTTGATATCGAGATTTATTATAATAAAATACTTGAGTGATCTATAAATAAACGAGCCGCTATTTCCCCTACAAATTTGTTAATAGTTTACAAATAGATAATGATTATCAATATCGATTATTTAATAATATAATTTTATATTTTTTATTGTCAATAGTTATTTTGATTGAAAACCTGAAGGAAAAAGGTTATATTTTATTGAGAATGATAATCAATTATATTTGATGGCTGGGGAGTGAACATAAATGAATCCAGAAGAATTATTTGATGTGACCGTGATTGGAGGAGGTCCGGCAGGGCTTTATTCAGCGTTTTATAGTGGACTAAGAGAGATGAAAACAAAAATAATTGAATTTCAACCACAGTTAGGTGGAAAGATACACGTTTATCCAGAAAAAATGATTTGGGATATCGGGGGACTGCCGCCAGTTACTGGAGCGCAGTTAATTGAGCAGCTTGTGGAGCAAGGGTTAACATTTCATCCAGAAGTAGTGTTGAATGAAAAGATAGAGTCAATCACTCGGAATGAAGAGGGAGTTTTTGTGCTAACAACTTTCTCTGGTCAAAGGCATTTTTCAAAAACAGTTATTGTAGCTACTGGAAGTGGAATATTAAAACCACAAAAGTTAGCAATTGAAGGTGCAGAGAGGTTTGAAGTATCAAATTTAAATTATACTGTCAAATCTTTAAAGGGTTTTAAAGATAAGACTGTAATTATTTCAGGTGGAGGAAACTCAGCGATCGATTGGGCAAATGAATTAGAGCCCATTGCGAAAAAGGTTTATTTAACATATAGAAAAGATACTTTAGCTGGTCATGAAGCACAAGTTACTCAGCTTATGAATAGTTCAGTGGATTGTCTCTTTAATACGTCGATTACAAAGTTGATGGCTGATAATAATCACGAAGCAATTGAATATATTGAGTTAACGAATCATGAAACAGGTGAAGTTTCTCATTTACCTATTGACGAAGTCATTATTAATCATGGGTATGAACGTGATATGACATTATTGGAAAATAGTGAACTAAATGTTGAAATCGTTGATAATTATTTTATTGCCGGGAGTGCGAACAGTGAATCTTCAATAGAAGGGCTATATGCTGCTGGAGATATTTTAAAGCATGAAGGCAAATTGCACTTAATAGCTGGTGCTTTCCAAGATGCTGGAAATGCTGTAAATAAAGCAAAACAATTTATCCAACCAGATGCGAGTGAATATGGAATGGTCTCTTCTCATAATGATGTTTTCAAACAACGTAACCGAGAACTTATTAAGCAAATGATGAAATAATCGGTCGTGTTGAGAAGGTTAAAGAATGGAAAGGAATGAATAGAGAAGAATATGTAAATGAATTATGAGAGATTTGAAATAAATATCTTTTTAATAGATAAACACCCAGTTACTTTCCTAATCTTTATTAAGTAAGGAAGTAGGCTGGGTATTTATATAATTACTATGTTTTTTATCATTTGTATTACACTGGTTTCTTCAGTTCACGTCTTTTACATGTATTTTGGGAAGAGAATACATGTAAAAGACGTGAACGTTTGATTTGTAAATCTTTTTTTGTGGTTCATATTTTTTATAGACAAGGAAAATTATGCTGTTCCTTGTGCGTACTGATCAGGAAACTGCTTATTTTGCACAGAGGCAATATATTGTTTCCCGTGTTTTCTAGCCATAGATTCTAGTATGTGACGTACACGTTTTGTAAGATGTCCCTGGTTTTGTAACGCTTCACAGTATGCATCATAGTAAGCATATTTAGCCCAAAGGAAATCATCTTGTTGAAATATGAAATGATGTTTATACCATTCTCCAATTGTATTATAGTTTACGCTTTCATTTGCAGCCTTTGTTTGCTCAATGATTCTTTTTGGTAAAGCTTTAGAAAGCTGAGAAGCAGTATTTGTTGTTTCAGTTTGTAATGATTGCTCTAACATTGTAATGATGTGACGAGTAGCCATATGTTTAACTCTCCTTTGTGTAAATGGATAAATGCCATCTATATTTTTTTAATACTTACTATATTATTATACAATATATGGAATGCATCTACCTGCTTTTTGATTTGTATTTACAAAATCTTTTTATTTTATTTATAAAAATCTTTTATAATAATGTAGACATAAAAAATAATAAGGGAATGAAACAATTGTATATAACGGTAAAAGAAGCAGCAGAATATTTAAATATTCCGGAATCTTACATTGAAGAATTGGTTCAGCAAAAACGAATTCGAGCCGTGTATGACGGTGAGCAATATTTGCTGAATAAAGAACAGTTCAATACGCATTTAGAGCAAATGGAAAAATATAAACAGTTAGTAGAAGAAATATTAAATGAGCCAATTCCAGAGGATATGGATGTAAAAGACGAAGATTAAAACTCATGGGCCTATAGCGTAGTACTCTATGAAAAATGATACAGAATCATTTTTATCCTGCTATTTGTGGGCAGTAATATTCCCACTTTAATTTCAACAAAAGTAAAGAAGCTAGGTGGAGAATAAACTGCCCGTAAAAGCCCGATTGGTGAGGGCTAATATTAATGGAGGATGAAAAATCCTCCACTAAGTAAAGTTTCACTTTATAAATACCGTTTCAAGATCTGTAGGATAAGTATCTTGAAACGGTATTTTTTTATGATGAAATAGTAAAATTGTGTGCATAAATGGCGGCTAATGACATGCTGGGTATTGATAGAAGCTATGCTAGTCTTTTGTACATTAGAGATATACATATTGGATAGATGTACCCCCGTGTTAAAAACATATTTTTATATAATGGGACAATCATAGAGAACGTAACCTGTACAGATACATATACTATCAGTGCAAACGACTTATAAAACAATGAAAGGGGTTTTCTCATGAGCACGATTAGTAGTGATTTGCTGTATGGATTGATTGGAGAGAGTGTTAGAGTGAATCGAGGTGGACCAGAGTCTCAAAAAGGTACAGTGGTCGCAGTGTATTCGGATCATTTTATTTTATTGAGTGAAAACAGAACGTTTTACTATTATCAGTTTCAACATCTAAAAAGTATTACAAAAAATGCGAAAGATGTTGCTGCAGACATTGGAGTTTTACCAACATTTGCACAAGGTGAAGATTTTCAAGGCTTACTTCAAAATTTAAAGTATCGTTGGGTGAAAATTAACCGCGGCGGTCCAGAAAAGATTGAAGGAATTCTACAAGATGTTTCTTCTGAATATGTGACATTAATTGTAAAAGAGGAAGTTGTACAGATTCCACATTTCCATATTAAAAGTATGAATTATGGTCTGCAAGCACTAGAAGAAGATGATTATCAGTCAAATAACCAAAAATCCGATCAGACAGCATATGTTCAATATTCAAGAGCAAGAGCAACAAGACAATCAAGTCGATATAATCGATCCAAATAATAACAAAAGAGGGGAAGGAGGGATGAAATTGGAAAATATATTTCCTGAAAATCAAATAAAAAGCTTGGTTTATCAAGGTGTAAAAGTAAACCTTGGTGGACCAGAAAGCCGTACAGGTGTGTTGCTGGCAGTAGGTGATGATTATCTCGTTCTTCAAGGAAATACAGGAGAGGTCATTTATTATCAACAGAAGCATGTAAAGGGTGTTGTAAAAAAGGCAAAAGAGATAGGGTTAAATCCTTATTTTATTGAGCAATCCTATGCGGATGGTGCAACGTTTCAAGAGATACTAGGTAGTCTTAAGTATAAATGGGTCAAAATTAATCGCGGTGGACCAGAAAGCGTAGAAGGTTTATTAAGTGATGTAAATGAAGAATACGTTACATTAGTGAACCGTGATGAGGTAATTTACGTTATTAACTTTCACATTAAAAACGTAAATCAAATCGTTAAAACTAATAAAGATGAAGAAGAGTAATGTTTGATAAATAAGAGGGGGCAGTATGGAATAGGTAGTGGCGAATGTTTTTTGTTCAATTGCTATTATTTTACTATAGTCTAAATGCCCTCCTCTACTATTCATACAGATAGAAAGAGAGCATTGTGTCACTTTGCATACATGTTTTAGCCCCCTATTATTCTTTTTTAGCTACATGTGAATGAGAGATAAAGAGGAAGTTACGCTTTGGAGAAAGGAGGATACAGGTGAACGAACTAAGCAAAAATATTGGAGAATATATCTATGTTAAATTAATTGGCGAGAAAAGGTTTAAAGGATTATTAATTGATGTAGGCAATGATATTGTTGTTATTTATGATGGGAAAGACTACATCTATATTTCCTTATATCATATTCAATATTATAAATTTTTGGCGAGTCTTGTGACCGAAATACACAAGCCAGAAACAGATTCTGTTATTAAAAGAGAATCACCGTCAATTTCCCTTCGAAAAGTACTGAGCACATCTAAAGGGATTTTTACGGAGATTTATGTAGCTGGTGGTTATCCTATTCATGGTTATGTTGCAAGTGTTATGAATGATTATTTAGTATTCTATAGCCCTGTGTACAAAACAGTATATATTTCTTTAAAACATCTAAAATGGTTAATCCCCTATCAAGAAAATCAAATTCCGTATTCCCTCAATAAAAATGAGCTTTCAGTTAATCCATTAAATATTACACTAGCTAGAACATTTGAAGAACAACTAATCAAAATGGCAAGGAAAATTATGGTGTTTGATTTAGGCGAACATTCAAATAAAATTGGGAAGATGACGAAAATTGAAGATGGTCATATTGAATTGATCAAGGCGCGTGATGAAAAAGTATATTTAAATATTCAACATGTAAAATCGGTTCATTTTCCGTAAGCTTGTTAAGAAGGCTTGCTTTTTCTTTTATGTGTGTAAAAGAAAAGGTCGAGTCTATTTTTATCCCGTAAAAGCCCGATTGGTGAGGGCTAACTATCAGTGAGGGATGAAGACATCTCCTCACTGATTAAATATTTAATCATGGATTAGTAAGAGAGAAAGGTATATTTTTATAATAAAAAATGTGTACGAGCATGTTTATTATGTCCAAGCTATCCTTTCAAAATTGAATAGATTATGTATTATCTAACTAAATATTAAAGGGGTTTTCAGGGTGAGTCAGCTTAGACATTCTTTTTCAATTACATTACTTGGTAGTGGGGGAGGAGCCGCTAAAGCAGTATTGGCAGTTTTAAATCAAACTGTGGCGAATATAAACGATCCCATCTATTCTATGATAAAAGATTTAAAGTTTCATCTCGTTGATATAAAGCAAAAGGAAAAAAGCTATTATGACGAATTATTTCCGAATTTAAAGGGGAAATTCTTTCTTCATGAAATGGATCTTCAAAATACAATACTGTTTAAACAGCATTTGCAGAAAACGGATGCTGGTGTAGTTATCGACGTTTCCGGAGCAGATACGATTCGTATACTTAGTTGTTGTAATGAATTAGGTATTTCGTATGTAAATTCAGCTTTGGAGAATGAGCAGGTGGATCAGGATGATAGCTTAAAGGGGTTTCAGCTTACAGAACGTTATACGAGATTTGAAAAGGAAAAAAATAATTTTACAAATACAAGAGCTATCATAGGATCGGGAATGAATCCTGGTGTTGTTCAATGGATGGTTGTACAGCTTATGAAAGAACAACCGGGAAAAAAACCACGTGCGTGTTATATTATAGAGCATGATTATTCTTTCTTTGCAGACCAAAGTCTTATAAAACCTAATACACTGTATGCTTCATGGGCGGTAGAACGTTTTCTTGATGAAGCAATATTAAGTTATCCAATGTATGTGAGTCATCATCGGCCCATCTATTTTTATGAGGATGTATATGCTTCGGAATATAAAGTGAGATTAGGAGAGAAAGAGTTTCATGGTTGCCTAATGCCACATGAAGAAGTTCTGATTCTTGGTAAAACATTTGATATGGAAGTGGGTTTTCTTTATCGTATTAATGAATATACAACAGATTTAATTCGAAAAAATCTAGATGATGTGGATAAATTATGGAATTGGAATCGAAAAGTTTTTAATCCAGCAGAGGAAGAAATAGTCGGAGAAGATTTAGTTGGTGTGTTACTTGTCTATGAAGACAATGAAAAATATATGTACAATGTAATGAATAGTAGTGAAGTTTTCCAGAAATATAAGACAAACGCGACTTATTTTCAAGTTGGTTGCGGAATCTATGCTGGTTTGTCCAGTTTACTGCTAGATATATTTTCACCAGGTGTGTATTATGTTGAGGAATTATTACTTAATACAAAAAGTAAGTATGGTGAATATTTACATGTTTATATGAAAGATTTTGTGATGGGTGATAATTCATTTACGGATGGATTGCTTCATGAGCGGGTGAAGTGGATATAATTTATCCCGCCATTTGTGGGCAGTAAGACCTCCACCTCAAAGTTCAGCGAAAGCGAAGAGGTTAGGTGGTGGATCAACTGACTGTAAAAACCAGATTGGTGAGGACTAATAATCAGTGTGGAATGAGGCTTCCACTGATTAAGGTTTCATTTTGTGTAATTGTTAACAGGGGGAGTTTGTTCACTCCCTCTTTTAGTGTTATGGTATGAAAGGAAGTTAGAATAAAAATAGTATAGCTATTTTATATAGGATAATATTACTAGAAATTTCACATGACGTAAAAGTTAGATAGGAATGACTTTAAAGGGCTTTACTCAAATTCAAAAAGAGCGCAATCTAGCTGATAATGCTAGTTATGATATTATGCTGCAGGAAATTGAGAGAATCAATGGATTTGTTAGTGAGTTAATGTTACTTGGAAAACCGAAACCAACAATGTATCAATTATGTGATATGCGAAAAGTTCTGTTATATGTTGTTCATTTGATGGAAAGTTATGCAATGCAGTACGCTGTAAAAATACATATACAAGTAGATGAGGCGTTACCTGATATAAATGGTGATGAAAAACAATTAAAGCAAGTCTTATTAAATCTTGTGAAAAATGGGATTGAATCGATGATGCATGGTGAAGATTTGAGAATTTCTGCCTATAAAACGATAGAAGAAAAATTGTTTATTTGCATTCAAGATGAGGGATGCGGTATGGATAGCGAAAGAATAGAGAGACTTGGAAAGTCTGTTTATACGAAAAAGGAAAATGGAACTGGTCTTGGTTTAATCATTACAAATAAAATTATTGAAGAGCATCAAGGGATGATTCAATTCAAAAGTAACATTGGCACAGGGACAAAAGTAGAAGTGACATTGCCAACTATATAGAATTTAAAGACAAGAGTACTTTTCAGAAAAGTGCTCTTGTTGTGTAAATATAAACATTTTATAAAAAGCTTCAAGAATGCTTTTTTTTATAAAAAACTTAGTTTATAATGGAGGAAAATATCGACATGTAGTTTTATTACTCATGTACCGGTTTGTAGTTTTTACTTGTATGAATGTTTATATTGAATTGGGTTTTATGTGAATTAAAAAAGAGGGGTGCACATGCATCCTTTTTTCTATGCTGATATTATGACAGAGGTGGTACGATGGAACTAACATTAAATTCGACCGTATGTTTACACACTATTCAATTTCGAAAAGATCAAAAGAATTATATTGTAAAGGATACAATTACAGGAGAAAAATATGAAATGCCGCCACTTTGGATTGATGCACTTGTAATGATGCGTGACGGATTTTTATTGGGAGAAATTGAAGAAAAGCTAAAGGAAGAGTATCCAAAAGAAGAAGTGAATATTCTAGAATTTACGAGGCAATTGTTGGAACTAGAGCTTGTCGGAATGGTTGATGGAAAAGAAATTATTTGTAAGAAAAAGAAAGATAAAGATTATTTTGCATGGGTTCGTCCTCGGATTGAACAGTTTTTTCTTAATTTAAATCGAAAATATCGAAGCAGAGGTCAATGATGATCTCTGCTTTTTTGTTGCAAGAATAAAAAAATAGGTATTCACCCAATTGAAGCGTCGTGCATATTGTAACTTATGTAAGTAGACTGCTATAAAGGAGTGAGGGCAGTGACAGGGAAAATTTTAAATTATTATGCTGGAGGAAATACCGCGAGAGGTTTTTATAGTTTATATGAGGAAAATGTAAGGGGATTGGAAAGACTTTTCATTTTGAAAGGTGGTCCAGGGACAGGGAAATCCTCATTGATGAAAGCAATTGGGCGTGAGTGGGTTGGAAGAGGATATGATATTGAACTGTTACATTGTTCTTCTGATAATAAATCCATCGATGGTATTATTATTCCAAAATTAAAAGTAGGAATTGTAGATGGAACAGCACCACATGTCATTGAGCCAAAAACACCTGGAGTTGTGGAAGAATACGTAAACCTAGGTGTTGCTTGGGACTCAGGGAAATTACGAAAACATAAAAATGAAATTGTACGTTATATATCGGAAGCAAGCGATGCATTTCAATCAGCATATATTTGTTTCAAAGAGGCATTAGTTATACATGATGATTGGGAGAAAATTTATATTAATAATATTGATTTTCAAAAAGCGAATGAATTAACAAGCCAGCTTATACAAAAGTTATTTGCAGATAACAAAGGAAAACAAGCGTTGGTAAAGCACCGTTTCTTAGGGGCAGCAACACCAAAAGGGGCGGTTGATTTCGTTCCAAATTTAACAGAAGATATCCCGCATCGTTATTTTATAAAAGGACGCCCGGGTTCAGGAAAATCAACGATGTTAAAAAAATTAGCTGGGGCAGCGGAAGAGAAAGGATTTGAAGTTGAAGTATATCATTGCGGCTTTGATCCAAATAGCCTAGATATGATTATTGTAAGAGAATTAGGTTTTGCGATCTTTGACAGCACCGCGCCACATGAATATTTTCCAGAGCGAGAAGGTGATGAGATTATTGATATGTATGATCTCATCGTTACGCCAGGAACGGATGAAAAATATGCAACAGAAATTCGGGATGTTTCCATTCAATACAAAACAAAAATGAGTGAAGCAATGTCGTTCTTAGCGAAGGCAAAAGCAGTTCGAGATAAATTAGAACGGATTTATATTGCTGCGATGGATTTTACAAAAGTAGATATGTATAAAAATGAAATTCAGGGTGAGTTTGAGCGAATTGCAAAGCTTGTTAGCGAGCAACAAAAATGAAATGTTTATAGAGCTGCCAGGGAAGGCCTAGCAGCTTCCTTTTAAATTTAGTTATGTTACATACTATAGAGTTACTGAGATATTGATGTTAAAAGTAGAATAACACGCCAATAATAAGTAGATTATATTTGTCGAATTTCCAGGGAAATGATCAGAAAATGAGGATGATATATATGAGGGATAAAATTCAATTAGAATTACAGAAAATTGAAAAAGAGAACAATGTGAAAATTTTATTTGCTGTCGAATCTGGAAGTCGTGCATGGGGATTTCAGTCGAAAGATAGTGATTATGATGTTAGATTTGTATACATTCATTCAGTAGACTGGTATTTATCTATTAATGAAAAACGTGATGTGATTGAGTATCCAATTAGTGATGCTTTAGATATAAGCGGTTGGGATATTAGAAAAGCTCTGCAGTTATTTGCAAAATCAAATCCAGCACTATTAGAATGGATCCGTTCTCCAATCTTTTATTCTAAGAACTCTGATCTTCCAGAGCGTCTACAGAAAATGAGCGAAAATGATTTTGATCCTAAAGCAACGATGTATCACTACTTACATATGGCTTCAAAAAACTATCGTGAATTTCTACAAGGAGAGAGCGTGAAGTTGAAAAAGTACTTCTATGTATTGCGCCCTATTTTAGCTTGCAAATGGTTAGAAGAGAAAGGGACATTGCCGCCTGTAGAATTTGAACGATTCATTACTGAATTGTCGCTAGAACAAGAGCTTTTTGATGAAATTGAAGATTTACTACTAAAGAAAAAGGATGGTGTTGAGTTAGACGCTGGTCCGAAGATTATCGTATTAAATGAATTTTTAGAGAGGCAGATAAAGTATTATCAAGAGTATGTGAAAGGTATTGAAAAGGGAAAGGGCATTGAGGTTGAGAGGTTGAATGGCTTGTTTCGGGATATGTTATTTGAGAAAGAGCACCAGTAGATTGGTGCTCTGTTTGTTTTAGTTAACTTTATTCTCCATCAACCCGTTTTAACGGCTTATCTGCCGGCCCCTCAATTACATCTCCTTCAATTGAAAAGCGTGATCCATGACAAGGACAATCCCACGTACAATCACCGCTATTCCATTCTACTTCACAGCCAAGGTGTGTACAGGTCGTATCAACAATATGCAATTTTCCTTCGTTGTCTTTATAAGCGCCTGCACGTTTTCCATGTACTCTTACAACGGCACCTTCACCATTTTCAAGATCTTCTGGTTTACGCAGAGCAAATTCTAACTTGCCTTCGATCAAATGTTTTGCTACATCAAGGTTTTGAGAAACAAATGTTTTTATATCTGGATCTGCATGGAATCGTGATGGGGCAAAGAGTTCTTTATACGGGTTATCTATTTTTGTAATAGAGTCCTTTAGTAGTTGAGCTGCAGCAGTTCCTGTTGTCATCCCCCATTTTCGATAACCTGTTGCAACGAATATATTTGGATTATTTTCATTAATATGGCCGATGTAAGGTAGTTTATCTAGGGTAATTAAGTCTTGTGCTGACCATCTGTAAGGGATTGCATCTATTCCAAATGTTTCTTCTGCGAAAGAGTGCAATGCTTCATAATGAAGCATTGTATTGATTCCTTGTCCTGTTTTATGACTTTCACCCCCAACAAGAATAATTTTTTCTCCATTTACTGTTGTGTAACGTAAGGAGCGTGTAGGAGTGTCTATGCTTAAATACATGCCTCCGGGATAATCTTTTTTTGCTTTTATAGCTAGAACGTAGGAACGTTCTGCATACATTCTTGTGAAGAAAAAGCTATTTGCATCATAGAAAGGAAAATGAGAACAGGAGACGACATATCCACATGTAATACGATGGCCATCTTTTGTAATGACTTGCGGATAGAATCCTTTCTCGATATCGATTGCAGTGGTTTGCTCATAGATTGTTCCGCCTGCTTCAATAAACTGTTCAACAAGGTTCTTTAAATAATGAAGAGGATGGAACTGTGCTTGTTTTTTCATAACAAGTGCTCCCTGAACTGAGATAGGAAGTGGAATGGACTCTACATAGTCACAAGGAATATTTAGTTTTTTATAAGCTTCATATTCTTTTGTTAATTTCCGTAATCCGTCATTGCAAGTTGTATATAAGTAGGCGTCCTCTTCAGTAAAGTCACAATCAATGTTATTTGTTCGGACTGTTTCTTTTATAAATTGCAATGCTTTTTCGTTTGCCTCATAGTATAGGCGCGCTTGATCAGCTCCAAAATGATCAATGAGCTCATCATAAATGAGATCGTGTTGTGCTGTGATTTTTGCAGTCGTATGGCCTGTCGTTCCATTTAAAATATTTCCGGAATCGATTAAAACAACTTTCATGCCCTCTTTTGCAAGTAAATAAGCAGTTGTGATGCCTGTAATTCCAGCACCAATAATTGCAACTTCTGCTTTTATATTTTCTGATAGCTTGGGGAAAATAGGGAATGAAGTAGAATCGCGCCAGTACGGTTCTGGAAATTGGGGAAATGAATTGTTTGTCATCGTATGTCCCTCCTGTTTTAAAATAATTTACTACTTATTTTTTCCAATTTATATAAAATTCATGTAGCTTATTTTCAATCTAGGAGAAGGAGATACTACTGTACAGTGAACAGAAGAAATTAAGAATAAGTTTTAAATATTTACAAAACATAAATATTATTCTAATATAATAAAAATGAGTATTCCTTTATAAGGTTATTTTAAATGACAGTCGATTCTATAAAGAATTATTGATGTTCATATATAAGCTTTTCTTGAGTGAAGCAGACTTTCTTATATGTGAAAGTATTTATATATATAATGGATAAAAGCTTATAAAACCTATGCTTTTCCTTTGGTGAAATAAAATATTATTATAAAAATATAACCACATTTTATTACTAGGTCATAAAAGTTATTGACAATATGGAAAGTCTATTGATATGATTCATCATGTGGAAAGGTTGATAAAGAGTAAAAAGAGAAATGTTTTTCATTGATAATAAAAGCGAAAATGAGTGACGATAGAGTGAGTATGATTTACTTATTATAAATGCTTTTTGTAATTAACTAGTATTATCAATCTGGAAACAAGAATTGATTTATGCAAGTTGCGTAAGCGCGGCATAAGAAAGGGGCAAAAGGATGAAGGAGCTTCATACGTTTGGATGGTATGCAGCACGTGTATCGCCGCATTTGCCAAAAAAAGCATTTAAACCAGTTCCAACTCGTTTGTTTGGTGGACTGGCTTATTTACTTGTGGCGGTAGCTGGGTTAATAGCGATTGGTTTATTCGATTTGAATGTGTGGGCAAATCTTGGAATTGCAATTGTTCTAGGGTTATGTTTTGCTTCACTTGGATTTTTAGGACATGAAATCTTGCACGGAACAGTTGTAAGAAAAGCATGGCTTCGTGATTTTTTAGGGGCAATTGCATTTATGCCATTATCTACAGGACCGAAATTGTGGAGAAAATGGCACAATGCGACGCACCATGTTCATACACAGCATGAAGAACATGACCCTGATGCGTGGCCAACACTTGAAAAGATGAAGAAGAGTAAATTTTTAAGATGGGTGTATCGTATGCCCTTGCATGTGCGTTCTTTCTTCAGTTTTCTGTCACTAACAATTCAATTTACAATACATTCAACTCGTATGTTCTTTCATTTTATAAAAGAATTTAAGTCATCGAATCAGAAGTCTGTATGGCTTCAACTTCTTTTGCCATGGACGGTTTGGATTAGTTTGCTATTTATTATGGGGCCTACGAAGTGGTTGTTTGCTTATGTGATTCCATTACTCATTGCAAACTTTATTGTAATGGGCTATATTGCAACAAATCACCGTTTAAATCCAATTGTTCCTGTAAATGATCCATTAGCTAACTGTTTATCTGTAACAGTGCCGCGCTGGGTTGATGTTTTGCATTTTAACTTCTCATATCATACGGAACATCATTTGTTCCCTGCTATGAGTTCTAAGTATTACCCATTAGTAAAAGAAAAAATTAAAGAAATGTGGCCGGAGCGTTATCATGAAATGCCGATGACGAAAGCAATGGCAGCACTTTGGAACACACCTCGCGTATATTATCAAGGCAGTGAATTAGTTGATCCTCATAGGGAACATTTCTATGGTTCTTTAGGGAATGGGTTAGACCCTGATAATATTGCATATCGTGAGGAGCATATAGAAGAACAGGAAACTATCAAAAAAGTGAATCCATGATTCTGGAATAGATTATTTAGAACCCTTTAACTATAAAAGCAAGCTACCTAAAAAGTAGCTTGCTTTTTTTAGTTTGTATTTTGATTGTTTTTTTGCATGTAATAGTAACTTTTCATTGATTCCTTTTTCAATCTAATAGATGAAAGGGTTGCTACAATTCTTCCTATAAAGAGACTGCTTTTTCTTTCTCTTTATTTACTTGTATAGAATTACTTTGTTTACGCTGAAGTTTTTTCTCTAAGAGATTTACGAGGTAAGTAAACAAAAGGACGAGTACAAGATAATAGGCACTAACAACAATGTATGTTTCAAGTTGCTTAAAGTTTCCAGCAGCTATAGATAAACCGGATCCCCAAAGCTCAGACATTCCTACGTATGCGACAAGGGAAGAATCTTTTAATCCAATGACAAATTGGTTTCCGAGCGGTGGGATTGATAATCGAAATGCTTGCGGTAAAATGATACGGCGCATAGCGAGTGGATAGGACATTCCTAAAGAACGAGCCGCTTCTAATTGGCCGCGATCGACCGATTGAATGGAGCCACGGAAAATTTCTGTAATATATGCACCGTTATGAATTGCTAAAGCAATGGCACCAGCCCAAAATGGAGACAGAACGATAATAGACGTAATGCCGAAATAAAGAATCATGATTTGAACGATTAATGGTGTGCCTCGGATAACAGCAATATATATGTGTGCAATACTATTTAAAATTTTATTATTGGAAATACGAAAAAAGGCGAATAGAAGTCCGATTAATGAACCAAGTAATAATGAAGTTAATGTTAATTGTAAAGTCATGACAATTGCTTTTAGAAATGTTGGATATGTAGATATGAAAATTTCAATCATCAACGTCACCTCAATATAGAATTTATTTTAGGAAATAGATGCAAATACCCCACGGCTGAGGTGGGGCATCGCTTATGGATTAAAAATGATTTGTTTTTTAGAAGGGTAAATCATTTTATTTTGTCTTTTCCTCTTCTCCAAGAATATTTTTTCCAAACCATTTTTTACTGATTTTTTCATATGTGCCATCTTTAATAATTTCCTCTAATGCTTTGTTTACTTTCTTCACCATCTCTTTATCATCTTTGCGAATTGCAATTCCCATTTCCTCAAGATTTAATGGTTTGCCAGCTTCTTTTATATTTGATTTTCCTTCTTTTATCATACGAAGACCAACCATTTGATCCGTAATAACAGCATCTACTCGGCCCGGTTCCAAATCCATAAGAGCTGTAATGTCACTGTCGTATTCTGTGATTTGATCTGTATGTTTTTCCACAAGTGTTTTAAATGTACTAGCTTTTACAACACCGATTTTTTTTCCTTTTAAGTCTTCTACTGAAGAAATGGAATTGTTCTTTTTAGCTACGAAAATTTGTGCACCAGAGCGATAGTATGGATTCGTAAAATTAACGGCTTTTAGGCGGTCTTCTGTAATTGCCATACTTCCTAATATGACGTCATATTTTTTTGCTTTTAGACCTTGAATCAATGTTTCCCAAGGATTTGTAACTGGAACAGGCTTCATTCCCATTTTTTTTGCGAGTGCCTCACCAATTTCGACATCAAAACCAACTAGTTTTCCGTCATTTTCTTTGAAATTAAAAGGTTTATATAAGCCGCTCATTGCATAGCGAAACTCTTTCCCTTCATTTGTTGAAGTTTCCTTACTACAGGCTCCAAGGACGAAGGATACACATAGTGTAATTGCTGCAAAAACAGTAAGTATTTTCTTTCTCATCAAAACCCCTCCTATATATTCATCCTGCACATACGGGTTAAACAGCCGTATCTTAATTGCTATGGAAAGTTTCCATGGGTGGGGCAATTAGGCCACCCGTATGAGTTTTAATGGTTTAAGTATTCGTGGGGAGTGAAGTCCCTCTCTATAAAATGTTTCGTAAAAACTGTTTTGCTCTCTCATTTGACGGTGCTGAAAAAAATTGTTCTGGTGGTGCATCCTCTACAATTTGTCCATTATCCATAAAAATGACGCGATCTGCTACATCCCGTGCAAAGTTCATTTCATGGGTGACGATTACCATTGTCATTCCTTCACCAGCAAGCTCTTTCATAACTTGGAGTACTTCTCCAACAAGTTCAGGATCAAGAGCAGATGTAGGTTCATCAAATAGCATGATTTTAGGATTCATTGCAAGTGCGCGTGCGATCGCAACACGTTGTTTTTGTCCACCAGATAAAAGGTGAGGTGTCACGTTTGCTTTGTCTTGTAATCCAACCTTTTGTAATAGGTCGGTTCCAATTTCTTTCGCTTTTGTTTTGTCCATTTTTTTTACATGAATAGGTGCTTCTATGATGTTTTCTAATGAGGTCATATGTGGAAAGAGGTTAAAATGTTGAAATACCATTCCAACATTTTCGCGGACTTTGTTTAAGTTTGTACTTTTAGGATTAATTCGTTTCCCTTGTAAGTGAATTTCTCCTTCATCGTACATTTCTAAAAAGTTGAGACAACGAAGTAAAGTGCTTTTTCCTGAGCCGCTCGCGCCAATTAAAACAACAACTTCTTTTTCTTTTACTTCTAAATTGATCCCTTTTAAAACGTCTAATGAACCAAATGACTTTACTAGATTTTGAACTTGAATCATACCAATCCCCCAGTCAAATTTGTATTTTACAAATGTTGCCCCTTATTTTTGTTATTAGTCATAAAGTGCCAAAACCCTTTATTTTTTGCGAAAAACATTGTCTAGGGAACGTGAAATTAGGAAGATGATTCGGTTAGTAAGGTGATAAAAAGAGGCTTTGAAGAAAATAAAAAAGTGAGAGAAATTTATATTTTATTTATGGAAGGGAGGGATGCTTTGTGGGAATCGAAAAACATTACAAGGGTCATATACTGTTTTTACTTTACGTAACCTTGTAAAGTTTGTGCCATAGTAAGTGTTTTGCCAATCTGTAATATCAATATCAGGCCAATTGACATAATCACCTAATGTATAAGGTGCCATAGCATTTCGTAAATCTTTAATCCAACGTATATTTTGTTGTTCCTCATTGTCGCATTTCCAAGATGTAAGGTATTCTTGAGCAATAATTGCTTTTCGATGGAAATAAGCTGTTTCACTTGAAGCAATGTCTTCTACAGCTCCTATGAGTGATTGATGCCAAACGCTCGCTGAAGAATTTGGAGTATGACTAAGAAAATGCTTTAGAACTTGAATCCCTTTAAGCGGAATTGTCTTATATACATAAGAACCAGAACGTTTGAATTTTTCTGGGATGTTACCACTATTAAAGAATTCAACTGCTTGTATATAAGGAACTTCTTCTATGAACAGAGAAGGAGTTCCAGCTTGTAATACAGGTGCCAGTAAATCGAGGAGTTCCGAAGGATGACCAACAAATTCTCCTTTTACTTCAATTTTATTTCTCTGTTTAGAAAATAATTCAATAGATGAAGTAAGACGCTCATCTATATAAGGTGCCCAGTTTTGCCAAGCTTGAAATGCGGTAATAAAGTCTTTCCATTCCCAAGTGAGTGAAAAAATCGAGACGTTTTGAATGGGGTGAACACGAAATGTTAAAGATGTAACAATTCCGAAGTTCCCACCGCCACCGCCGCAGCATGCCCAAAATAAATCAGCGTTTTCTCTTTCGCTGGCACGAATAAATCTTGCCCCTTTTTTACCAACTGCTTGCACCATGTCTATTTCTAATAGTTGATCACAAGTTAATCCAAATAAGCGTGATAACATACCAATGCCACCACCAAGTGTTAATCCAACAATTCCAACGCTGGCGCTGGTGCCAGCTGGTAATGTGACGCCATATTTCCACAGCTCTTTATAAACAGCACCAAGGTCTGCTCCAGCCTCAATGGTTGCTGTTAAGCTGTTCTGCTGGACTATAATTCGATTCATTTCACTTACATCAATAATAAGTCCACGATTCACAAGGGAAAAGTTTTCATAGTTATGGCGACCACTTCGTACACGAAATGGTATATGACGTTCACGTGCCCACTTCAAGGCATTGCATACATCTTGAGTATTTTGACAGAAGACAATTATGCAGGGGAGCTTTGGAAGACTTAAATTTAAGTTTATGCGAGCTACATCATATTCAGGATCTTCTGGAGTTACAATGCACCCTGTTAATTTTGTTTTTTTCATTATATTGTTCCTTTCCATATGAGATTGGTTCTTATTATTGTATGAGAAAGCTTGTTTAAGAGTGTTTGAATTATAAATAGTATGTATATGAAGAATGAATAGGCTGATTAAAATGTTAGTATATTTTTCTGGGAAATTTAATTGAAATTAGAAACATATGGATGTGTATTCAGCAGTATGTATTTAGTGTTGCCATACTAGATACTATAGAAATTTTTAGCAGTACTCCAACAGAAGTCCCCTTTCTCAAGCACGTGCAGGACATAGTCCAGGATGAAATCATATAAGAGGGATAATTATAAACTATGAACGTTTCCGCAACATTTACCTTTATCTCTTTCGAATGGAAATTATAGCAAGATATAATAAAGTTATAATATTCGAAAGGATGTCTTTTATGAAAAAGGAGAAAAGACAACGGCTAATTAAACAATTGATAAGAGAGTGTGAAATAGATACACAAGAGAAATTAGTAGAATTGTTAGAAGAACATGGTGTAGTAGTTACACAAGCAACGATTTCACGAGATATTCGTGAATTAAATTTAATAAAGGTAACCTCTGCAAGTGGATTAACAATATATAAGATTTTTTCAGAAGACAGTTTACAAACGGATATGAAATTAAAGAAAAAAATAAAAGAAGTTGTTGTGAAAATTGATTGTGTAGAGCAATTAACAATCATTAAAACATTACCGGGAAATGCCCATGTTATTGGTGTATTATTGGATTCTTTAGATTGGAAAGAAAAAGTAGGATGTATATGTGGAAATGATACGTGCCTTGTGATTTCTCGATCACAATCGGATAGGAAGGTTCTAGAAGAAAGATTGAAATTGATTATGTAAGTGAAGATCCTATTTCTAATTTTTATTAGAAATAGGATCTTTTTTTGAAATTTTAATATGAATTAGTAAAGGGTTATTCATTATATATACGTAATATATAGCTGTTTTGCAAAATATGGAGCAAAAAACCTTATAAAAATACAAATATATATTATTTTAAAAAATAAATTGTGAAATATTCCACTTGAAAATGTTAGCGCTTTCACAAGAAAGGAAGTACGTACCGTTTATTATGTATTTGTAGACATCAAACAAATTTAAAAGGAGGTACAACAAATGAAACATCCGATACATGTTACTTCAGAAATTGGGGAATTACAAACGGTTTTATTAAAACGTCCTGGTAAAGAAGTGGAAAATTTAACGCCAGATTATTTGCAACAATTATTATTTGACGATATCCCATATTTACCAATTATTCAAAAAGAACATGATTATTTTGCACAAACATTACGCAATCGGGGTGTTGAAGTTCTTTATTTAGAAAAACTAGCAGCTGAGGCGTTAGTTGATAAAAAACTTCGTGAAGAATTTGTTGATCGTATTTTAAAAGAAGGACAGACTGACGTAAATGTTGCACATCAAACTTTAAAAGAATATTTACTTTCCTTTTCAAATGAAGAATTGATTCAGAAAATTATGGGTGGCGTGCGGAAAAACGAAATTGAAACTAGTAAAAAAACGCATCTGTATGAATTAATGGAAGATCATTATCCATTTTATTTAGATCCAATGCCAAATTTATATTTTACTCGTGATCCAGCAGCTAGTATAGGTGACGGTTTAACAATTAACAAAATGAGAGAACCGGCACGGAGACGTGAATCATTGTTTATGGAATATATCATTAAACATCATCCACGATTTGCAAGTCATGATGTGCCAGTTTGGTTAGATCGTGATTATAAATTTCCGATTGAAGGTGGCGACGAACTGATTTTAAATGAGGAAACAATTGCAATTGGGGTATCTGCTCGTACTTCAGCTAAAGCAATTGAGCGTTTAGCTAAAAACTTATTTAGTCGCCAAAATAAAATTAAAAAAGTGCTAGCAATAGAAATTCCAAAATGTCGTGCTTTTATGCACTTAGATACAGTGTTTACAATGGTCGATTATGACAAATTTACAATTCACCCAGCTATTCAAGGACCAAAAGGAAATATGAATATATATATATTAGAAAAAGGAAAGGATGAAGAAACTCTTAAAATTACCCATCGTACATCTTTAACTGAAGCTTTAAAAGAAGTGTTAGGTTTAAGTGAATTAGTACTTATCCCTTGCGGAGGAGGAGATGTGATCGCTTCTGCTCGTGAACAATGGAATGATGGATCTAATACATTGGCGATTGCGCCAGGAGTAGTTGTTACATATGATCGCAACTATGTATCTAATGCTTTATTACGTGAGCATGGTATAGAAGTTATTGAAGTACTCAGCTCGGAATTATCTCGCGGTCGTGGGGGTCCACGTTGTATGAGTATGCCGATTGTTCGAAAAGATATTTAGTATAAAAAACGGAGAAAGTAGGGATGAATCATGTTGATGACTAAACCAAACTTAAAAGGAAGAAGTTTTCTTGCTGAAAAAGATTTTACGGAAGAAGAATTATTATACTTTCTAGATTTAGCAGCAGAATTAAAAGAGAAAAAGAAAAATGGTATTCCGCATCGTTATTTAGAAGGTAAAAATGTTGCACTCTTATTCGAAAAAACTTCAACTCGTACACGGTGTGCATTTACAGTAGCTTGTACAGATTTAGGTGCCAACCCTGAATACTTAGGTAAAGGTGATATTCAGCTCGGAAAAAAAGAATCTGTTGAAGATACAGCAAAAGTTTTAGGGCGTATGTTTGATGGGATTGAATTCCGTGGTTTCGATCATGCGACAGTAGAATCTTTAGCAAACAATTCTGGTGTGCCAGTATGGAATGGCTTAACAGATATGTGGCATCCAACACAAACACTTGCAGATTTATTAACAATAAGAGAGCATGTGGGACGTTTAAAAGACGTTAAGCTCGTTTATGTTGGGGACGGGCGGAACAATGTAGCAAATAGCTTATTAGTCGGCGGTGCAATTGTTGGAATGGAAGTCCGTATTTGTACACCAGAATCATTATGGCCAGCACAAGAAGTTATTGATTTAGCAAAAAAATATAATGATCGAGTAATGGTAACAAGTAATGTTCAAGAGGCTGTTGCAGATGCGGATGTAATTTATACAGATGTATGGGTATCTATGGGGGAAGAAGATAAGTTTGCTGAACGTATTGAATTATTGACGCCTTATCAAGTAAATATGCAAATGATTAAAGAAACTGGAAATGAAAATGTGGTGTTCTTACATTGTTTACCTGCATTTCATGATGCGGAAACAATGTACGGAGAAGAAATTTATGAAAAATATGGAATAAAAGAAATGGAAGTAAGTGACGAAGTCTTCCGTAGTAAGCATTCAAAAGTATTTGATCAAGCAGAAAATAGAATGCATACAATTAAAGCGGTTATGGCAGCTACTTTAGGAAATATGGAGTAAAGAAGGAAGGTAATCTTCCTTCTTTCTCCTCCTTTAGACACTATCATTCACTATTGTTGTTTTCTTCTTATTGCAATTAAAGAGAGGTGAGTGTAATGGGTGAAGAAAAGAAACTAGGACTATTTACTTTAACAGCTCTTGTCGTTGGTTCCATGATAGGCGGTGGAGCATTTAACTTAGCAAGTGATATGGCAAAAGGCGCTGGTGCGGGAGCCATTATTATCGGTTGGGTTATAACAGGGGTTGGGATGATTGCTCTTGGATTATCATTTCAAAATTTAACTGTAAAAAGACCAGATTTAGATGGTGGTATTTTTAGTTATGCAAAAGCAGGATTTGGTAATTTTATGGGATTTAATAGTGCCTGGGGATATTGGCTATCTGCTTGGCTTGGTAATGTAGCTTACGGTACATTATTATTCTCTTCATTAGGTTATTTCTTCCCAGTTTTTGAAGGTGGACAAAATGTAGCTTCGATTATTGGAGCGAGTATATTGCTATGGTGTGTTCACATGCTAATTTTACGTGGGGTACAATCAGCAGCACTTGTAAATTTAGTAACAACAATTGCAAAATTAGTGCCTGTATTTGTCTTTATTGTTGTAGGAATTTTCGCCTTCCATATTGATATTTTCTTAGATGGTTTTTGGGGACAAGCTGGTTCCTTTTCTTGGGGAGCAGTAGGTAGTCAAGTTAAGAGCACAATGCTTGTAACTCTTTGGGTATTTATTGGTGTAGAAGGGGCTGTTGTCTTATCAAGTCGTGCGAAAAGCCGAAGCGATGTGGGGAAAGCAACAGTCATCGGATTAATTGGTACACTCATCATTTATATCCTACTTACATTACTATCTCTTGGTCTTATGCAACAAGCTGATGTTGCTAATTTGAAAAATCCGTCTATGGCGTATTTATTTGAAAGCGTTGTCGGAAAATGGGGCGCTATTTTTATTAACTTAGGTTTAGTAATTTCTGTATTAGGTGCTTGGTTAGGATGGACGCTACTCGCATCTGAAATTCCATATTTAGCTGCTAAAGACGGAGTGTTTCCAAAGTGGTTTGCGAAAGAAAATAAAAACAAAGCTCCTATAAATTCATTATGGATAACAAATGGTTTAATTCAAATTTTCTTATTAACATTTGTTGTTTCAGATCAAGCATATCATTTTGCATTTTCTCTCGCGTCCTCTGCTATTTTAATTCCGTATGCTTTTTCAGCATTCTATCAATTTAAGCACAGTTTACAATCTAAAGAAAAAGATCGAACAAAAAATATAATCATTGGTTTGGTAGCAAGTATTTATGGAATTTGGTTAGTGTATGCAGCTGGCTTAGATTACTTATTACTAACAATGACATTATATGCACCTGGTATTTTCATCTTTTACAATGTTCAAAAGCAAACGAATCCAAAACAAATATTTACACGTGTGGAACTGGTATCCTCTGTAGCTATTGGTGCCTTAGCATTTTTCGCGATTTATGGATTAATTACAGGGAGTATCACTTTATAAAATTTTGTGAAACTGAATTAATTGGAGGGTTGAAATATGACACGAAGAAAAATCGTAGTTGCACTAGGGGGAAATGCTATACAATCTGGAAATGCTACTGCCGAGGCGCAGCAAGAAGCATTAGAAAGAACAGCAGAACAACTTGTTAAAATTATGGAAAATAACATTGATATTGTTATTGCACATGGAAATGGCCCGCAAGTAGGTAATATTTTATTGCAACAAAAAGCAGCAGATACGGAAAAAACACCGGCAATGCCGTTAGATACTTGTGGTGCAATGAGCCAAGGGATGATCGGATATTGGATGGAAAATGCAATTGAGAAGGCTTTGAAAAAGCGTAAAATAAAAAAAGAAGTAGCCACGGTTATAACACGTGTTGTCGTGGATGAAAAGGATGAGGCATTCCGAAATCCAACAAAACCAATTGGGCCTTTCTATACAGAAGAAGAAGCAAGAAAGTTAATGGAAGAAACAAAAGCTGTATTTAAAGAGGATGCAGGAAGAGGATGGAGACGCGTTGTTCCATCACCAAAGCCTGTGAGTATTCACGAGCATAAAGTAATCAATTCATTAGTTGAAGGTGGAAATATAGTCATTGCTGTTGGAGGTGGAGGAATCCCCGTTATTGAGTCTGAGGAAGGGTTAAAAGGTACTGAAGCTGTCATTGATAAGGACTTTGCAGCTCAAAAGTTAGCAGAACTAGTAGATGCTGATACACTTGTGATTTTAACGGCAGTTGATTATGTTTATGTGCATTTTAATCAGCCTAATCAAAAGAGATTAGAGGCTGTTACAGTCGATGAATTAGAAGGGTATATACAGGAGAAACAATTTGCAGCAGGTAGTATGCTTCCAAAAATTGAAGCTGCTATTAGTTTTGCAAATGCAGATCCAAAGCGAAAAACAATTATTACTTCATTAGAAAAAGTATATGAAGCGTTAGAAGAAAAAGCTGGTACGATTATTTCTAAGCAGGACGTATATGCTTGTGTATAAACATAGCTCTTCTATTACTAGTAATTTCAAAAAGAATGAGGTAGCAACTTCATTCTTTTTTTGTTTGTTAATTTTTGGATAAAACGTTCATAAAGTATTCATGATAAACAAAAGCTGTGTAAGTTAAGTGTGATAAAATAAAATTGAATACGCTTTCTCGATGTTTCACTCCGATATATAGCAAGAGAGAAGGAATTTTATGAACAGACGGAACGTAGTTAAAGACTTGAAGCAGTTTGAATTATTTTCTCATGTAACAGATACAAAATTAAAAAGCCTATCAGAGTTTGTTTATTGGCGAACTTATAAGAAAGGTCAGTTTTTATTTTTAGAAGGTGATTCAAGAGAAAGAATTTATTTTATGCTAGATGGTTTTGTAAAGTTAGAGCGAGTAAATCAAAACGGGAATTTATTATATGAAGACTATGTAAAGCGACTTTCTATTTTCCCTTATGGTGGTATGTTTACAGACAATGCATATAATTATACAGCGGAAGCAATGACAGATGTGGATGTTTACTATATTCCTACAGTGATTTTTGAAGATATGGTAAAAGCAAGTCGGACACAGCTAATGTACGTTGTTCAGCAGTTATCCTCTATATTAAAAATTAACGAAAATCGGGTGCAAAATATTACAATCCCAAATGCACAAGATCGTGTTATCCAGACATTAAATTATTTAATGAATGATTTAGGAGAACAAGATGGTGAGGAAATTGTAATCGCATGTCCACTTACAACAATTGAAATTTCAAAGATATCTGGAACATCTCGAGAGACTGTTAGCGGTGTATTAAAACAATTGAAAAATGATAGTATTGTTACGGTTCTAGGTAAAAAAATTACTATACATAATCCAACGTACTTTGAGGAAATTTCGATGTGAAAACTTCATATTGTATATTAATAGAGTTCTTTATATATTTATAAGGAACTTTTTTATGTTATTCCCTATAAAAAGACTGTATATTCCGATAATGTTAGCTAAAATCGATAATAAAAAACAAAGGAGAAGGGAGAAAGAATGATTCGGATTGAATATGATCGATTAGTAGCCATTTTTTACAGTGTCGGAGTATTACTATTAATAAAAATGCCAAATGATAATGAATTAATTGGAGAAAAATTATTTCACGCATACGGGATTCCAGTAGATACATATATTTATATGGGGTATAAGATTTCGAATATCTGGATTTGTTCTTTTGCATTACAAGCAATTTCTTTTCTATTTCTTATAAAGTGGTTAGAAAAGAAGGATTCTAATTGGTTAAAAAAGCTAAATAACATAAAAGTAGTGTGTATGAGTGTCTTGATTATCATAATGCCATTTACTTTAAATGAAATACTTCAAACTCTTGATAAAACATGGCATTACACAGGGAAAAAAGGACTAGAGGCAATTGAATACAAAAAAGAGGATAGCCAATGTACGATGGAGAAAAAGGGGGATAATTTTGAACAAAATTGCGTCGTCACTTTAAAAAATTATCGCAATCATTCACAAGCATTACAACTTGTTTTATATCAAGATGCAAATCAAAAATTAAAGAGTTATCAGGTACCAACACCTATTTACTTACAGCGACATGAAACAAAGCAATTTGAGTTTCAAGTTCCAGTTGTTTATGATGACGTCGTAGTGAAAAATAAAGCACCAAATATTAAATTGCGGTCATTAAATAAAAATCATAAGACAGATAATTAGTTTATGAAAATGAGGTTTGTTATTAGGAGAAAGAATTATAAATGAAAAAGAAAAGTAAACTTTAGTCATCCAAAATGTTGCGAATAATCGGGCATAAATTGGATGACTTTTTATTTGTAATTAAGACCCACACATCAGAATTCAGGGAACCAACTGTCCGTAAAAGCCCGATTGGTGAGGGCTAATAATCAGTGGGGGATGAAGAATCCCCCACTGATTAAAGTTTCACTTTATTAATGATAAAGGGGAGTGAGAAATTCCCACCAAGTATGTACACCATAAAAATATGTAAGGTTAATGAAATGGAGTATTGTTTCTTAAAGAAAAGTAGATATTTAGTAATAAGATGAAATTTCTCATTGCAAACTCTCTATATTTTGTTATGATAGTGTTACGAAAACGTTTGCATAAATTTTTAAGATGGATGCAAAAGGAGAGAATTATTATGAATAAAACATGGTGGAAAGAAGCTGTCGCTTATCAAATTTATCCACGTAGCTTTATGGATTCCAATGGTGATGGTATTGGAGATTTACAAGGTATTATTACAAAACTTGATTATTTAAAGGATTTAGGTGTCGATGTAATTTGGATTTGTCCAATGTATAAATCACCGAATGATGATAATGGTTATGATATTAGTGACTATCAAGACATTATGGATGAATTTGGTACAATGGCTGATTTTGATGAATTACTAGATGAAGTGCATAAACGTGGTATGAAGCTCATTATTGATTTAGTTATTAATCACACGAGTGATGAACATCCTTGGTTTATTGAATCGCGTTCGTCTAAAGATAATCCAAAACGTGATTGGTATATTTGGCGCGATGGTAAGGATGGAGAAGAGCCAAATAATTGGGAAAGTATCTTTAGCGGTTCTGCTTGGGAATATGATGAAGTAACAGATCAATATTTCTTACACATATTCTCACGTAAACAACCAGATTTAAACTGGGAGAATGCACAGGTCCGTGAAGTTTTATATGATACTGTAAACTGGTGGCTAGATAAAGGAATTGATGGTTTCCGTGTAGATGCAATCAGTCATATCAAAAAAGAAGAAGGCCTAAAAGACATGCCAAATCCAAAAGGGTTAAAGTATGTGCCTTCTTTTGATAAACATATGAATGTAAATGGAATTCAGCCACTTTTAGAAGAGTTGAAGGAGAATACATTTTCAAAATACGATATTATGACTGTTGGGGAAGCCAATGGTGTCAAAGTTGAAGATGCTGATCTTTGGGTTGGAGAAGAAAACGGTAAATTTAATATGGTATTTCAGTTTGAGCATTTAAGTTTATGGGATGCAGAAAAGAAAAAGGAACTTGATGTTGTGGAACTGAAAAAGGTGTTAACGAAGTGGCAAAAAGGTTTAGAAAATAAGGGATGGAATGCGTTGTATATTGAAAATCATGATAAACCACGGATTGTTTCTACGTGGGGAGATGATAAACAGTATTGGCGTGAAAGTGCAACAGCTTTAGGAGCAATGTACTTCTTTATGCACGGAACACCGTTTATTTATCAAGGACAAGAAATTGGTATGACAAATGTTCAATTCCAAAATATTGAAGATTATGATGACGTAGCAATTAAGAATTTATATCGCGAGAAAATTGCAGAAGGCGTATCACATCAAGAAATGATGGAAATTATTTGGGCATCTTGTCGTGATAATTCACGTACACCAATGCAATGGAATGATGAAGAAAACGCTGGTTTTACAACAGGGAAACCGTGGTTTGGAATGAATCCAAATTATAAAGAAATTAATGTTCAAAAGCAGCAAGTAGAGACTAGTTCTATTTTTAATTTCTATAAAAAGATGATTGCACTAAAAAAAGAGCATGATGTATTTAATTATGGCACATATGATTTGATTTTAGAGAATGATCCGCAGGTTTATGCGTATACGCGTACGTTAAATGATGCAAAAGTTGTTGTGATTAGTAATATATCTAAAGAAAATGCTGTGTATAATGAGGATACATTCTCTTTAGAACGCAAACGTTTGCTTTTAAATAACTATGAAGTAGCGGAACATAATAAATGTACTACAATTACTTTAAAACCTTATGAAACAAGGGTTTATCGTATTTCTTAATAAAAAAAGATGCTCTCGTAGCATCTTTTTTTATGAAAAATAATAAATTTATATTGCAATATGAAAACGCTTTTATTAAAATAGATTTATGAAAACGTTTGCGTTAAAAAAGGTATCGTTTTCGTAGGCAAAAAGAAATTATTATCTATATTACTAGGGATTTTATAAATAAAGAGGAGGAAAAAACAGATGAAAATTACGTCTTTTGATTTTTGGCAGAAGTTCGGGAAAGCATTGCTAGTTGTTGTAGCTGTTATGCCAGCTGCTGGCTTAATGATTTCCATCGGTAAGCTAATTGGTATGTCTGCTGGGGATGTAAATGCAGTACATACAATTGCTAGAGTAATGGAAGACATCGGTTGGGCAATTATTACAAACTTGCATATTTTATTTGCAGTAGCAATTGGGGGGTCTTGGGCGAAAGACCGGGCAGGTGGTGCATTTGCAGCACTGTTAGCATTCGTCTTAACGAACCGAATTACGGGAGCTATATTTGGTGTTAACGCTGAAATGTTAACGGATTCAAAAGCGAAAGTTTCTTCATTATTAGCAGGAGATTTACTTGTAAAGGATTATTTCACTTCTGTACTTGGTGCACCAGCATTGAACATGGGAGTATTCGTAGGGATTATTACAGGGTTCTTAGGAGCTACCTTATATAATAAATACTATAACTATAATAAATTACCACAAGCATTAGCGTTCTTTAACGGAAAACGCTTTGTACCGTTCGTTGTAATTGTATGGTCTACAGTTACTGCGATTGCTTTATCACTTTTATGGCCATTTATCCAAAGCGGATTAAATGAGTTTGGTCGCTGGATCGCAGCATCTAAAGATAGTGCACCAATTGTTGCACCATTTGTATACGGGACATTAGAGCGTTTACTATTACCGTTCGGATTACATCATATGTTAACGATTCCTATGAACTATACGGAGCTTGGTGGAACATATACGATGTTAACTGGAGCAAAAGTTGGTCAGGTTGTTGCGGGACAAGATCCATTATGGCTTGCATGGATTACTGATTTAAATAACTTGTTAGCAAAAGGGGATACAAAAGCATATAACGATTTATTAAATAATGTTGTTCCAGCTCGTTTCAAAGTTGGGCAAGTTATTGGTTCAACTGCATCATTAATTGGTATTGCATTTGCGATGTTCCGTAATGTCGATAAAGATAAACGTGCAAAATATAAACCAATGTTCTTATCTGCAGCATTAGCAGTATTTTTAACAGGTGTAACGGAACCAATTGAATTCATGTTCATGTTTATTGCACCAGTATTATATATTGTATACGCGATTACAACAGGACTTGCATTTGCATTAGCGGATTTAATTAACTTACGTGTTCATGCATTTGGATTTATTGAGTTAATTACACGTACACCAATGATGATAAATGCGGGGTTAACAAGAGATTTAATTAACTTTGTTGTTGTGTCAGCGGTATTCTTCGGTTTAAACTTTACATTATTCAATTTCTTAATTAAAAAATTCAATTTACCAACGCCAGGTCGTGCAGGGAACTATATTGATAATGAAGATGAATCAGAAGAAGGCACAACGAATGTAAAAGAGGGTTCATTAGCAACAAAGGTTATTGAACTTTTAGGTGGAAAAGATAATATTGCGGATGTAGATGCTTGTATGACACGTTTACGTGTAACAGTGAAAAATTTAGAAGCTGTTGCACCAGAAGCACAGTGGAAGCAAAACGGTGCTTTAGGTCTCATTGTAAAAGACAAAGGTGTTCAAGCGGTATATGGTCCGAAAGCTGATGTGTTGAAATCAGACATCCAAGATATGTTAGGTGCATAATAAATGAAATTACTCACTTTAAACTGCCACTCTTGGCAAGAAGAGAATCAAATAGAAAAAATAAGACATCTTGCTAAAACGATTCAAGAAGAAGGTTACGATGTTATTGCCTTGCAAGAGGTTAGTCAGTCTATAAAAGCTCAAAATGTATGCGGTAATAAGAAAAAGGATAACTTTGGCCTTGTATTACTTGCAGAGCTTGAGAAGTTGGGTTCAGGAAATTACAATATTGTTTGGGATTACTCGCATATTGGTTATGACATATATGAAGAAGGTTCAGCTATCATAACGAAACATCCTATTGTGAAACAAGATTCTTTCTTTGTATCAGAAAGTAAGGATACTTCTTATTGGAAAGCACGTAAAATTGTAAGTGCAACAGTCTCTTATAAAGGAAAGAATATGACGTTTTATTCATGTCACCTTGGGTGGTGGAATGATGAGGAGGAAACGTTTCAAGGCCAAGTGGATTGTTTAACGCAGCATGTGAATGAAAACGAACTTTCAATTTTAATGGGCGATTTTAATAATAATGCCCGTTTACAAGGAGAAGGATACGATTATCTCATGCAAAAAGGGCTTTATGACACATATGAACTAGCTTTTAAAAAAGATGAAGGAACAACTGTACAAGGAAAAATTGCTGGTTGGGATGAAAATAAGCAAAATTTACGAATTGATCTTATTTTAAGTAACAAACCAAAAACAGTTATTTCTTCAAAGGTCATTTTCAATGGTATAAATCGAAATATTATTTCAGATCATTTCGGAGTAGAAGTTCAATTAGATATATAATAATAGAAGAAATCCTCATAGCAATGTAAGCGCTATGAGGATTTTTTTTGTGAATACAAGTATTTCCAAGATAAAATACTTGTATTTTTTATGACATTTCCTATATATTTGTTATTACTGAATGTAAAACCGATTTGGTCATTTTGTATGAATACTTTATCGACTTCGTTATATAATGAAGTAAGTGAAGTGTTTCGTTTGGAAAAATAGTACATTTTCGTTTAATCCACGATGAGGAAAATGATATAATTGCAAAATGCATGCATCATTTTCTAAAGAAGGAAAAATATATAATTAGGTGATAGCTTATATGAAACAGATATGGCGTATTTATACGACAGACTTACGGAATGTAGCCAAACATTGGGCTGCGATTGTAATTGTATTAGGACTTATGATTTTGCCATCGTTATATGCATGGTTTAACATTAAAGCTTCCTGGGATCCATATGGGAACACGAAAGATGTTCCAATTGCAGTTTCCAACCAAGATGCTGGATCAAATTTACGGGGAAAAGATATTAACATCGGGAATGAAATTGTAGATTCGCTCAAAAAGAATAAAAATATGGGATGGAAATTTGTTGATGAAAAGCAAGCAATTTATGGAGTAGAACACGGGGATTATTATGCAAGTATTACGATTCCGAAAGATTTCTCTGAAAAAATTGCAACGGTAATTAGCGATAACCCACAAAAACCAGAACTTGATTATTTTGTGAATGAAAAGGTCAATGCCATTGCACCGAAAATTACAGCGAAAGGTGCATCAGGTATAACAGAAGAAATCAGTAAAAACTTCGTTAAAACAGCAAACGGTGAGATTTTTGAAATCTTCAATGACCTTGGAATCGATTTAGAAACAAACTTACCAAGTATTGAAAAAGTAAAGGATCTTGTATTTAAGTTAGAAGCAGAGTTCCCAGAAATGTATAAACTTGTGGATACAGCGTTAGATGATGCGACTAGAGCACAAGATCTTGTGAAAGTTGCACAAGAAGATTTACCGGTTGTGGAAAGCGTGATTAATGACGGACAGGAAACGCTGAAAAACTTAGATAAATTCTTTGCAAACAATGACCAAAGATTAAAAGATGCTCCTGGAGCGATACGGAACGACTTAACTGTGGTGAAAGATGGCATGGATAAGGCAACAGCCTTTACTAATTTCTTAATGAATCCAGGAGTTGACTTGAATCTTCCAGATCTTTCTCAGCTGCCTAAACTTCCAGAGTTCCCGGCAATGCCACAACTTCCAGATCTTCCAAAGTTGAATACTGAGGGATATAAAAATATTGCCAGAAATATTAATCAAACGGTAAACAATGTGTTGAGTTCAGCACGTACGGGAACTGCATATGCACAAGGCGTTATGAATGGCTTGCAAAATGGAAAGTTTGATCCAGAGAGAGCGAAGCAAGAACTCAACCAGGCTTCCGATAATCTGCAAGGTCATACTGACGGTGTTTCTTATCTTATCGATGTGTTGACTAAACTTAAAGAAGCGGCACCAAATAAGGAAGAAACGTTTTTCCAAAAGAGAATAGATCATTTAACTAATTTAAAAAATGGTATGGAGAATGCAAACAATGGTATTAAAGATCTTGTAAATATTATTGGCACAGGTCAAGAAGTAAAACAAGATGTGAGAGATGCTGTTAATCAAAAATTAAATGCAGTAAATGGTTTAATTGATCAAGCTGAAAAAGATTATAATGAAACTTTTGTAGCGGATTATGAAAAAGCGGTCAGCACTGCTGAACAAATTAAAGATGAAGCAGGTCAGCTTAAAGATCAAACAACTAATACAATAAATGAAACATACGAAAAAACAAAGGCTGAATATAATAAAGCAAGAGATAGTATTGAGAATGCTAAATCTGACCTTCAAAAAGCAAAAGAAGACTTGCAAAATAAAGGTGTTAATGGTCTAGATTCAACGAAAGTAGCTTTAAACAGCTTAAATGGCCAATTCCAAGCAGGTATCAGTATGATTGATGATATGATTCCTGTACTAGAGAGTGCAAACAAGGTTTTAGCTGATGTAAACAGTGATAAAAATCTTGATAACGGAATTGCAAAATTAAATAAAGTAAAAAGTGCTCTTGAAAAGGGTGTGGATGCAACAAATAAAGGGGTTACACTTATTAACAATGGGCAAAAACCTACAAAAGATGTAATTGAAAGCATTAATGAAGCATCGAAAAATGGTTCAGCACAATTAGGAGACTTCTTAGCTCGTTACGATTCAGAAATCGTTCCAAGCTTTAACGTAGCAATCGCACGTACAAAAGAGACGTCAAAAAATACATCTAAGCTTTTAAACGACGCAGATAAAAAGCTTCCAGATGTAAAAAAACTGCTTGAAGATTCATCAAAAGGCTTAGTAGAAGGTACGAAGAAAGTTGAAGATATTAAAGCAGAAATGCCAGCTACTGAGAAAAAGATTAAAGAATTAGCAGATAAAATTCGTAAATTTGAATCGGAAGAAGATATAAAAGATATCATCAAGTTATTGAAAAATGATGTTGAACAGCAAAGTGATTACTTTGCAAATCCAGTAAATTTAAAAGAAAATAAATTATTTGCGATGCCAAACTACGGTTCGGGGATGTCACCATTCTATACAGTGCTTGCATTATGGGTAGGGGCACTTTTAATGGTTTCATTATTAACAGTAGAAGTACATGAGCCAGAGGCAAATTATAAGAGTCATGAGATTTACTTCGGACGCTTTTTAACATTCTTAACGATAGGTCTTGCACAGGCGTTTATCGTATCGATGGGAGATATTTTCTTACTTGGTACGTATGTAGTTGATAAGTTTTGGTTTGTTCTATTCAGCTTATTCATTGGTGGAGTCTTTGTTTGTATCGTGTATTCACTCGTTTCTGTTTTCGGAAACATTGGGAAATCGATGGCAATCATTTTACTCGTACTACAAGTAGCTGGATCAGGCGGAACATTCCCAATTCAAATGCTTCCAAAATTCTTCCAATTGATATATCCGTTCTTACCGTTCACATATGCAATTAGCGTGATTCGTGAAACAGTGGGCGGAATGCTTTGGGATATTGTGATAAGAGATCTTCTCGTGTTAAGTGTCTTTGTGGTAATCATGCTTGTACTTGCATTGGTACTGAAAACACCGATTAACAAGTCGAGTGAGAAATTTGTTGAGAATGCAAAAGGAAGTAAAATTATTCATTAAAAAAAGTTCCTACCGAGAGCGGTAGGAACTTTTTTTATTCAAATTTTAACTTTTTTAATGCTTCTGCTAGTGCGTTATTTAATGGCTCTTCTTCTTCTTTTTGTTGCTGCTTCATATATTTTTGCACGTAGCGTTTATCTGCTTTATTTCCTGATTCTTTCTTGCGGCGCTCTTGGAATGTAGAAAGCTTCTCGCGATATCCACATTTACATGCGAAGATTTGCCCATCTCCTTCACCGCGAAGTTCTAGTTTTTTCTTACATTGAGGGCATCTTGCATTTGTCGTACGGGATACATTTTTACGATGACCACATTCGCGGTCTTGGCATACAAGCATTTTACCTTTTTTGCCGTTTACTTCAAGCATCGGTTTGCCACAGTCTGGACAAGTTTTTGTTGAAATGTTTTCATGCTTATACTTTTTATCGCTTGATTTAATTTCAGCAACGATTTCTTTTGTATAGTTTTTCATCTCGGAAATGAAAATTTCTTTTTTTAATTTACCTTTTGCGATAGCTTCAAGTTTTTGTTCCCATTCAGCAGTTAGTGTAGGAGATTTTAGTTCTTCCGGTACTAAATCAAGTAACTGACGACCTTTTGATGTAATGTGAATATCTTTACCACGTTTTTCAATCAAGAATGAATTAAATAGTTTGTCAATAATGTCAGCTCGTGTAGCCACAGTACCTAATCCACCAGTTGATTTTAACGTATCAGCAAGTTGTTTGTTTTGCGTATCCATGTATTTTGTAGGGTTTTCCATTGCTGAAAGTAACGTTGCTTCATTAAAGCGTGCAGGTGGTTTTGTTTGACCTGATGTTTGAGCAATTAGTTTTACGCTTAATGTATCGCCTTTTTCAATGCGAGGTAAAATTTGCTCTTTTAAATCTTCAACTGCATCGTCATCTTCAAAGCGGTTTTCATATACTTCTTTCCAACCAGAATGTAAAATCGTTTTGCCACGTGCAACAAACGTTTCATCACCAATTTTCGTGCGTAATGTTAGTTGTTCATATTCAAAGGCTGGGAATAAAACTGCTAAGAAACGTTTTACCACTAAATCATAAATTTTGCGTTCTTTATCTGTGAAAGCTGAGAAATTCACATAGCTTTCCGTTGGGATGATTGCGTGATGATCGCTTACTTTACTATCATCAACAAATGCTTTAGTGGATTTTATAGGCTTATTTAAAATTTTATGAGCTAAAGGACGGTATTCTCCTACTCCACACGCTTTTAGACGCTCTGGAAGTGTTCCGACGATATCAGATGAAATATAGCGTGAATCTGTACGAGGGTAAGTGAGTACTTTATGTTGCTCATATAATTTTTGCATAATGTTTAATGTTTCTTTTGCAGAGTAACCAAAGATTTTATTCGCATCACGTTGTAGCTCAGTTAAATCATAAAGACCAGGAGCGAATGATTTTTTCTGCTTTTTCTCAATTTCCGTGACAGTGGCATTTTGTTTATCGAGTTTTTTCACAATCGTATCGATTTTCGCTTTATCAAAACTACGACCATTGCCTTTCCCATCTTGCCAAGTTAGCTTTAACTTATCTGTTGTTTGAGCTTCAATCCCGTAGTATGTTTGAGCTTTAAAGTTTTTAATTTCGTCTTCACGACCTGCAATGATAGCCACAGTAGGTGTTTGTACACGACCACAGTTTAGTTGAGCATTAAATCGAGTAGTTAATGCACGTGTTGCATTAAGCCCGATATACCAGTCAGCCTCCGAACGTGCGACAGCTGAAGCGTATAAATTTTCATATGCTTTACCTGGCTTTAAGTTTGCGAAGCCATCTTTGATTGCTTTATCAGTAACAGATGAAATCCATAGACGCTTGATAGGTTTATTAATTTTAACTTTATCAATAATCCAACGCGCGACTAATTCTCCCTCTCTTCCTGCGTCTGTAGCCACTATTATTTCGGTAACATCTTTTCTAATCAGTTGACTTTTAACGGCATTAAACTGTTTGCCAGTTTGCTTAATCACTGTCAATTTCAAACGTTCAGGTAGCATTGGCAGATCTTCTAGATTCCACTTTTTATATTTCACATCATAGCTTTCTGGGTCTGCTAATGTAACAAGATGCCCTAAAGCCCAAGTAACGATATATTTATTACCTTCAAGATAACCATTTCCTTTTTTATCACACTTCAATACACGTGCAATATCACGTGCAACAGAAGGTTTTTCAGCAATTACAACACTTTTTGCCATATTTAAAACATCCTTTCAAGTTTCCGTAAGTTAAATATAGCATACATCCTTTGCGGATTCAGTTATGCCGAAGATTCTAACCTTTTGTTATGAATTAAATACTCTATATCCTTGACTAGTTAAGAGGGTGAAAATTTTAGTATTTCGGATATAACAAAATAGTAGGATATCTTTATCCTTTTTTAAAAGGACAAACCATTATTTCACAAGGCGGAAAAGTATCAAAACGCGATGTTGCGAAGTATATGAAACAATAAAATCAAGATGATGAGCCGCGTAATCCTGCGTTAGCGGAAGCTTTGGCAAAATTGAAATTTGGTTCAAAAGAAAAAGAAGAAAGTGCAATTTTTCTTATCTCAAAGGGAAGTTGGGCTTTTTATTAATTCTATAGATATAATAAGTTTCCTAATATGAATAAAAAAGCGATATAAACAATAATGGAATTCATTGACATTGTTAATGAATTTCATTATCATTAAGGAGGTAATCTAATTATTGCCAAAACGTCAGATTGAAAGTATAGAGTATACCTTTAATTGATAAAGAGAATCATTTTCTTTTCTGTTATCTTATAAATAGACAAAGGGGGATAAAATGATAGGATTATAATCTGTATGAAATCAAATGATGGCGACAGAACATAATCTGCACCATGAAGAAATTATGAAAAAGAGATATTTGTTTATCATGCTTATTGTTTTATCAATTGTGTCTATTTTTATCGGTGTAAAAGAGGTTAATCTAGCAGATATTTTGCACTGGAATCAAGAAAAAATGCAAATTGTATTTATTAGTAGATTACCACGTCTAATCAGTATTATTGTTGCTGGTGTTAGCTTAAGTATAAGTGGTTTAATTATGCAGCAACTTAGCAGAAATAAATTTGTATCCCCGACAACTGCGGGGACAATGGATAGTGCAAAGCTAGGGGTTTTAGTTTCATTGATGCTATTCACGACAGCGAGCCCGCTTGAAAAAATGTTTGTTGCATTTGTCTTTGCATTAGCTGGTACATTTTTATTTATGCAAATTTTGAAGAGAATTAAGTTTAAGGATGCGATTTTTATCCCGCTTGTGGGAATTATGTTTGGGAACATTATCAGCTCTATAACGACATTCTTTGCTTATAAATACGACCTAATTCAGAACATTTCTGCATGGCTACAAGGGGATTTTTCAATGGTGATGAAAGGAAGATATGAAATTTTATATTTAAGTATCCCACTTGTCATTATCGCCTTCTTATATGCAAATCGATTTACAGTTTCTGGAATGGGTGAAGATTTTGCGGCCAACTTAGGGATGAATTACAACCGAGTGCTAAATATCGGACTAATTATCGTTTCTTTAATCGCCGCATTAGTTGTTTTGACTGTTGGTATGATTCCATTTCTAGGGCTTATTATTCCGAATATTGTTTCTATTTATCGTGGAGATAATTTAAAGAATAGTTTACCTCATACTGCTTTACTAGGAGCGGTCTTTGTACTTGCTTGCGATATACTTGGCCGCGTCGTTATTTATCCGTACGAGATTTCTATTGGCCTTACAGTGGGAGTGATTGGAAGCGGAATCTTCCTTTATTTATTGGTGAGGAGAAACGCATATGCAGCATAGAAAACAAACAAGTCATAAAAAAATGTTGGCAGTGCTTGCCATTGCATCAGTTGTAGCCATGGGGATATTTTTATTTATTAACTTAAATATGAATACATTAGATTATGCATTGCCAAGAAGAGGTAAGAAATTGTTGGCAATGGTTATAACGGGCGGAGCAATTGCGTTTTCGTCTATGATTTTTCAAACAATTAGTAACAACCGTATTTTAACACCAAGCATTATCGGTCTAGATTCACTTTATATGTTTATGCAAACATTTGTAGTGTTTGTATTCGGTTCAAAACATATCACAATGATGAATACAAATGTTAATTTTCTTGTATCAGTAAGCTTAATGGTTATTTTTTCACTGTTTCTTTATAAATTTCTCTTTAAGAGAGAAGGAAGCAATATTTATTTCTTATTGTTAATTGGATTAATATTTGGAACGTTCTTTCAAAGTTTATCCTCTTTTATGCAAGTACTCATTGATCCAAATGAGTTTCAAATTGTACAAGGGAAAATGTTTGCAAGTGTAAATAACGTGAGAACAGAGTTACTTGTAACGTCTATCATTGGGATTCTATTAGTTCTCGCTTACGTATATAAAGAACTGAAGTTATTAGATGTACTATCGCTAGGAAGAGAAGAGGCTATTAATTTAGGTGTAGATTACGATAAAGTTGTGAAAAAGCTTTTAATTGTAATTGCAATTCTAGTTTCTATTTCTACAGCGCTAGTTGGACCAATTACATTTTTAGGATTACTTGTAGTAAACGTTGCGCGTGAATGTTTACGTACATACAGGCACAAATATTTAATAGCAGGTTCTATCTTTATTAGTATTATTGCCCTAGTAGGGGGACAATTAATTGTTGAAAGGTTGTTTGAATTTAATACAACTTTAAGCGTTATTGTGAATTTTGTTGGTGGAGTATACTTCATCTATCTTCTATTAAAGGAGAGCAAGGCATGGTAGAAGTAAGAAATATATCAAAGCAATATGGAAATAACAATGTTGTTGAAGATGTTTCTATTAAAATAGAAAAAGGTAAAATCACATCTTTTATCGGACCGAATGGAGCTGGAAAAAGTACGGTTCTTTCTATGATGAGTAGGCTGTTACAAAAAGATGCTGGTGAAATCTATATAGAGGATAAAGAAATTGGCGAATGGAAGAGTAATGAGCTTGCCAAAAAAATCTCTATTTTAAAGCAAACGAATCATATCAATTTAAGACTTACGATTCGGGAATTAGTTAGTTTTGGGAGATTTCCGTATTCACAAGGAAATCTGTCCGAAGAAGATTGGAATCATATCGAGGAAGCCATTAACTATATGGAGCTTGAAGATATTCAATATAAGTACTTAGATCAGCTTAGTGGTGGGCAGCGGCAAAGGGCATATATCGCTATGGTTATTGCTCAAAATACAGAATATATTTTGCTAGATGAGCCATTGAACAACTTAGATATGAAGCATTCCGTACAAATTATGAAAGTGCTAAGACGCTTAGTTGAAGAACTGGGTAAAACAGTTGTAATTGTAATCCATGATATTAACTTTGCTTCTTGTTACTCTGATTATATTGTTGCTTTAAAAGATGGAAAAGTAATGAAAGAGGGAGCAACAAATGAAATCATTGACCCGATTGTTTTGAAGGATATTTATGATATGGATATTCATATTGAAGAAATAGCGGGAAATAATATTTGTATTTATTTTTCATAAGAGGAAGTTATTTTGATAGTACTAGCTTGCTATCGATTTAAATAATTTTAAAAAATTTATAGAGGTGATTGAAGTGAAGAAATTAGCGATGCTACTATTAACTTTCATGCTTGCTATCGTCGCGGTAGCATGTAGCAATAACGCTTCTTCTGAGAAGAAGACAGAAGCGAGTGAAAGTAAATCAAAAGAGATGACGATTAAGCACAAATTAGGAGAAACGAAAGTTAAAACTAACCCGAAAAAAGTTGTCGTATTTGACTTTGGTTCCTTAGATACATTAGATAAATTAGGTGTTGAAGTAACTGGTGTACCACAAAAGAATACACCAGAGTACCTTTCTAAATATAAAGATAAAAAGTATACAAACGTTGGTGGTTTAAAAGAGCCAGATTTTGAAAAAATTAACGAAATTGCACCAGATTTAATTATTATTTCTGCAAGACAAGCTGATTCATATAAAGAATTCTCAAAAATTGCTCCAACAATTTATGTAGAACATGATACTAAAGATTATATGAAATCATTTAAAGACAACACAGAAATGTTAGCAAAAATCTTTGGAAAAGAAGATAAAGCGAAAAAAGAAATTGCAGCAGTTGAAAAGGATGTAAAAGCATTAAATGAAAAAGCTACGAAAAGTGACAAAAAAGGTTTAGTTATTAAAGCAAATGACGGTAAAGTAAGTGCGTATGGTCCGGAATCTCGTTTTGGTATTATCCATGATGTGTTTGGAGTAATTCCTGCGGATAAAGAGATTCAAGCATCTACTCATGGTAATAATGTATCATTTGAATATATTCTCGAAAAGAACCCTGATTACTTATTCGTAATCGATAGCGGTGTTGTTACTGGTGGTAAATCTTCTGCGAAACAAGTAGTTGAAAATGAACTTGTTAACAAAACAAATGCTGCGAAAAACAACAATGTAATCTATTTAGATGCAAACTACTGGTACCTATCTGGTGGCGGACTTGAGTCTGTATCAGAAATGGTGAAAGAAGTATCTAAAGGCTTAAAATAATATGAAAGATAGTGGTAGGGATTTTAATTTCCTATCACTATTTTATATATATAAATCCATTTTGATTTTTCAATATATAAGTCGCTGCTCCGAAGAACAAAAAGTGACCCGCTCTCATTTTGTTTGAACTTGGCATGGGGCTAAAAGAGGACCTGACCGCTTCTATGCATGGCAGGATGCTCTCTCCCACCTAAAAAAGGGTTTTTATCGTTTTTTCAATTTGTACTTACATATTAAGATGACAAAAACGTGTAACTTGTTATTTTAAGAGAATAAGAGTAGACTCTGAATTAGATGAATAAGAAAACACATGGGAGTTTGCGGAAGCAAACTGAGAGTACGGCTAATCTGTCGTTGACCATTTGAACCTGTTGGATAATGCCAGCGTAGGGAGAGTGTAAAAGCACATATTCAGGCACTTTGCATACGCGAAGTGTCTTTTTGTGTATCTCCCATTACTAAATTAGGAGATGAAAAGAATGAATTTACAAGAAATCGCAAAAGTAGTGGAAGTAGTAAGAGAGTCTAATCCACTTGTGCATAATATTACAAATGTTGTTGTGACAAATTTTACGGCCAATGGTTTACTTGCAGTAGGAGCATCACCAGTTATGGCGTATGCAAAAGAAGAAGTGGCTGAAATGGCTAGCATTGCAGGAGCACTTGTTTTAAATATGGGTACGCTTCGTCCTGAAGAAGTAGAAGCGATGCTAATTGCTGGAAAGTCTGCGAATACACATCATGTACCAATATTATTTGATCCAGTTGGTGCTGGAGCTACTTCTTACCGAACTGAAGTAGCAAGACATATTCCAAGTGAAGTGAAATTAGCAATGATTCGCGGGAATGCAGCGGAAATTGCTAATGTTATCAATGAAAAATGGGAAATTAAAGGTGTTGATGTTGGTGCTGGAAATGGAGATGGAGATGTTGTAGGAATTGCGAAACAAGCAGCAGATGAACTAGATACAGTCGCGGTTATTACCGGAAAAGAAGATGTTGTAACAAATGGTGAGCGAACTTTTATCATTCGTAACGGCCATCCAATCTTAACGAAAGTTACAGGGACGGGATGTTTGTTAACTTCTGTAATGGGAGCATTTACAGCGGTTGAAAAAGATTATGTGAAAGCAGCAGTTGCTGCATTAACGTTTTATGGGGTAGCAGCAGAAATCGCTGCTGCAAAAACCGTGGAGCTAGGACCGGGCAGTTTCCAAATCGAATTTTTGAATCAGCTAGCAAACATTACTGTGGATGATATTGAACAATATGGAAATATCCAAGAGGTGCAGTAAGAAAGGATGAGGGAAATGGCGCGCATTAATCAACAGCAAATGTCCAAATTATTGCAAGTGTATTTTATTATGGGTAGTAACAATTGCCAAAAGGATCCATTACGAGTAATGAAAGAAGCGCTAGATGGTGGAGTGACCCTTTTTCAATTTCGTGAAAAGGGTGAAGGAGCTTTAACTGGCAAAGAACGAGTCCATTTTGCAAAGCAGCTACAAGCACTTTGTAAAGAATATAATGTTCCATTTATCGTGAATGATGATGTAGACTTAGCAATTGAATTAGATGCAGATGGTATTCATGTTGGACAAGATGATGAAGGAATTACATCCGTTCGTGAAAAAATGGGAGATAAAATTGTTGGGGTATCTGCTCATACGATAGAAGAAGCACGCTTTGCCATTGCAAATGGGGCGGATTATTTAGGAGTAGGACCTATTTTTCCGACGAGTACGAAGAAAGATACAAAAGCGGTGCAAGGAACGAAAGGATTACGTTATTTTAGAGAAGAGGGAATTACAATCCCGATTGTTGGTATTGGAGGAATTACAGTTGAAAATGCTGCCTCTGTTATAGAGGCAGGGGCTGATGGAGTTTCTGTTATTTCTACCATTAGTTTAGCGGATTCGCCTTATGAAAGTACGTCTTTACTGACAGGTATTTTTAATGATAAAGTGAAACTTTAATTAGTGGGGAGTCTTCATCCCACACTGATTATCATCCCTCACCAATTGGGCTTTTACGGGCAGTTAATCTCCCACCTATCTTCCTCGTTTCTCTCTGAATCTTGAGGCGGGAGTCTTACTGTCCGCGAATAGCGGGATAAATAGTGAAAATCGTTGATATATGGGAAGAACCATTTCTAATCTGAAGAAATGGTTTTTTGTCGTATAAAACAAAGTGTGCGGCTCAAACTAATATGTGTGAACATATATCGTTTCGGAGGGGAACATATGATTTCTTTACAAGATATTATAGCTGCTCATGAGAAAATGAAAGGCATTGTACATATGACACCACTGGATTATTCAAGTACATTTAGTGAATTATCAAAGAATGAAGTGTATTTAAAGCTTGAAAATCTACAAAAAACCGGCTCTTTTAAAGTACGTGGTTCTTATAATAAGATGGTTTCTTTAGAAAAAGGAGAACTAGAAAATGGAGTTATTGCAGCATCTGCTGGAAATCATGCACAAGGAGTTGCCTATTCTAGTAATATGCTCGGTATTCCTTGTACGATTGTGATGCCAAAAGGTGCCCCGCTTAGTAAAGTGCTAGCGACGAGGCGATACGGAGCACACGTGGAATTGCAAGGTGATGTATTTGACGATGCTTTAGCTTACGCACTTGATTTAAAAGAACAAACGGGAGCGAAGTTTGTTCACCCGTTTGATGATGAGGCTGTCATTGCTGGTCAAGGTACAGTTGGATTAGAAATTATGCAGCAGCTTGATGATATAGATGCAGTAATCTGTCCTGTTGGAGGCGGAGGTTTAATTGCAGGTATAGCGATGGCGATTAAAGAACAGAAGCCATCGGTAAAAATATATGGTGTACAAGCGCTTGCCTGTCCAGGTATGAAGCAATCCTTTGAAGAAAAGAAAGTAATTACAGTAGAATCTTCACCGACTATGGCAGATGGAATCGCGGTAAAAAGACCAGGTGAGCTTACTTTTCAGCTTGTAGAGCGCTACGTAGATGATATTTTTTGTGTGGATGAAATGGAAATTGCACGAACGATGCTAATGCTACTTGAACGCAATAAATTATTAGTAGAGGGGTCCGGTGCTAGTTCATTAGCGGCGCTACTATATCAAAAAGTACCTGTGAAAGAAAAAAAGGTTGTGTCAGTTTTAAGTGGAGGGAATGTCGACGTAAACTTTATCACTCGTATTATTGAACATGGAATGGTTGAAGCTGGTCGATTTGTTCACATTGCGACAACAATTAAGGATAAACCAGGACATTTGCAACACTTACTTGAAATTGTGACAAATTTTGAAGCGAACGTATTACATATTCATTTAGAGAGAATTGGAACAAAGGTGTTTCCTGGGTATGCACAGCTCCATTTATCGTTAGAAACGAAAGATAAAAACCATATTGAAAAAGTGCTAAGCGCGATAGAGAAGAAAGGATATAATGTAGAGGTTATTGAATAAAGAATTTAAACAAACGTTTGATTAAATGAAAAAAGCACAAACTTTATTCAGAAAAAGTTTGTGCTTTTTATATATTAAAACATAATTGAAATTAGTAGCATCCCAATTCCAATGGAAGCAAATGTCGCAACCAGACCAGGAATCATAAAGCTATGATTTAATACATATTTACCAATACGTGTTGTTCCTGTACGGTCAAAGTTGATCGCAGCAACAATTGTTCCGTAGTTTGGAATGAAGAAATAACCGTTTACTGCAGGGAACATGGCAATAAGAAGTGCTGGTGAAATACCAAGTGATAATCCGAGTGGCATTAAAGCACGTACTGTTGCAGCTTGGCTATATAGTAAAATAGATAGGATAAATAGCGCAATAGCGAATAACCATGGTGCGCTTGTTACTAGGTGTTGAATCGATCCTTGAATCGTACTTAAGTTTCCATTGAAGAATGTGTCTCCCATCCAAGCGATACCGAAGATTGCAACAACGGCTGTAGCGCCGGCTTTGAAGACATTTCCAGATACAATGCTTTCTACATTTGGCTTACAGAAGATAATAATAAGAGCAGCAATTGTTAACATTACCATTTCAATTGTGTTTGGCATTGAAAGCCGAACTAATTTTCCGTCTATCATCCATCCTGGACGAAGTGCTTCGAATGAACCAAGAAGAACAACAAAAATAGTTGCAAATAAGAAGAGAACAACAGATAATTTGGCGCCCTTTGCACCGATAAATTCTTTCTTTTCTTCAAGTTTAGGAATCATTCCTTCTTTTAATCGTTTCAAGTATTCAGGGTCTTCATTTAACTCTTTACCCATTTTGCTGGCAACGAAAGCAGCTAGCATACAAGCGATGAAAGTAGAAGGAATACTTACTTTTAAAATATCTAACAATGTAATTTTATAATCAGCTAGCATTGCTAACAGGGCCACAGTTGCAGCAGAGATTGGACTTGCTGTAATTGCTTGTTGCGAAGCGATTACGGCAATTGACATCGGGCGTTCAGGTCTAATTCCTGATTCACGTGATACCTCTGCAATAACGGGAAGTACGGAATAGGCAACATGCCCAGTTCCAGCGCACAATGTAAATAAATATGTCACAATAGGTGCGAAAAATGTAATGCGCTTCGGGTTTTTACGAAGTGCTTTTTCTGCAAGATGAACAAGGTAATCCATTCCACCTGCAGCTTGTAAGGCACCTGCAGCTGTAATGACTGCTAAAATCATCAGCATAACGTCAATAGGAGGAGCTGTAGGTTGTAAATGGAATACGAATACAAGTATTGCCATACCAACTCCACCCATTACCCCTAGTCCAACTCCACCAAGGCGTGCACCGATAAAAATGCAGAGTAATAAGGTAATAAATTGTAGCCAAAACATGATGAAACACCTCCGAAATCTATATGGTAAGATATTTTTGAATAATTTAATTTGAATGCCAATTATTAAATTAAACAAATAAAAACCTGTTAAATCAACCTTTTTATTATATAACACATAAAATGTAACATTCACTATATTTTGTGACATTATTTCGGAAAAACAATTACTTTAATTTAATATATAAATAAGAAATAATGGACGTATAGTAAATGTGTTGCAAAGAAAAAAGCAGAAACGAATTCATCCATTTCTGCTTTTTTCTTATGAAAGAGACTTATTTTAGAGATTCTTTAATTTGTGTGAAAATATTAATAGCAAAAATGATAATAGCAAGAACAACAAGAATACTTCCACCAGCAACAAAAGGTATAGCTGCATGGTAGCCATAAATCTCAAGAGCGAGTGCAATCATCGTAATCGGTAGTCCGATATTTAAGAGCCAAAAATGCCATTTACCAAGTTTTGAGGCACCAGCTTCTTTGAAAATATATGACCAATAGTTTATGAGCGGTATCATATTATGAAAAAAATGTGGATTTGTTTGTTTGAAAAAATAAATCATGCTACAATGAAAACGAATTAAGACCGGGGAGCCAATTGGCTGAGAGGATGTAAGTAAGCATCGACCCTCAACCTGATCTGGATAATGCCAGCGTAGGGAGTTACTTAAAGTGATGTAAGCAGATGTTGTTGTATAATAACTTGCATACAAGGCTTTCCTACGTATTTTGTAGGAAAGCCTTTTCTTTTTACAAAACATATTTTGCAAGGAGGATTTTCGGATGTCACAACAAGTTACAATTTCATTTTCAGTCGTACCACAAGCAAAAACGAAAGATGTGTATGCCGTTGTTGATAAAGCAATTGAAGTCGTACAACAATCGGGTGTTCGTTATGAAGTAGGTGCGATGGAAACAACACTAGAAGGAGAATTAGACATGCTTCTTGACGTGATTAAACGTGCACAACAAGCTTGTGTCGATGCTGGAGCAGAAGAGGTTATTACTTCTATTAAAATTCATTATCGTCCAAGTACAGGTGTAACGATTGATGAGAAAGTTTGGAAGTACCGTGATGAATATGAAAAACCAGAAACGATCTAACATAACAATTACAACGATTTGGCTTATCCTTCTCATTGCTATATGGGAAGGATCTGTTTCATTATTTCGAATTGAACCGTGGATTTTACCCAAGCCTTCTACTATTGTACAGGAACTGATTGGAATGAAAGATTTATTGTTGCCAAATACAATGCAAACACTACAAGAAGTTATCATCGGATTATTCTTTGCGATTTTACTTGGAACGAGTATTGCAATTATTATGGATGTGATTCCGTTATTTCGCATTTTAATTAATCCGTTACTCGTAATATCACAAACGATACCGATTGTTGTGCTAGCACCTTTATTCATTATTTGGTTTGGGTATGGGATGCTGCCGAAAGTGATGGTCGTGATTCTTGTTTGCTTCTTTCCGATTGCCTTGAGTATTTTAGAAGGTTTCCAAACAGTAGATAAGAACATGCTTAAGTTATTACAAACAATGCGTGCGACGAAATGGCAAATCTATCAGAAGGTAAAATTTCCAGCCGTGCTTCCATACTTTTTCTCTGGATTAAAAATTGCGGTTACATATAGCGTAATGGGAGCGATTATTGGAGAATGGCTTGGTGCGAGCGAAGGATTAGGAGTTATGCTCACAAGAGCTACAAAATCCTTTTTAACAGCTCGTGTATTTGGTATTGCAGCAATTATTGTCATGGTGACAATGCTCTTGTATTTTATCGTAGAATTTATGGCAAGACTAACAGCACCATGGATATACAGAAAGGACGACAGAAAATGAAAAAAGGCTTAAAAGTGATGCTAGCTGCAATACTTGCAGCTGGTGTTGTTGGCTGTAATGCGGCGAAGAAAGAAGAGAGTACAGATAAAGGGAAGAAAGTAAAAGTTGTTTTAGACTGGTTCCCGAATACAAACCATACTGGTTTATATGTAGCAAAGACGAAAGACTACTATAAAAAACAAGGTTTAGACGTAGAAATCATTCAGCCGGGTGATAACGTATCGGCAGAGCAAATGATTGCATCAGGAAAAGCTGATTTCGGTGTAAGTTATCAAGAAAACGTAACATCAGCTCGTGTTGAAGGAATACCGGTTGTTTCAATTGGAGCAATTATTCAACATAATACATCTGCATTTGCATCACTGAAAAAAGATAATATTACCTCTCCGAAAGGGTTTGAAGGTAAGCGCTACGGCGGTTGGGGTGCACCAGCAGAAGAAGCGACGTTAAAAACAATTATGGATAAGCATCAAGCTGATTTTAGTAAAGTAGAAAAGGTTGTTCTTGGACAAACAGATTTCTTTAAATCAATTGGCCGCGATGCAGACTTTGAATGGATTTATTATGGCTGGGATGGCATTGAAGCAAAACGACAAGGAAAAGAATTAAATACGATCATGGTAAAAGATTTAGATCCAGCGTTAGATTTCTATAGTCCTGTCATTATTACAAGTGAAAAGCATACAAAGCAAGATAAAGATTTTGTGAAAAAATTCATGAACGCAACGGCAGAAGGATATAACTTTGCAATTAAAGAGCCAAAAGAAGCGGCTGATATTTTAATTAAAAATGTACCGGACATTAATAAAGAGTTAGTACAGGAGAGCCAAAAATGGTTAAGTACGAAGTATCAAGACGATGCGAAAGCGTGGGGAGTACAGAAGGAAGAAGTTTGGACGAATTATATGAATTTCTTACACGATAACAAAGTTATTAAAAAGAAAATTGATGTAAAAGATGCCTTTACAAACGAGTTCCTTCCAAGCGAAAAATGAACGGATTACAAATAAAAGATGTTGTGAAAGCATTTGATGGGAAAAATGTACTAGAAAAGATTAGTGCTTCTATACAAGAAGGTGAGTTTGTCTCGTTTGTAGGCCCAAGTGGTTGCGGAAAAAGCACGTTATTAAATCTGATTGCGAGTGTTGAAGAGGCAACTAGTGGTGAGGTAATCTATAACGATACCCTTGTTCAAAAACAGGATATTGTAAGTTATATGCCGCAACAAGATTTGTTGCTCCCGTGGCGTTCAGCACTACAAAATATTGTTCTTCCATTAGAAATTGATGGGAAGCCAAAGAAAGAGAGACTTACAGAAGGAATGGAAGCCTTGCAACAATTTGGTCTAGCTGAATACGCAAATTATTATCCAGATGCATTATCCGGTGGTATGCGTCAGCGTATTAGTTTCCTTCGTACCTATTTATGCGAAAAGCCGATTATGCTGCTTGATGAACCCTTTGGTAAGTTAGATGCATTTACAAAAATGGAAGTGCATCGTTGGCTTTTAGATTCATGGCATCAAGAGAAGCAAACAATCGTGATGGTAACACATGACTTAGATGAAGCGATTCTATTATCTGATCGTGTATTCATTATGTCACAAAGGCCAGCTACGATTGTAGGTGAAGTAAAGGTTAACTTACCACGTCCTCGAACGATGGAAATGTTAACATCTCTTGAGTTAAAAGAAGATAAGGCCGAGATTTTAGGGATATTGGCTCCTTATATGAGGAAGTAATGAAAGCTTCTTAACAGTTTTTGTGACTGTTAAGAAGCTTTTTGTTTTAGAGGGAGAAACAATGGGTTAAATGATTGAACAAAGAGTGGATTCACTCATTTTAGATTTTACAAGTCTGTATGCAATGGAGAAAATGTCCAAAGGAATTTTAAAAGAAAAAGAGGAACCAAAAGATTCATAACGAATAAAATATAAGAGCATGGTGCATGCTTATTATAAGACAATAATGATTTATAAAGGAGTGAAAGGATAAGATGACTTTATCAACTGTTCTTCAAATGGTTTTAGCTTGATATGGGAGAAGTCTGCCCATTTTTAAAGTTTAAGCCAAATTGAAGACAGCAGGTAAAGAACCTTAATCCTTTTTTACAATAGTAATGTGTAATGGGTAAGGTGTGTTCACCTTACCCATTTTTCATATATACAATTAAATAAGATCTTTATTTTGCTGTTCTCCCTATTTGGCTTGTTAGTTATAAAGAAAAGGAGAGAACAAAAATGAGCGTATTAACAGTAGAAAATCTTACACATACGTATGGAGATAAAACCATTTTATATAATGCTTGTTTTCGATTATTACAAGGTGAACATGCGGGGCTTGTCGGAAGTAATGGTGCAGGAAAGTCAACATTGCTTCGGCTTTTAATAGGAGAAGTTTTGCCTGATGGGGGAATGATTGAATGGTTTCCGCATGTAAAGGCGGGGTTTTTAGAGCAGCACATTGATTTACAAGAAGGAACAACAATTGAGGAATATTTACAAAGTGCATTTTCTCATTTGTATGCGATTGAACGTGAAATGATAGTCATTGCTGAAAAGATGGCAAAGGAAACAGACTTAGATAAGTTATTAGTACACTATGGTGAATTACAAAATATACTAGAGGGTTCAGATTTTTATCAAGTTCATACGAAAATAGAAGAAGTAGCAGCTGGTTTAGGATTGTTAGACTTAGGGATGAAAAAAGATGTTTCAAAATTAAGTGGTGGCCAGCGTACAAAGTTATTACTTGGGAAGCTTCTTTTAGAGAAGCCACATGTTTTACTATTAGATGAACCAACAAACTATTTAGATACAGTTCATATAGATTGGCTAAGGGCGTATTTACAAGCGTATGAGCATGCCTATATTGTTGTGTCACATGATGAATCATTTTTAAACAATATTACGAATGTTATTTATCATTTAGAAGGGCAAACAATAAAGCGCTATACGGGGAATTATGAAAGATTTTTAGAAAGTTATCGCTTGCAGAAGCAGCAATTGCAAGTGGCTTATACGAGACAACAAAAGGAAATTGCAAATTTAGAGAGTTTTATTCAAAAAAATAAAATTCGAAAAGCAAAGCAGGCAAAAAGCCGTGAAAAGGTATTGGAGAAAATGAAAAAAATTGGAAAACATAACGATGTACCACGGCCGCGTTTTCATTTTCAGATTCACACTGAGCCTGTGAGCCGCATATTACAAGCACAGCAAATTCAAATTGGTTACGTGGAGCCATTGTTTCCATCCCTTAATTTACAAGTGAAAAGGGGCGAAAAGATTGCAATTGTTGGTCATAATGGAATTGGAAAAACAACAATGCTAAAAACGTTGTTAGGACAATTAGAACCATTAAGTGGGAGAGTTCATATTGGAGAACGGGTACAACCTGCATATTTTGCTCAAGAAGAATTTAGGGTAGAAGTTACACCACTTGAGCAAGTATGGTCAGGTCGTCCAGATATGACGCAAAAAGAAGTTCGTCAATCTTTAGCAAGGTGTGGTTTAAAGGAAGAACATATTCGGCAGTCTCTTTGCCTTTTAAGTGGTGGAGAACAAACGAAGGTACGTTTATGTGAACTTATGTTAATGCGGAGTAATGTTTTAATTCTAGATGAGCCGACGAATCATTTAGATGTACAGGCGAAAGAGGCATTGAGAGAAGCTTTAGAACACTATCAAGGAACAATTTTACTCGTTTCTCATGAACCTTCTTTTTATGAATCTTGGGTGACGAGAGTTTGGAATCTGGAGGAAATGAACGTTACTAAAAAATAAGAGAGCCGTTTATTTAGGAGTGTAATGGGCAAGACATAAAATATTTTAGTATGAAGATCATGAAGCAGCTACATGTTACGTAGCTGCTTTCATATTATTTATTGATTTACTTGTAGTCGTTCTTGAATGAATAATAGTAATTTAACAATACTGTCTTCCGTATAAATATCAAATTTTTGTCGATGAAATTCACCATGGTCGTTATAAAAAACAAGTTCTCCTTTACCAGCAACTTCGTTTATCAACATATGAAAACTAAGTGGCGTTGCTACGATGGAGCCGTTATCATCTCGTAAAAGTATTTGGCATAGTGTTCCTTGTTGTGCCTCTTCATATAAAAAATCGTAATGAAAGGATTGAGAGAGTTTTTCTATCTGAGATAATAGTAGGGTTTGTATAGCATGTTTATCTTGCATACAGTATAACCTCTTTTCGTTTGTTTATATAAAGTATTTGCTGTTCTAGTATATTAACGATAAGGATACTTTGTACATAGCTATTGCTCAGTACGTCTAGAGACTACCAAATAGATAATTAGAAGAAAGAAATCAATTATTCGTAAATAAATTATATTCAGAAAAATCCTATTGACAAAATTTTTTGTGAGATTTACTATTAGTACCATAGTTTTTGAAAAATTTAATACAAATACTCTTATCCAGAGAGGCGGAGGGACTGGCCCTATGATGCCCGGCAACCGAGCTTATGAATTATAAGCTAAGGTGCTAATTCCTGCAAAACGATTTTCGTTTTGGAAGATAAGAGAGGAGCCTATTTTGTCTATTCGACACCTCTCTTATTTGAGAGGTGTTTTTTGTTTAAGAACAGATATATATAAGGAGGAATTGTATATGAAAAAGTTGTTGTTAAGTATTGTAAGTGGAACGGTATTGTTATTAGGCGCATGTAGTGCTGATTCGGGGAAGGAAGCAAAAGCGCTAGATGAGAAAAAGATTACAGTTGGTGTAACAGGTGGACCACATGAACAGATTTTTGAAAAAGTAAAAGAAGTGGCGGAAAAAGATGGTCTACAAGTTGATTTAAAGGTATTTAATGATTATGTAGCACCAAATGTATCGTTAGACGAAAAAGACATTGATGTGAATAGCTATCAAACGAAATCCTATTTAGATGTATTTAAAGCAGAACGCAATATGAAATTGACAGAAGTATTTTCAACGGTAACGTTCCCAATGGGAGTATATTCTAAAAAACTGAAAGATGTAAAAGAGTTAAAAGATGGAGATGCAATTGCTGTACCCAATGATCCAACGAATGAACTTCGGGCATTAAAATTATTTGAAAAAGCAGGTGTTTTAAAGGTTGATCCAAAAGCAACCGAGAAAGCAACTGCAAAAGATGTGATTGAGAATCCGAAGAATTTGAAAATTGTTGAATTAGAGGCGTCACAATTACCAACGCAGCTAGATGAAGTGAAAGCAGCGGCGATTAATACGAATTTTGCATTAGGTGCAAAACTAAATCCAGCTAAAGATTCTATTTTCCGTGAAGGAAAAGATTCACCATATGTAAACTGGGTGGTTGTTCGTACGGGAAATAAGGATGATGCAGCTGTAAAAAAATTAAAGAAAGCTTATCAATCTAAAGAAGTTAAAGAGTTTATCGAGAAAAAATTCGATGGTTCTGTTTTGCCATCTTGGTAGGAGCTGACTATAATGATTGAACTGAAAAATGTATCCAAAGTATTTACAACAAAAAAAGGTAAGGTTGAAGCTCTTAAACCAATTTCTCTTAAAGTAGAGAAAGGAGAAGTATTTGGAATCATCGGATATAGTGGCGCTGGTAAAAGTACATTAATCCGTTGTGTAAATTTATTAGAAAAACCAACAACAGGAAATATAATTGTAAATGAAAAAGATTTAACAACTTTATCTACAAAAGAGTTAGCGCAAGCGAGACAAAAAATCGGAATGATTTTTCAAGGATTTAACTTATTAAAAACAGTCAATGTTTATGAAAATATTGCATTACCTTTACGTCTAGCTGGGATTCCAAAAACTGAAATTGAAAAAAGAGTAGAAAAATATTTACGTATTGTTGACCTTTTTGATAGAAAAGATGCATATCCAAGTGAGCTTTCTGGTGGTCAAAAACAGCGTGTTGCGATTGCGCGTGCACTATCCTATGAACCAGAAATTTTGCTAAGTGATGAAGCGACAAGTGCATTAGACCCAGAAACAACAGATTCTATTTTAGATTTGCTACTAGAGATCAATGAGAAAATAGGTATTACGATTTTGCTAATTACACACGAAATGAATGTAATTCAGCGTATATGTGATCGAGTTGCTGTAATGGAGAATGGGGCTGTGGTTGAGAGCGGCACAGTAAAGGATATTTTTACAAATCCGCAACATGTAACCACGAAAAAATTTGTAAACAGCGCTTTTGCAGCTAAAATTCCGGAAGAGGTACAGAAAGAGCTAAAAAACACTGGGGAGATTGTAACGCTTTCGTTTATAGGGAACTCTTCAGGAGAACCAGCATTGGCTGTTGCTACAAAGCGATTCCAAGTGTATCCCAATATTTTATCTGGTAATATTACACAATTAAAGCGTGAAGCGTACGGTAAACTCGTTGTTCATATGCAAGGTGAAGAAAACGAGGTACATAGAGCTTTAGTATTTTTACAGGAACAAGGAATCATCGTAGAAGGAGGTAGGAAAGAGTATGGGAAACAAGTCCTTTTTGGATGAATGGAGTAACGTGATATGGGAAGCAACGATTCAAACGTTTCAAATGACATCAATTTCACTACTTATATCAATTATTATTGCATTGCCACTAGGAGTAACACTTGTTTTAACAAGGCCTGGTGGTCAACTAGAGAATAAAATCGTATATCCTATTTTTAATACAATTATTAATGTCATTCGTTCTATTCCATTTATTATTCTATTATTTTTCATTCTACCGTTTACAAAACTGCTTATGGGAACTTCAATTGGTGTGAAAGGTGTGATTGTACCGCTTGTTGTATTTACAGCTCCTTATATTGCACGTTTAATGGAAACAGCTTTACTAGAAGTGGATCGTGGTGTAATTGAGGCGTATCAAGCGATGGGAGTTTCTACTATAAAAATTATTTGGCACGTTATGGTTAGAGAAGCGCGTCCATCGCTTGTGCTCGGCTTGACCATCGCAACGATTGGATTAATCGGTGCAACTGCGATGGCTGGACTTGTAGGAGCAGGTGGTCTTGGAGATTTAGCATATCGATTTGGTCATTTGCGTTATGAGCCAGAAGTGATGTATGCAACAGTCTTTATCCTAATTATTCTTGTTCAAGGATTACAATCTCTAGGGAACGGGATTGCGAGAAAATTAAAGAAAGATTGAAAAAGTGCGGTAGCTCTAATATAAGAGGTACCGCACTTTTTTATTTTTTGGAATATAGGTATAAATAAAATTGAGACCTAATTTTTTTTAGATATCATATCGTGGTATCATTTAAATTTTTCGTGTAAAATAATAGTAAAAATATGTAATAGAAGAATTAATAGCATATATTGAAGAACAAGGATGATTACTTTTATTCATAAAAACCGGAAATTGTGGCGTGATGTGATGTTAGAGAAGGTAAATCGTTTGTTAAAGCATTATAAAAATATGGAAAATATTGTAGTTTCATTGGAGGATATGAAAGAAATTTCAGCGAAGTATTTAGTATTTACAGCACCAACAGTTTTATTATTTCATCAAGAAAAAGAAATACTTTGTGAGTCACGATTTATTTCCTCAGGGAATATAGAACGAAGATTACAAATGTTCGGAAAATAAAAAGGGGATTTCATATGGGATTTGTAATAGCGGCATTATTATTTTTAGTTTTAATTGGAATGATTGTAAAATCAATTAGATCGAATAAACGGAAAGTAAATCTTTATAAATCAGGTACTGGTGATAGTACATCCACTACGGCTACTTCTACACCATTTTTCTTTGCAGGATCTGATAGCGATAATTCACATGATTGTGGAAGTTCGTTTGGAGGAGATAGCGGTTTTTCAGGTGGTGATGGCGGCAGCTGTGGCGGAGGTGGAGATTAAAAAAATACGCTCTTTATGGGCGTACTTCTTTTTAAACAAACGTTTGATTAGTTGACTTGAATCCGTATAGAATCAGCTAAACAAACGTTTGTTTAAATGCAGTGTATTAATAAATAAGGAATATATGATGTTATAAGGGGAATGAACATGGAGAAGAAGCCGAAAGTTAAAAATAAAGGGAAGGTAGCTTTATTTTTATTAGTTGCAGGAGGAGTATTTATTGTTAAACTTGGTTTGAAGGTTGGAGCTATTCATACACTTCGAACATGGTTTGAGAATACTTTTTCCTAAATAAGGAATATGACCTCTTGTAAAAGAGGGTTTATATTTGTTAATATTAGACTGAACGGTCGGTTTGGTGAGGTGTGAACATGAGGAAGAGTGCAGAAGAGATAAAAAAAGAAATAGCGTACCAAGCGGAAGAGTTATTTTCACAAAAAGGATACGCTGCAACATCTATGGAAGATATTTGTGAAATTACTGAACGTAGTAAAGGTAGCATTTATTATCATTTTAAAAGCAAGGAAGAATTATTTTTATTTGTAGTAAAACAACATACGTATGATTGGCTTGAAAAGTGGAATGAAAAAGAAAAGCATTATCATACGAGTACCGAAAAATTATATGGGCTTGCAGAGTACCACGTGGAAGATATACAACAGCCTATTTTTAGTGCCGTGGAAGAGTTTTCTACAAGTCAAATTGTGAGCAAAGAAACTCTGGATGAAATGCTGGTTTTAGCAAGGGCATCATATGGTGTTTTTGAAAAATTAATTGAAGAAGGTATAAAATCTGGAGAATTCCGTCAAGGAGATACCAGGGATCTTATGTACATTGTCAATGGCTTATTATCAGGGCTTGGGGTACTTTATTATGAGCTAGACTCTACAGAAATGAAACGCATTTACAAGAAGGCAATAGATGTACTGCTACAAGGAATGGCAGCTGAATCTTAAATCAGCAGCTTTTCTTTCATACTAAATTAGACTGGACGGTCGGTTTATAAAGGGGAGATAGTATGAAATCTTTATTTAAAAATCGAGCATTTATGCTTGTTATGGCGTCTGATATTTTACAGCAGTTTGCAATTTGGATTCGAAATATGGCACTTTTGTATTTCGTTATGGAGCGAACAAATAATGATCCCGTTTCAGTTTCATTATTATCGGTTATGGAATACGCACCCATTTTTGTTTTTTCATTCATTGGTGGTGCGTTAGCAGATCGTTGGAATCCGAAACGAACGATGGTAGTAGGGGATATGCTGAGTATGGTATCTATTATTGGAATTGTGTTCTTGTTAAAAATGGATTATTGGCAGGCTATATTTTTTGCAGCGCTTGTTTCAGCGGTTGTTGGACAATTTTCTCAGCCTTCATCGTCACGAATATTTAAACGCTACGTAGAAGAAAAACATGTTGCAAATGCAATTGCAATAAACCAAACGCTACAGTCACTATTTATGATTTTTGGGCCAGTTGTAGGATCAATTGTTTATACACAGCTTGGGTTGTTTATTTCACTATATAGCTTAATTGGATTGTTTGTGTTATCGGCTATTACTCTTTCGTTTTTACCAAGATGGATAGAAAAAGAGAAAACTGAGGGTATTTCATTATGGAATGATATAAAAGAGGGATGGAGGTATGTCCTTCAAACAAAAAATTTATGTATGATTACAATTACTTTCGCAATTATTGGATTAGCAGTAGGATTAACAAATCCATTAGAAATATTTCTTGTTATTGAACGATTGGGAATGGAGAAGGAGGCTGTTCAATATTTAGCAGCTGCTGATGGAATAGGTATGCTCATTGGAGGCGTCGTTGCAGCAGTCTTTGCTTCAAAAGTGAATCCGAAAAAAATGTTTGTGTTTGGTATGGGTGTTTTGGCTATGTCTTTTCTTGTAGAAGGACTGTCTACATCATTTTGGATTACTAGTTTGATGCGGTTTGGAACGGGAATTTGCTTAGCTTGTGTGAACATTGTTGTTGGAACACTTATGATTCAGCTTGTACCGGAGAATATGGTAGGACGTGTAAATGGTACAATTTTACCGCTTTTTATGGGAACTATGCTAATTGGAAATTCACTAGCTGGGGGATTAAAAGAAGCGACTTCAATTATTATTGTATTTTGTATAGCGATGTCACTTATTTTACTCGCGATTTTACCAATTTTACGTATGAGAATAAATGAAGAAGTTAGAAATAAAAAAGAGGATGCAAATCAAAAGGGGGTTACGGATTCTTTGGTGTAGGAATTCTACTAGAACAGGAGCGATTCATGCTCCTTTTTTATCCCGCATTAACGGGCAGTAAGACCCCCACTGATTAAAGTTTCACTTTATATGGGGATTTTTTGACAACTATATGTACCAAATATATACTGATGTTGTAAAAATGATTTTACAGGTTAGGAGAAAAGATGTGAAAAACCAAATTTACGCATTGCGCACTGAAAATAATATTTCACAAGGTGCATTAGCTGATAAATGTAAAGTATCGAGACAGACGATAAATGCAATTGAAAATAATAAATATGATCCAAGTTTAGCTCTGGCATTTCGTTTAGCTGAAGTATTAGGGACAACGGTTGATAAATTATTTTTGTATAAGCAGTAGAGTTTTTATATAAATACGGATTGAAAGACCGACATAAAACCATTCCTTTTAGGTGGGAGAGAGCATCCGCCCATGGGTAGGAGCGGTCGGTGTCTTTTTTACCCCATGCCATGTGAAAACAGAAGGAGAAAACGAGTGGAGAACTTCTTTTTTTTTCATAACCACGACTTAGATGTCGGGAAATTAAAATAGATATATATGGTAGTGGGAGGTATCGATAGAATAATAGAAAATGTCCCTTTCTGCATGCAGAAAGGGACATTTTCTATTATAGTGTTTCCGATTTTGGAGCAGGTGGTGTAACAGAAGTCGCATTTTCTGGTACTCGTGTTAGTATGAATCCGCCGATTATAAATAAAACGATAATGCTTAGTACACCAGCATTTGTTCTTCCTGTTAACTGAGTTGTTACACCGACTAATACGGGTCCCATAATAGCTGCGAACTTACCGAAAATATTATAAAATCCGAAGAATTCATTTGCAGATTCTTTCGGTACCAACTTTGCAAAATATGAGCGGCTGAGCGCTTGAATTCCGCCTTGAGAAGTTGCGACAAGCATTGCTAAAATCCAAAAGTCGAGTGTTGTTTTTAAGAAATAAGCGTATGCACAAATAATGATATAAATAATAACACCGACATAAAGCATTTTCTTGTCTTTGAACGTTTCAGATAGTTTCCCATACAGCAAGGCGAATGGACAAGCGACAATTTGTGTTACAAATAAAATAATAAGTAAGTTTGTCGCACTAATACCAAGGTCTGTGCCATAAGCTGTGGACATTGTAATAATTGTATCGACGCCATCAATGTAGAAGAAATAAGCAAGCAAGAACAAAAATACAGTGCGATATTGACGGATATTTTTAAATGTATTAGCTAAGCGCTTAAAACTCATTGTGATCGGTTTTGGGTGCCGTTCAATATAATGCGTTTGTTCCACATTTTTGAGCATCGGAATCGTAAATAATCCCCACCAAAGAGCTGTAATTGCAAAGGAAATTTGACTGGCGATACCAACTGATAATGGGATTGTTCCTTTTTGGGCAAGGATAATTAGAGTGAGGCATCCAATAAATGGAATTGTACTTCCGATATAGCCTAATGCAAAACCACGAGTTGAAATTCGGGTCATTCGATCTTCTGTTGTGATATCTACTAAAAATGCATCATAGAAAATGTTTGCTCCAGCAAATCCAACTAAAGCGAGCATATAGCAGCCTAGTAGTAAATACCACTGTGATGTTGGAACAACAGCTAGCATACTTGTAAATATAATACCGAGTCCAAAAAAGAATGTGAAAAAGCGTTTTTTAAAGCCTTTATAATCGGCAATTGTACCGAGAATAGGAGCGAGAATAGAAATTAAAAGTGTTGAGAGAGAATTTGCATATCCCCAATAAGCTGTTGAAGTTGCTCCAGATAGACCTGCTTCTTTTGCAGCAGCTTTGAAATAAATAGGAAATAGTGCAGTTGTAATGACGAGCGAGTATACCGAGTTGGCCCAGTCATACAATATCCAGCTTTTTTCTTGTCTGGACATTTTTTTCATAGAATGTTCCTCCTTATAGTCGTTCTAACATTAGTGTACAAAAATAGAAATAGGAAAAAGAGAAACAGAGGTAAGTTTTACGTATTTTTTACATAGATACACATTTCTTTACAATTGAAGTAAATCCTCTATTATAGTTCCGTCAGTTTCACCAAGGTATAATCCGAGCAACCGTGCAATGGTCGGTCCTTCGTCAATGAGACGCATATAAGGAATAATTGCACCTTGGCGAATGCCTTTTCCAGCGGCGATGAAGATGGTCTCATAGTTTGGTTTTGTTGGAGAATAGCCATGCGTACCGAACGTGTATTTTTTACTGGGAGTTACATCTTTTTCCGAGATTTCTTTTATAAACTCTCCTGTGTAGTTTTCGGTGAAGTAATAGCCTTCTCTTGCTTCAAGCATAAAAAGGCAGTTTCCATCAGCACCGCGCTCTTTTGCGCCTTCATCATGAAGGATAAATTCGATTCCATTTTGTTTATCTTGAAGGAGTTCTTCAAGAAGGTGTTGGACAACTTGTATAGTTTGGATATCATTTTTATCCTTTACATATACGTAAGCAGAGCCATCACAGCTTTGGCAATAAGCTTTCCAATTTGTTAATTTGCCATCTTGATTTACTGAAATGAGTCCTTTTTGATGGAAAAGAACATTTAATTGAATAGCCTTATTCTCACTTAGAGCGCTATGATCACCGAGGGCAATAATTGTACTTGCTTCGTATATACCAGTTTCTTTTAATGCTTTGATAATCTTCCCCAGTCTCTCATCGTGCCGCTGAATAGCAGCTGTTGTCTCCGTAGAAGAAAATCCATGATAATGCCTTTGTGTATCTAAATCTGTAAAGTGAACAAACATGACGTTCGGTTTTTTTGTTTGTATGGTATGTACGGCTGAGGCGAGGACAAAATCATCAAGTTCGGGCTGTGACAACCCTTTTCTAATATGGCCAAAACGACGATTTAAATCTAGCTGATACAACGGGCTTCCACTAAATAATGAAACAAGAACTTGATTTTGCCACGGTCTGTTTGGAAAAATTTCAGGTAAGTTGTAGTCAATTTTTGCTCTTCCTGTAACAGGCCATAGAAGTGCAGCTGTTGTTAAATTCGCTTTTCGTGCCTCGTCATATAATGTCGTTCCTTTAATAGAACGGCGGTACCAATGCCAATCTGGTGATTCCCTGCCAGGCTGAAGTAATGTATTGCTTACAACACCATGTTTGTTAGGGTAGTTACCAGTTACAATAGTGGCGTGACTTGGATATGTTACAGAAGGATAAATAGCTTCTACTTTTTTTGCAATTGCACCTTGTTCTATTAAAGACCGAAAATGAGGAAGTTCTTGTAATATAGGAAAATCTAAAGCTGATAAACAGTCAAAAGATAAAACAATTACATGATTTGTTAATGGCTTGCCCATTGTGTATACCTCCTGTTATATAACCTATTATTATATATTACTATTAATACCTAGTAATAAAAATATCTTTCGGAGAAGAAAGTATTTTTTATATATTCAGACTGATAAGAGTATAATGTGCGTAAGAAGAAATCAAGAGGGAAGAAAGATGGAAACCTTTTTAATAACTAGTGTCCTAACAGTAATTGTTGTTTTCTTTGTGTCGTTCATGTTACGAAAAAGCTTTCCGAATCGCTCATTTGATATTACGTTTGGTCTTATTATCATTATAATTTGTCTAATTTGTTTTCTAATCACGTTATTTTTTATTGGTGGATTTGAAGGTATGGCATATGGTTTCTTATGTTTCTTTATACTAATTGGAACAGTTGTTGGAATGTTACTTCATCAAATTGTAAAATTGTTTAGGGCGAAAATAAAAATTGATAAGGGACATTTAGTAGATCCCTGCAAATTTTATGATACTTATTATTGTATATCACTATTAATATCTGATTATAAAAAGTCATCCATGAGGAAGGTTTATTGTTTATTTTTTGAATTTTAAAACATATAATAATTATAGGAAAATTGATGGGAGGAGGAAATGGAATGAATGGATTTGAAGTGTTTTTTATAATTGGAGCTGTAACAATTCTCATTGTATTTGCTGTTTCATTTTTATTAAAGAAGCAATTTCCAAAGAGACCGTTTGATATTATATTTGCACTTATTTTAATTCTCCTTTGTTTAGCTTTCTTTCCTTTTACTATCTTCGCTATTGGAGGATGGGATGGAATGGGTTATGGTATTGCATGTTTCTTTGTTTTAGTGGGAACAATCATCGGTATGATTACTCATCAATTTGTAAAACTCTTTCGGAAAAATTATGTGTAAATTCAGTATAAAACAGAAAAAAACGAAAAGAATATATAAAAATAAGAAAATTAGTTATTGTTTTAAAATAGAATTTATATTATGATATTCAACAAATTTATTTCGTTATAACGATGAAAAAGGATTAGTACATGTCCCACCTTTTTTCTAGAGAGAGAATCCGTTTGGCTGGAAGGTTCTTAAAAAGGCGATATGGAACCTACCTTTGCGTTCTGCATATGCAGCGGGAAGTTCCCGTTATCAAAAAGAGAGCATGTACAATTTATTTGTGCATGAATCAGGGTGGTAACGCCGGCAAAAGCTCGGTCCCTATTTAGGGGACACGGGCTTTTTTTATTTTCTAAAGGAGGAAAAGAATATGGCAAAAGAACAAGTACAAGCTATTACAAAAATGGAAGAAGACTTTGCTCAGTGGTATACCGATATTGTGAAAAAAGCTGAGTTAGTTGATTATTCAAGTGTAAAAGGATGTATGATTTTACGTCCGTATGGATACGCGTTATGGGAAAATATGCAGAAAGTGATGGATGGGAAATTAAAAGAATCCGGTCATGAAAATGTGTATATGCCAATGTTTATTCCAGAGAGCTTACTACAAAAAGAGAAGGATCATGTGGAAGGATTTGCACCTGAAGTAGCATGGGTTACACATGGAGGAGACGAGAAGTTAGCGGAACGACTCTGCGTTCGTCCAACATCTGAAACTTTATTTTGTGAGCATTTTTCAAAAATTGTCCAGTCTTATAATGATTTACCTAAATTATATAATCAGTGGTGTTCGGTTGTCCGTTGGGAAAAAACGACGAGACCATTTCTTCGTACAACTGAGTTTTTATGGCAAGAAGGTCATACAATTCATGAAACGGCAGAAGAATCTCAAGAAGAAACGTTAAACATTTTAAACCTGTATGCCTCTTTCTGTGAAGATTACTTAGCAATTCCAGTAATTAAAGGACAGAAAACGGAAAAAGAAAAATTTGCAGGGGCGAAAGCAACATATACGATTGAAAGTTTAATGCATGATGGAAAAGCGCTTCAAACAGGAACATCTCATAACTTTGGGACTAATTTCTCTGAAGCGTTTGATATTAAATTTTTAGATCGTAATGGAAAATGGCAATATGTACATCAAACATCTTGGGGCGTATCAACAAGAATGATCGGTGGACTTATTATGGTTCATAGTGATAATAACGGGCTAGTGATGCCGCCAAAAGTAGCACCAGTACAAGTTGTTATTGTACCAATTGCTCAGCATAAAGAAGGTGTGTTAGAAAAGGCAACCCAGCTACAAGGACGTATTCAAAAAGTTGCGCGCGTAAAAATAGATGCTAGTAATAAAACGCCAGGTTGGAAATTTAACGAGTATGAAATGAAGGGTGTTCCAATTCGATTAGAAGTTGGTCCAAAAGATATAGAGAAGAATCAAGTGGTACTTGTCAGACGCGATACGAAGGAAAAAGAGTTCGTATCAATGGATCAATTAGAAGAGCGTATCACATCATTATTTGATGAGATTCACGATTCTCTATTTAATAAAGCAAAGGCATTTCGCGATGAAAACACATATAGTGTTACAGCCTTTGAGGAAATGAAGCAAGCGGCTGATGAAAAGCAAGGGTTTATTAAGGCAATGTGGTGTGGTGAGCTGGCTTGTGAAGAAAAATTAAAAGAAGAAGCAGGAGTATCATCGCGTTGTATACCATTTGAGCAAGAAGAATTAGTACAAGAATGTGTATGCTGTGGGAAGAAAGCAGAGCATATGGTGTATTGGGGCAAGGCGTATTAATTATGTAAGTTTTAAAATAGACCTTTATCTCGAACTTATAAAATTTGAGATAAAGGTCTATTTATATGTTTGTTTAAATTTACAGTATGTATTTTGGGGATGGAGTTATTTTGTTTTAATTATTTCATTTGTTTCCTATGAACCAATAGAACAATATCGAAAAGGAACGATGGCGGATGTGTTAAGATTAAATTAAATGATAATTTGATTTTGGCAAGGGAGGATGGCGGAAACTTAGGTGATAAGGCACAAGGCATGAACGTCATGTATGCAAGCGATGATCTTGTTCCACGATGTTAGGATTCAAAGCATTTCGTACAGCCACTTACATAATATTTAGTATAATCTATAAAAATGTAGAAAGATTGTAAGTAATATGAGCTATTATGCAAGGGAAAATGGAATTTGTTTTTTTGTAGAGTAATGAATACATGATTCCCGTTACTGTTGCAGAAATAATAAATGCGATATCGTAGTTATGAGCAATTCCAAATAGTAAACTAGATAGGATTAATCCAGCTAGAAAAGAATATTTTGTTTCAAAAAATTTAAGTATAATCCCACGATATATAATTTCTTCTTGAATTGGTCCTATTAATGCAATTGATAGGATAGCAATTATATTAATAGTGAGTGATTGCTCATATAAATTTTCTATTCCTAAATGTTCAGCTTGGATTTCAGCAGAATAAGAATATAAATTTGTTATTTTATCGATAAAAGTATCGATTATATATACTAATAAAATATATAGATATGTTTGAGATGAATATAAAGGTTTGATATTGCATACAGATATAATTATTTTTTGAAAAGGTGTATATTTTAATATAAACAGAATCAATATAAATAAATAAAAAATATCAAATATAAAATCTTGTACAATTATAAGACTATCATTGTTAAATTTTTGTTGAATGAAATTTAATGAACTGGTCATTTTTAATGGAATACCTATAATTATTATTGCTATAAAGTTGACTAACAATGTTCCTAAAATAAATTCTTTCCAGGATATTTTAATTTGCTGTAATTTTGTCTCCATGCATGTTCTCCTGTTATTAATTTTTTCATTTATAATATTTTGTTTTATAAAGTTAATAGTATTAGATGGAAAAAGTATAAAGTATATTATCTTTCTTTATTAATGACAATGTATTTTAAGGTAATTTGTGATCTTGGTATGGATTGAACATCAATGAGATGTGTTTTTTTGTTTATGGATTTTACACCTCTTTATTTACAGTGTTTTGAATGTATACTTTTCTAGTCGTTTTTGAGGGAAATGGGTAAGTTGCGATAAAGTCAATAAAATCTAGGGAAATGAATGTAAACAAATATCTAAAAGTTTACTTTCAAAAATATAAAAAGAATCCTGGGATTCCAGCATTCTTTTTGATAAATTAACAAGATATATTATTTAATTATTGAAAAGGAACGTCGTATATAAACCATGTTCCATTTTTTTTATACATATGGAATTGAATGTTGGTACCTATCCATGGGGGCATATTAATAGCTGCGGAATCCTTGTAATCTTCGTTTATTACTACAGATGATCTTGCAAATCTAAAAGATGATAGAATTGTTTTATAAAATTCAGGTGCTTCTTTTAAAAATTGTTTCTTTTCCTCGGTCATTTTTTCATCATTTTTATAGAAAAGATAAGTTATTTCATAATTTTTTTCTTGTATTGAATGTAGATATAATCTTACTATTGTTTTAGGTTTTTGTTCTTTTAGTGTATAAATATCTTGGGATTTTTGTAATTTATCATATAACTTTTGTTCTGTATGATTTAAATCTGCTAAATAAGGTGAAAGAGGAAATACAAACCAAAGAATAATGATTACTAAAATTAATAAACCTATTTTTTTCTTATTCATTAAAAGCCTCTCATTCCTTATATTGACAATATAAGGAATGAGAGGCTTTTAATACATATAATGCGGTTTTGCTAGGTTTTTTATTACAAATAGATTTTCTTTGTTTGCCTTTTAGTATTTACAGTTTTGAATAAGATTAATTATTTTGATGGATGTAAATTTATATACAAAAGTTTACATTCGTATTTATAATAAAAAAGCACTTTTCAATGTTTTAAAAGTGCTTTAACTTGATGTTGATGTGATGGAACCTCAAGTATGTAGAAATTTGAAAAAGTCCCTTCATAATGTTAAAGGGACTTTGTTCACACAAATGATCTGCACATCAATTCATCTTTGATATACAGATCATTTGTATGATAATTTTTATAAATAATTGCGGAATAATGAACTTACATTACTGCTTTTAAAAGCTCTCCTACTAATGGGATGATTCCACCTAAGAATGATAAAACTGCCATTGCGATTGCCATATGATTTCCTCCTCTTTTTTCGTAGTAAGGTATGATAATTTTTATAAATAATTGTTGAATAATGAACTTACATTACTGCTTTTAAAAGTTCTTGTACAAATGGAATGATTCCACCTACAAATTTTAAAACTGCCATTGCGATTGCCATATGATTTCCTCCTCTTTTTTCGTAGTAAGGTATGATAATTTTTATAAATAATTGCGGAATAATGAATTTACATTACTGCTTTTAAAAGTTCTTGTACAAATGGAATGATTCCACCTACAAATTTTAAAACTGCCATTGCGATTGCCATATGATTTCCTCCTCTTTTTTCGTATTAAGGTATGATAATTTTTATAAATAATTGCGGAATAATGAATTTACATTACTGCTTTTAAAAGTTCTTGTACAAATGGAATGATTCCACCTACAAATTTTAAAACTGCCATTGCGATTGCCATATGATTTCCTCCTCTTTTTTCGTATTAAGGTATGATAATTTTTATAAATAATTGCGGAATAATGAATTTACATTACTGCTTTTAAAAGTTCTGTTACTAATGGAAGTACTCCACCTAAGAATGATAAAACTGCCATTGCGATTGTCATATTATTTCCTCCTCTGTTGTTGATGCTAAGATGTGATTTATCTTTATGCTTTTATTATAGTAAGCGCTTACATTTTTATCAATACATTCTTATATGCAATATTACATATAGGGAGGTAACGAAATATCACATTTTCGCATTAAGACATGTATTAGAAATTAATTGTTCTCTAAAACAAAAAAATGAACTGAATTCTCATAGACAACTGTAGTGAGGTGGAATTTTTGTTTTGGGATACTCCAAAATATTAGGTTGATGGGCATATGGTGCTATTTCTATCACTGAAAGTAAACTAATATTTAAAAGTTTACTTTCAAAATCATTAAAAAAAGTCCTACATAAGAAGACTTTTTTAATGTATATAAATTAATATAGTAATAGCAATTTTTTAGTTTTTTTCTACTTCTCTTATTTTTTTCCACAACTGTTTGCTAAGTGAACATGTTCATTAAAAATTTTGTTGTTAATTTGTTTTTCATATTTTTTTAATGTTTCATTTATTTCACTACCAGTTTTACTTTCGAAACTTTTCTCTAGTTCTGCTGCTATATCTCTTATACTTGTTTGTAAATCGTGAAATACCCCTATGTTTTTTTGAAGAGCATATGTATCTTCTTTTATAATATCTATTGATTTAAACCCTACCTCTGTTTTTAACATCATACGCTGCATTTCTCTTTCAATTTGTTTTTTAGCAGCTTGTAATTCATCAACAACCTGACTTGCTAAATCTCCTGCAGCATTTTCGATTTGTTTTTCTATCTTTTTAATTTCTCCCATAAAATCCATCATATAATTATCCCCTTATTTAATCTGAAAATTTCCTGCTAATTGGTTGTCTTTATCTCTTAGTGAATTTGCTGCATCACTAATTTCATCTCCGAATTGGCTTAAACTTTTTTGTTCTTTTCTTAAAATATGAATTAATTCTTCTGCTATGTTTGCGTCATGAAAATAGTCATTTCCACCTTTTCTAATTTTAGCAATTTGTGAGATGGCTTCATCTACTTCGTGTTCTTCTAATAAATGATATTTTCCACCTGGCCCTGTTTCATGTTTTAATTGATTTTTTAACTTTTGAACTGCTTCAGCTTCTTTTCTTTGAAACTCTTCTATATTTTTTGCGATATCTGATAATCGATTGCTGAGCGTTTGAATTTTTTTTGCTTGTCTTATAATATCTTCAGGTTCTAATTTTAATATGGGACTTCCATTTGAATGAAACTCTCCTCTATATGTATCTCTGCCGTGTCCGTCCATAGTTAAACGTGTAAGAAATCCTTGTTCTGTATCGTTCTGTCTCACTGTGTATTGCTTACCAATTAGAGGTGCACCGAATTGAGTGTGGTTACCAATCGGGTCATTTTCATGTGTATAATCGGTTGCTTTATTTTCCATTTTCCCTTCATCTACTCGTTTTTTTGCTTCAGGACTTAGTAAACGATAGGGATTCGGTGCAGCCCATGTAGTTGCATAACAATCTAATTCTGCAGCAATAAGGTCCGCTTCTGCACCACCTTTACTATGTCCAGTAGTATGAAGAGAAGAAGGGTGATATTTTTCTACGATGTCATTTTTTGCCCATTTTAATCCAGTATCAAATGATGTTGCAGAATCAGGTTTTATTGTTTGACTGTTACTTGGAGTAATTACTTTAGAATGTGTTTTAATTCCGAACGAAATCTGATCAATATCTGTCACGAAATCTGCTAATTGCTTAGGCTCTGTTCCACGAAATGCTAGGATTATATCATCATAATGTGTTGCATTTTCATCATATTTGTCTGCCGGTACTACTGCGATAGCTTCTAATCCATTTTTTACTCTTTGACAATCTGCATCAATTGATTCTATAACTACCCATTTTTTACCATCAGCCCCTTTTATTTCTTTACCTTTTTCTAAAACTTCGTCATCATAAACTTGATCTGCTAGTTCGAAATAATCTTTATCTGTTGCAATGGTATTTCTTTTAAATTCATTCATATGTTTCTCAACTCATTTCATGGTATATTTTAACTATATTTAAATATAAGGGGATTTACGATGAAGAAATCGGTAATCATTTTATCCATTATTTGTATTATAGCAGGAGGGTATTTTACAATGGAATACTTAAATCAAAAAGAAGAAGAGGAAAAGTTTTGGAAAGTACAAGAAGCAAGAGTAGAAAAGTATATTCGTTATAATATTCAGGATGTAAAATCTATTACGTTTACAGAAAAGAGTGTAAGTCCTATGGGAGTCCCAAGATTAAAAGGCTATATAAATAATAATAAAGAATTAGATTTCATAGCTCGTATAAGTACAACTGAAAACTTTGAAGACCAATTCACGCGTTCTGGGAAATTAGGAAAACTTATAAAAGACCCTGAAAAATCCGTATCTGAAATTGAAAAAGAAGAGAAGGAAAAGAAACAATAGTAGTCTTTGGACTACTATTGTCTTCTATATTCCATGTTAAGAAGAATGCATTGGTGAGTTTTTTATAAGGTGGTTTTCTATGAAGAAAATAATCATCTGGTTTGTATCTGCTGTGGTGCTCATAGCAGGAGGGTATTTCACTATGGAATACTTAAAACAAAAAGAAAAAGAAGAAAAGTTTTGGAAAGCACAAGAAACAAGGGTAGAAAAATATATTCATTACAATATTAAAGATGTGAAATCTATTACGTTTACAAAACATGAGGTGAATCCGATGGGAATCCCTACTATAAAAGGATATATAAATGGTGATCAAGAATTATGGTTTGGTGCTAGTATCAGTACAACGAAAGACTTTGAAGATGATTTTGGACGTTCTGGAGAACTAGGAAAACTAATAAAAAAACCTGAAAAATCGGTATCTGAAATTGAAAAAGAAGAGAAGGAAAAGAGAAAAGAGTAGTCTTTGCACTACTCTTGTTTTCTGTATTCCATTTTAAGAAGAATGTATTGGTAAGTGTTTTTTATAGGGGGAATTTCCAATGAGGAAAATAATCATCTGGTTTGTATCTGCTGTGGTGCTCATAGCAGGAGGATATTTTACTATGGAATACTTAAAACAAAAAGAACTAGAAAAAGAAAAAGAAGTAAATTTTTGGAAAGTGCAAGAAGCACGGGTGGAAAAGTATATTCGTTATAATATTAACGATGTCAAATCTATTAAGTTCACAGAACATAAGGTGAGTCCAATGGGAGTTCCTCATGTAAAGGGATATATAAATGCTAATAAAGAATTACGATTTGATGCTGGTATCAGTAATACGAAGGACTTTGAAAATGATTTTGGATGTTCTGGAGAATTATATGATAACTACATGAAAAAACCAGCAAAGTCTGTATCCGAAATTGAAAAAGAAGAGAAGGAAAAGAAAAAAGAGTAGTCTTTGCGATTACTCTTGTTTTTTTATTATAGAAAATAAAATATTTGAAAGTTTCTAACAATGTTTTATAATGTATTTAGTAAAATTAACCAAAATATACATTTTACTCATTATATACTAAAGGAGAGATTAAAATGGCTGGACAAATTCGTATGAGTCCTACGGAGCTAAAATCAAAAGCTAAACTATACGGACGAAGCTCTGATGAAATTAAAGATATTCTTGGAAAATTACAAGGATTACAAAATGAATTACGTGGAGAATGGGAAGGTCGTGCTTTTGATGGTTTTGATCGACAATTCAACGATCTAAGACCAAAAGTAGAAAGCTTCTCACAATTATTACATGAGATTGATGTTCAACTTACTAAAACTGCAGATGCTGTTGCTTCTCATGATGAAGAATTATCACGTAATTTCGGTTTGAAATAAGAAATGTTGTAATTTCCATAAAAACACAATTGGCCATGCAATTTATGTTGTATAACCAATTGTGTTTTTTAATAAACAGAGAGAACCTATGAAAGTAAACTAATATTCAAAAGTTTACTTTCATATTTATAATAAATAAAAAGCACTTTTTATTGTTTTAAAAATGTTTTAACTTGATGTTGATGTGACGGTACCTCAAGTATGTAGAAATTTAAAAAAGTCCCTTCATAATGCTAAAGGGACTTTGCTCACACAAATGATCTGCACATCAATTCATCTTTGATATACAGATCATTTGTATGATAATTTTTATAAATAATTGCTAAATAATGAACTTACATTACTGCTTTTAAAAGCTCTCCTACTAATGGGATGATTCCACCTAAGAATGATAAAACTGCCATTGCGATTGTCATATTATTTCCTCCTCTGTTGTTGATGCTAAGATGTGATTTATCTTTATGCTTTTATTATAGTAAGCGCTTACATTTTTATCAATACATTCTTATATGCAATATTGCATATAGGGAGGTAACGAAATATCACATTTTCGCACCTTGTCCTATTTCTTCAACTTTTGGTAAAGAATCTGCGTGTACAAATGAAGCGTTAAATGCTAAAGATCCACAAACGATTATTATTGGTGGTGGTATTACGGCAAGAGGTACTAAGTTATTAGATGAAGTGAAAGAAGAAGTACAGAAATATTTGCATCAAGAAATTTATAATACATGTGAGATTAGTTTAGCGCAAAATCGCAATCATGCGGGAATGATTGGTTCAATTTACCACTTATTACATCCCTATGAATAAATGATACAGATATTTTCATATAATTGAAAATTTATTCTTTTTTTCAATTGACAAATGATGCTACAATATAAGAGGAGAATACAATATTTTCCCATTTGGAAAATACCTTGTAGAAAGGAAGAAACTTCATGCCTATTATTTTAGAAAAAGGACAGAAGATTGATTTAACGAAGGGACAACCAGGAGTAGCAAAATTACAGGTTGGCTTAGGATGGGATCCAATTGGACAATCAGGTGGATTTCTATCTTCGTTATTTGGAAGTAAACCAAACATCGATTGTGATGCATCTGTGATTATGCTAGAAAATGATCGTTTTTTAAATAAAAATGATCTTGTTTATTTTGGAAATAAACTCTCTGCTTGTGGAAGTATTATTCATTCAGGTGATAATTTAACAGGTGAAGGTTCTGGCGATGATGAAACAATTTTCGTGGAATTACATAAAGTTCCGAGTCGTATTAATCGTTTAGTATTTGTTGTAAATATTTATGATTGCGTGAATCGTCGCCAAGATTTTGGCATGATTCAGAACGCATATATTCGTATTCAAAATCCGCAAACACGTGAAGAATTAGCGCGTTATAATTTATCGGAAAATTACGGCGGGAAAACAACGCTAGTTGCAGGTGAAATGTATCGTGATGGAAGTGAATGGAAGTTTTCTGCAGTTGGAGAAGGTACACAAGATAAGAATTTAAGTGAGATTGTATCACGTTATCAGTAATACAATTTAAGGAGGAATAATATATGGCATCGATTTCGTTAAAAAAAGGACAGAAGGTAGATTTAACAAAAACAAATCCAGGTCTTTCTAACGTTCTTGTAGGTCTTGGTTGGGATACAAATCGCTATGATGGACAAAATGATTTTGATTTAGACGTTAGTATTTTTCTAGTAGGTGCAAATGGAAAAGTATCGGGTTCAGAAGACTTTGTGTTTTATAATAATCCAAAGGGTGCAAATGGTTCGGTAGAGCATCTAGGAGATAATCGTACTGGCGAAGGCGAAGGCGATGATGAAACAATTAAAGTAGATTTAAAGAATGTTCCTGCTCATATTGAGCGTATTTGTTTTACAATTACAATTTATGATGGAGAAAGCCGTAGCCAAAACTTCGGACAAGTATCTAATTCTTTCGTACGTATTGTAGATGAAGAAAAAGGTGCAGAGCTAATTCGTTATGATCTTGGTGAGGACTTCTCTATTGAAACAGCAGTAGTAGTCGGTGAGTTATATCGTCATGCTGGGGATTGGAAGTTTAATGCAATCGGAAGTGGATTCCAGGGCGGATTAGGTGCTTTGTGTAGCAACTTTGGTTTAGATGTAGAGTAATAAGAAAAATATATAAATACAAATTGAAAAACCGGCATAAAAGCTTTCTTTTTAGGTGGGAGAGGGCATCCGGTCATGAATAGAAGCGATCAGATTCTCTTCCTGCCTCATGCCAAATGAAAAGAAAGTGCAGGTCACTTTTGTTTTTTCACAGCAGCAACTTAAATGTTGAAACATCAAAATGGATATATATGAGTGAACATGTACTTTACTCATGTATATACTTTTTAGAATCATAGTATAAGAGGTGAATATAAATGGTTATTCAATTGCAAAAAGGACAGAAGATTGATTTAGGTAAGACAAGTCCAGGTCTTACAAAAGCAGTTATCGGCCTTGGCTGGGATATTAAATCATATGATGGCGGATCTGATTATGATTTAGACGCATCAGCTTTTTTATTAGATGCGAATGGAAAATGTACGAAAGAAACAGATTTTATTTTCTATAACAACTTACAATCTCCTTGTGAATCAGTTTTACATACAGGTGACAACCGTACAGGTGAAGGCGAAGGCGATGATGAGCAACTTGTTGTGGATTTAACTAAAGTTCCAGCAGATGTTCATAAAATTGCAATTACAGTTACGATTTATGATGCAGAAGGTCGTAATCAAAACTTTGGGCAAGTTGCAAATGCATTTGTTCGTTTAGCAAATGAAGAGACAAATGAAGAAGTTCTTCGTTTTGATTTAGGAGAAGATTTCTCCATTGAAACAGCAGTTGTCTTTTGTGAATTATACCGTCATAATGGACAGTGGAAGTTTAATGCAGTAGGAAGTGGATTCCAAGGCGGATTAGGTGCGCTTGTAAGAGCGTATGGCTTGGATGCATAAGAAGGAAACGAACTTCGTTTCCTTTTTTTGACCTTTCTATAAATCTAGCAAAGAATAGGGGAAAACAGTAAGATGAGCATTTTACAAGGAATCCTTGATACGTATGCCCAATTTTTTGACTTGGACATGTGGATTAAAGTGTTACAAGATCCTGTATCTTGGGGATTAATTGGTACACTTGTTGTACTTGAAGGCTTACTATCTGCCGATAACGCCCTTGTGTTAGCGGTAATGGTAAAACATTTACCAGAAGAAAAACGCAAAAAGGCATTATTTTATGGGTTAATTGGTGCATATGCATTCCGTTTTATTGCAATTGGAATCGGTATGTTCTTAATTAAATTATGGTGGGTAAAAGTATTAGGAGCACTGTACCTTGCATGGCTTTCTATTAAATATTTCATTGATAAACGAAAAGAAAATAGTGAAGAAGAAGAACATGGCCTGAACCAAAACAGTATTCTTTTTAGAATATTTGGTGTATTCTGGGGAACAGTTGTCATGGTTGAATTAATGGATATTGCATTTTCAGTAGATAGCGTTCTTGCAGCGTTTGGTGTATCCAATGAAGTATGGATTCTGCTTCTGGGCGGAATGCTTGGTATTTTAATGATGCGTGGTATTGCAGGTGTATTCTTAAGATTACTAGAACGTATTCCAGAGCTTGAATCAACGGCGTATATTTTAATTTTAATTATTGCAGCGAAGATGTTACTATCTGTTATTCATATTGAAGTGCCACACTGGCTATTCTTTATGATTTTAGTTATCGCATTTGGTGCAACATTTATTTTGCATTATATGCGAAATTCTGGACAAGCCCGAGAAGAGATTGCAGCTACTAAGAAAGAAGATAAATAATTGAAATGGGTTTGCTCGTTATGCGAGCGCCCATTTTTTATAACTTAAAATAGTTTATAATAAAAAGATAAGATATTATTTCTTTAAAAAAGTAAATGTTTCTGGAGGTGAACTGTCGTGTTTTCGCGTTTTACACTTCATCCATATGCATTAAAAGAAGAAGCTGACTTAAAACAATTCGAAATGATTTTAGAAAAACGCCCACAATATGAATTAACAGAGAATGAGATGAAATTTAGCTATATAGCTTGTCGTATTCTTGGTGTCCCAAACGATGTAGATGAATATTTTAATGAACTATTTGATTATAGCGAAGCAAAAGGGATTACTGTACTGCACGAACAGAATTTAAATAAAGTAATCGATTCTGAGAAGCTCCGCCAAATTCAAGAAGTATTTACATTACATCAAGAAGCGCCAAACGGACTTACTGTAAACCGCCTTGTTGCACATTTATCAGGAAAGCAATTGTTACCAAAAGTGGATAATCCAGATTTACAACACTATATACATACAGCATTTATCGCTGTATTGAAATTGTATGAGAAACAGCATAATCAATCTTTAAAAACAGAAGGATTTCGCCGTTTCTTAATTGATATAATTAAATTAAGCGAAAATTACGTAGCAAAATGGTTTTCTGCAATTAATTATAAGAAACAAATGCCGCGTATCGTTTGGTACGGTGATGCGAAAGAGAGTCAGATCTATTTCTTATATTTTCTTATTATGCTCGGATGTGATGTTCTCTATTATCATCCAGAAGGAAAAGATGGTTTTGAAAGCATTGATGATGAAGCTAGGACTTTTGTCGTTTCTCATCCAGGTCGCGTTTCATTAGAGTCATTCCCTGATCGGCGTCGTGAGCGTGTTGCAACGGTAGCTTATCAAGCATCGAAAGAAATTGAACAAGTGCTTCATCATGATAATTCATTATTATACAAACCGTGGCAATTTCGTACGTACACGCCTGTAGCACGTACGCTGAAGACAACATACGATGAACTCTTTATAATTACGAAAGAAAAAGCATTTATACGCCCGACATTCTTTGTGGAAAATAAACATATTTATATTCCGTCTTTATTTGCGAAAGTGTCAGGTGTTTCAAAAAATGATAAAGAATATTTTCAGCGATTGAAAGCTGTCACATCGTTTGATAACAGCTTATTAATTAATACATTCCCATTTACAAAAGAACAAAAAGCGAATTTTCAATTTCATTATCGTGATGCGTTAGACCGTGCTGGAAATCTGCATCCCGATCAAATTATGAATAGTCATTGGTGGCCGCATAAGCGTTTACCTGAAGGGCTGCAACATGGGATTGCAGAAGCTATTATTCATACGTGTGAAAGTGAACTTTGTAAACCAGTTGGAAAAGAGACAAAACAAGAAGTAGCACTGTATGTTTTTGCACAGCTTTCCCAAATTCCACCTCATATTTTAGAGTTACTTGAGAAATTTGATTATTCGCAAGAAGTACCGAAAATTGTTATATTTAATAATGAAAAGAGTGGGGAATTAACTCGTTCTGATGCTGTCTTGTTGTTGTTTTTAAATCAAATTGGAATTGATGTACTACATTTTAATCCAAGCGGTCGAAATGATATTGAGCAGTATATTGAAGCGGGAGCGTTTGATTCGCATTGGCTCGAAGAAGTGAATTTCGATCTTGAATTTCATGGTTCATCAGCCTACAAGAACTTATCTCAAACAATTAAAGGACTATTTCGTCCATTTTTATAAGGAAAGGGAGAATCATACATGAATAATCCAGTCGTACTAGATTCAAAAACAGAATTGAATGAGCAAATTGCACAAGATGTTCGTTTACAGCTTAGACAAGATGCTGAAGTTCAACGTATTTATAATGCTGTTGATATTAAAGATCAACTGGAATTAATTGAACTTGGTAAAGAACCTTCTATGGAGATTTCACGTTTTGCAGATCAAATTTTACATACCATGTCTTTATCCAAGATAGAGGATTCCGGTGAACTTTTAAAACAGCTTGGTAAAATTATGGACAGATTTGATAGTAAAGATTTCGTGGAAGAGAAAAGTGGCTTTTTCTCTCGTATGTTTAAAAAAGCGGATAAAATGATTGAACAAATCTTTAGTAAGTATCAAACGATGGGCCGTGAAATGGACAAAGTGTACGTGGAAATTACGAAATACCAAGATGAAATGAAAAAATCAATTGGTACGTTAGATGGCTTATATGAACAAAACTTAAAATATTATTTAGACTTAGAGAAATATGTAGTAGCAGGAGAAATGTTATTAGAGCGTCTAAATACAGAACTAGTTCCAATGTATGAAGAACGCGTTCGTAACAATGATCAATTGGCAGGTATTGAATTAGAATCTTTAAGAAACTCTGTCGAAATTTTAGAGCAACGCATTGATGATTTAGAGAAGGCTCGTATGGTTGCGTTATTAACAGCACCACAAATTCGCATGATTCAGCGTGGTAATAACAAATTAATCGGTAAAATTAATACAGCGTTTATTACAACAATTCCTATTTTTAAAAATGGAATTATTCAGGCTGTGAATGCAAAACGTCAAAAGCTTGTTGCGGATTCTATGGCTGAGCTTGACCGTCGTACCAATGAACTACTTAAGAAAAATGCACAAAACATTGCAACGCAAAGTGTAGAGGTAGCAAGAATTTCTGGTTCTTCTAGTATTAAAATGGAAACACTTGAAGAAACATGGAATATTATTTCAAGAGGTATGCAAGAAACACAGCAAATTGAAGAACAAAACAAACGTGAACGTGAAGAAAGCCGCAAGCGTATGGCGGAACTTACAGAGAATATAAAAAAAGAATTACAAGGGTAATGTAAAAAGGCAATGAGGAGCTCCCTCATTGCCTTTTAATTTTTCTTAAACACTTTTATCATTTCGTTTATAACAAGTGGAATAATACTTAGTAATATAACAAATCCCCAATCTTTTAAAGTTAAAGCATGTACGCCAAATATATTAGCAATCGGTGGAATGGAGATAATGCATACTTGCATAAGTACACCAATAAGTAGGGAGAAAACTAAGTATTTATTTGTGAATACTCCGATTGAAAAGATTGATTTTGTACTTGATCGTAAATTGAATGAATGAACAAGCTGTGAAAAACTGAGTACGACAAACGCCATCGTTTGGGCATGTAATAAAGCATCATCATCAATTTGAGATGGGAAAAGAGGGAAGATATTTGTATCTCCTGTATATAATTTTGCCCCAACAATAAAGGCGATTAACGTGATGAACCCAATTATAATCCCGTTTAAAATAAGAAAAGGAACGCTACCATGAAACAAGCTTTCTTTTGCATCACGCGGCTTTTCTTTCATCACATCCGGATCTTCTGGGTCAACACCTAGTGATAGAGCTGGGAGTGTATCTGTAATTAAATTCACCCACAAAATGTGAATCGGACGAAGTGGGGTAGCCCAGCCGAGTAAAATAGCTAAGAAGAGTGCAATAATCTCTCCAAAGTTGCAAGAGAGTAAGAAAAGAATCGATTTTTTAATGTTGCGATAAATATTTCTTCCTTCCTCAACAGCTTTTACAATAGATGAGAAGTTATCATCTGTTAAAACCATGTCAGCCGCACCTTTAGCAACATCTGTTCCTGTAATCCCCATTGCGACTCCGATATCAGCTTGTTTTAAAGATGGTGCATCATTGACACCATCTCCAGTCATAGAAACAATATTTCCTTTTGCACGTAGTGCTTTCACAATTTTAACTTTATGTTCAGGAGAAACGCGTGCAAAGACGTTTAAATGATTAATTTCATTTGTTAGTTTTTCGTCTGAAATACGATCTAATTCCGTTCCAATCATGACTTCGGATTCTTTTTCAGCAATACCAAGTTCTTTTGCAATAGCAAAAGCGGTATCTTTATGATCTCCTGTAATCATAACAGTACGAATTCCCGCGTTTTTACATTCTGCAATAGATGCTTTTACTTCTGTTCGCGGTGGATCAATCATGCCGACAAGTCCGATGAATATAAGATTTTCTTCCATGTGATTGGTGTTAACGTTTTTTGTATCATACTGTTTGAAAGCAAATGATAGTACTCGTAAAGCTTTTTGAGACATCATTTGAGCAGCTTCTAATATTTGTTCTTCAATTGCTTCGGTTAAGGCCTCTGTCTTACCATTTATAAAGATATGTTTACAACGAGGTAAGAGTTTATCAATTGCTCCTTTTGTCATGCTGTAATAGTTTTCATTGTACTCATGCAATGTTGTCATCATTTTACGTTCGGAGTCAAATGGTAATTCGTTCACGCGTCTATGTTGATCTTCTAAAGTGTCTTTTTGAAGATGAAAGATGCTGCCAGCAACAAGAAGAGCAATTTCTGTTGGATCGCCAGTTTGTGATTCAGCCTTATAAGATGCATCGTTGCATAAAATCATATTTTCTAATAATAAGCGCTGAGCATCATTGTTTATATTTAAATTTTTTAGTTTATCGTATGTACGGTCACTATAGAAATGAGTAACTGTCATTTTATTTTGTGTTAATGTTCCTGTTTTATCTGAACAAATAATTGTAACAGAACCGAGTGCTTCTACGGCTGGAAGCTTGCGAATAATCACGTTTTGTTTAATCATACGTTGCACACCAATTGCAAGAACAATGGAAACAATAGCTGGTAATCCCTCTGGAATTGCTGCAACCGCTAAGCTAATGGCAGTCATAAACATTTCTAATGTGTCTCGGCCTTGGAAATATCCGATGAAGAACATGGTGATACAGATTGCAACTGCTACAAAACCTAAATATTTCCCGACTTGAGCTAAGCTTTTTTGAAGTGGTGTTGCATCATCATCCGCTTCATGCAAGAGAGTAGCGATTTTTCCAATTTGAGACTTCATTCCTGTTTCAACAGCAACACCAACACCTCGGCCGTATGTAACAAGGGTCGACATAAAGGCCATATTTTTTTGATCACCGAGTGGTATTTGTTCTTCATTTTGAAGAGAAGGATGGTAAAGTGAATCTTTATCCACAGGAACAGATTCGCCTGTTAAAGCAGATTCCTCAATTTTTAAATTGGCGGTTTCAATAAGCCGTAAGTCACACGGAATATAACGTCCAGCATCAAGCATAACGATATCTCCTGGAACAACATCTTCGGACGGAATTTCTTTTAGTTCACCATCCCGTTTTACAATTGCTTTTGGCGTTGCCATCTTTTTTAATGCTTCTAAAGCTTGTTCTGCTTTCGATTCTTGAATGACACCAATTACAGCATTTAAGACAACAACGAGAGCAATAATGCTCGCATCGGCCCACTCACCAACAAAGGCAGAAATAAGAGCGGCAATTAAAAGAACATAGACGAGAACATCATTAATTTGAGAAAAAATACGTTGCCATAAAGTCCGTTTTTGTTTTGTAGTGAGTTCGTTTCGTCCATATTTTTTTAATCGAATTTGCACCATTTCGTCTGTTAGACCATGTTGTTCATTTGTTTCAAGTGCAAGTATTGCTTGACCTTTCGTTTTACTGTACCAATTGCTCATAGATAAACACCTCCGGTAAAAGCAGTTAGCAATGGTAATAAGATAAATATTAAAAAAAGAGTTTGGTGAAAGGGAAGGTCTATGGTGAAGTTCTCCTTTTATTGTACAGTATTTGGAAAATAGATGTAGAAAAGTGGAAGGGTGTCATTAATTTGTCGGAAATAAAAAAGTCCCTTTGTATAAGGGACTTTTCATTATTTTTTAATTAGCGTACCTAATTCTTCAGTAATAGCCTGCATTTCACTAATGCTGAATGTTTCACGTTTCATTACATGGTCGTAAATATCTCGTAAATCTTCGTACATTTCTTGGTTAAAGCTTTCAGCTCTCATTGCTCCTGCGTTTACCATGCGTAACTTTTCTTTAATAGCTTCTACCATATATTCAACATTTTCTTGCGATTTTACGGATAAATCCACCGAAGTGTCCCCCTTTGAAATAACATAAAGATATCTTAACATTTTTTATCATTTTCGTTAATGAAACTTTTCAACCCTATTAAATTAGTAGGGATTTCCTTTATAATTAATAATTGGTTGTTTATACTATATGTATATATAAGAAATGCACCAAGAAGGGAAGAAACAAATATGATTCAAGTATTGTTTGTTTGTCTTGGGAACATTTGTCGTTCACCGATGGCAGAAGCGATTTTTCGTGATATTGTCGTGCAAGAAGGATTAGAAGATAAAATTCAAATTGATTCTGCTGGAACAGGCGATTGGCATATTGGTCATCCACCTCATGAAGGAACACAAAAAGTTTTAAAAGAAAATGAAGTCTCTTTTGAAGGAATTAAAGCACGTCAAGTAGAAAAAGAAGACTTAACAAAGTTTGATTATATTATTGCCATGGACAACAAGAATATAGCGGATTTAGAAAGTTTAGGTAAAGCTGGAGGCTATATTGGTAGACTGTCTGATTTTGTTCCAGACGGTGGCTGGACGGATGTTCCTGACCCTTATTTTACAGGGAACTTTCAAGAAGTATATGACCTTGTAACAGAAGGGTGTGCAAAATTGTTAGCATTCATTCGAAATGAGCAAGGAATATGAGAAAGCTTAGAAAGAAATACTTTCTAACATAAGAAATGAAAGGGTGAAGGAATATGGCAAAGAAGAATAATATAGCTCGAAACATTGCAATTGGGGTAGCAGCAGGTGTAGCTGTTTCTATGCTTAAGAAAGAAAATCGTGAAAAAGTGAAAAATACAGCAGAAAAAGCAAAATCAAAAATGATTGAAATTGGCGAGAATGCAAAGATAAAAGAAAAAGTGCAAACTGTTACAGATAAAGGACGCGAACTTGCAGATTTTAATGTAGTAAAGGCGAAGGTAGCGGAAATAAAGAAGCTAACGCCAGCTGTTGTTGGCACGTTAAAGGAAACAAAAGAAATCTTTAGTAAGAAAAAGATTGAACGAGAGGAAAAGCCAGAAACAATTGAAATTCAAGCTGTGTCTCCAAAAGTAGAAGAAGAACCGGTAGTAGCTGAAGATGGTGGAATGAAAGAAGCGCGTGAATTATTTATGAAGGACTCTAATGCAGAAGAAAAAAAAACAGAAGCATACATTGAGTTAAAGCAAGATAAAGAAGAGAAGAAAAGTGTTTAGAGAAATATGAAAAAATTTCTAGAGAAAGCAAGGGGAAATCGTGTCTATTCGTTTGGGAAAGATCTATATGACCGAACGATGCGAGATGACGTAGCGGGCCTAGCAGCACAGCTCGCTTATTTCTTCTTGCTTGCTATTTTTCCTGGACTTGTTTTTTTAATTACGCTTCTTGGATTTATTCCAATTCAAACAGAGGATGTGCTCAGTTTATTAGAGGCTTATGTGCCAGAAGATGCAATGAACTTAATTGAAGTGAACGTAGATAAAGTTGTAAATGAACAAAATGGTGGTTTATTATCGTTTGGTTTATTATCAACGTTATGGTTTGCATCAAATGGTGTAAATGCAGTTATGAATGCATTTAACCGAGCCTATGATGTAAAGGAAACGCGCTCTTTTATCGCGACGAGAGCTTTGTCTATTGTGCTTACACTAGCGATGATTTTTATGATTGTCTTCGCGTTAATTGTTCCTGTATTTGGACAAGTAATTGGTGCAGCTGTTTTTAAAGCGCTTGGTTTATCAGAAAGCTTTTCTTTCGTATGGAGTATTATACGGCTAGTAGCCAGTTTCTTAGTGTTATTTGCCTTATTTAGCTTTTTATACACATTTGCACCTGATCGAAAGTTAAAGAGAAGAGAAGTTATATCAGGGGCATTATTTGCAACGGTTGGGTGGATTGTGGTATCGTACTCATTTGCCTATTACGTGGATAAATTTGCAAATTATGCAAATACATACGGTGGTCTTGGTGGTATTATCATTTTAATGTTATGGTTCTATTTAACGGCTTGGGTCATTTTACTTGGCGGAGAAATTAATGGATTACTACATTTTTATCGAACAAGTGACAATAATTCCCGTGATGAAAAATAATTTTTTGTTCCATAATAAAGAGGAACAGGGGGGATTCAAAATGAGTAATAATAAAAAAAATCATAATAACAAAAATCAAGGTAAAAAAAATAGTAGCTCACATCCAAAACATAAAACGAGTAGCAGTGCTAATGGACATAATAGCTATCATTAAAAAAACGGGTTCCCTCTGGGGACCCGTTTAGTTATTTCCTTTTAATAAACGTAAGCCGTTTAAAATTACAAGGATTGTACTTCCTTCGTGACCAATAACGCCAAATGGAAGAGCTAAAAATTGTAGGAAATTAGAGCAAATGAGCATTGCGATTACTGCTAATGAAAAAATAACATTTTGTTTTACAATGCGGTTCATTCGTTTTGATAAACGAATGGCCTGTGCAAGGCGAGAGAGTTCATTTTTCATTAGAACGACATCTGCTGTTTCTAAGGCAACATCTGTCCCTTCGCCCATAGCAACGCCAATACTTGCTGTAGCGAGTGCAGGAGCATCGTTAATACCGTCGCCAACCATTGCCACTGTACCGTATTTTTCTTTTAGTTGCTTCACCGTTTCTACTTTTGTTTCTGGTAAGCATGATGCGTAGTATTCTTTTATGTTGCTTTCAGTCGCAATTGCTTTAGCCGTCTGTTCGTTATCACCAGTGATCATGATAGCTTCAACACCAATGCTTTGTAAATCACGAATAGCAGCAATTGTTTCCTGGCGAAGTGTATCTTTTAAAGCAATAAGCCCAAGAATTCCTTTTTCATTACTAATATAGACAACAGTTTTTCCTTCTTGTTCGAGTGTCGTAGCGATACCATTGTGAAAAGTTTTTGTTTCTTCGCCAATAAAATCGGCCTTTCCAATCTTATAAGCTGTATTTTCTAAAATTCCTTTTAAGCCAAATCCAGTGACATCTTCTACACTTTCGGGTTTCGTTAATGTAATGTCATATGCATGTTTTGCGTACTTGACGATAGCTTCTGCGAGTGGGTGTGTGGAATGACTTTCGATAGAAGCTGTAATATACAACACATCTTTTTCTGTTATTTCATCACGTACGTAAACATCTGTTACAGTCGGTTTTCCTTGAGTTAATGTTCCTGTTTTATCAAAGGCAATTGCCTTCACTGAGGCAAGGCGTTCTAAATGAATACCACCTTTAAATAAAATACCGCTTCGTGCGCCGTTAGAAATAGCAGATAATGTTGCTGGTGTAATCGATGCGACAAGCGCACATGGAGAAGCAACAACGAGTAAAATCATGGCACGATAAAATGTTTCGTTCCAGCTCCAATCTAGTAGGAAATGAGGAACAAACATCATTAGAGCAACGATGATAAGTACACCTTTTACATATGTTCCTTCAAATTTTTCGATAAAAAGTTGCGATGGTGATTTTTCACTTTGCGCGTTTTGAACGAGACGGATAATTTTTTGAAACAATGTTTGGTCGCTTCTTTTTGTAATTTTAACTTCAATAGCCCCGCGTAGGTTCACGGTTCCAGCGAATACTTCATCACCAAATTTTTTCTCATTTGGGATAGGCTCCCCAGTGATAGCCGCTTCATCGATATTTGTTTCACCGCTATGAATTGTACCATCTGCAGGTACGCGTTCACCTGGCTTAATTAAAATGATGTCATCAATTTCTAACTGAGCTACTGGAATACGTTCTTCTGTTCCATGTGAAATGAGCAAGGCTTCTTCAGGTTGTAAATCTAGCAGTGCTGAAATTTCTTTTTGGCTTTTACTTAATGTATAAGCTTCCATTGCACCGCTTAGTGCAAAGATAAATATTAAGATGGCACCTTCTGCCCAGTATCCGATAATAGCGGCACCAATGGCAGCGAAGAGCATTAACATTTCTACATTCAATTCTTTTTCTTCTATTGTATCTTCGATGCCTTCTTTCGCTTTCGCATATCCTCCAATTATATAAGCGAGGATATAAAAAACTATCCCAGCAGTTGTTGCTTCGTTTTTTGTGAATAACCAACCGGATAAAATGAAAACACCAGATAGGATTGCAAAGATAAGTTCATAATGCTTTTGGAATGATTGAATCCAGGATGGGTTAGACATATCCTTTTTTGATGGTAATACTTTTACTTCTGAGTTCATTATTACTCGCTCCTTCCAAATTCTTATTGAGAAAAAGAATCAAAATCGAAATCCCCATAAAACGACGAAAGCTGCCATCCATACGGATAGCAGCATTTCTATTGAAAAATTTTATCAGTTATTATCTTGTAATTATTCTATATTATATCATATGTTTTTACTTGAGAATATGTTTTTGTTTATATGTCAAATTGAAAAACTTGTTTTTTTGCGTTTCCTTTGGTATATATGAATACTGTTCGTAAAAAGGTCGGAAAGGAAGACGATAAGTGAAGACAGAGAAATTTTTTACCCATCCAATTGGTGTGTTTGCTGCAGCGCTAGCAGCGACATTTCTATGGGGAAGCGCATTTCCTTTTATTAAATTAAGTTATGCTGAACTCGGAATTCAGCCACATGAAGTTGGCGAGCAAATATTATTTGCTGGTTATCGCTTTTTCTTATCTGGTGTGATGCTCTTATTCTTTTTTAAAGCAATAGGAAAAGATATGCATTTCAAAAAAGAAACAGGGAAGCAATTAGTGCAAATTGGTTTATTTCAAACATTTCTACAATATGTATGCTTTTATATTGGTATGAGTTACAGTTCTGGAATTGAAGGTGCTATTATTTCTGGTACATCATCTTTTTTTCAAATTTTAATTGCGCATTTTTTGTATAAAGATGATGCATTAAATATTCGAAAAGTAATTGGCGTGTCTATCGGTTTTTGTGGTGTGATTCTTGTGAATGTTCCAAGTGATGGAAGTATGGCGTTTCATTTTGGAATTGGTGAATTATTGCTTCTTGGGGCCGCGATGATGTATTCATATGGAAATATATTGGCAAAAGAAGGAAGCAAAACATTAGATGTTGGGTACATGACAGCCTATCAGATGATTTTTGGATCTATCGGATTATTATGTATTGGTATTTTTCAAGTTGGATTTATGCCTTTTGTATTCAATATGAAAGCACTATCTATGTTACTTTATTTATCCTTCTTATCAGCGGCGGGGTTCTGTATATGGAATACAGTTATGAAGTATAACAAGGTCGGAAAAGTATCGATGTATATGTTCTTTATACCAGTATTTGGAGTCTTATTATCCAGCATGATTTTAGGGGAAGCAATTCATTCATTTGTTTTATTTGGATTAGCATGTGTAGCAGCGGGTATTATCGTAGTAAATCGGACACCAAATATGCAAAAAACGGAGCAAGAGAAACAAGCGGCATAAAAAGAGTAGGATTAATTTCTTTTAGTTTTAGAAAAAAGGATAGGAGTGTTCCTCTTTTTTTGAAATTTTATATGATAAAAACAGGAGAAGATAGGTTATATCACGAAGAAATATTAATATCCATTTATTGAGGAGAACATGTTATGAATGAAATTTATATATTATTAATTGGACAGGTCATTGTATTTGTTGTAGGTGCGGTTTATGCAATAGCACAGACAAAGCAAACGGGAGAAAATGAGCCTTTACCATTATTGATTCGTCTTATTCTTAGTTTTTCTTTAACTGGTGGTGCGATCTGGATTTGGTTACAAGATCCATCTGTAGAGTATCGTCAGTGGGCTGCAATTGGTATGACTTTATCTACGCTTGGTGATTTATTTATGGCAGGGATCATTCCATTTGGACATCGGTTAATCGGCGGTATGGTTACCTTTGCAATTGCGCATTGTTTTTATGTAACGGCATTTTTGCAAACGGGTATCTCATGGAATGGGTTCTGGATTGGAGTAGTAGCATACGGTTTATTTTTAATAATTGGTTGGTTCTTTTTTATTCGCAATCAAAAACAAGATAGGCTGTTTACAATTGGTGCGCTCGTATATGGTTTATGGGTTGGGGGAATGGCGTGTTTTGCATTTGCATTATACTATACAAACAACGGAATGTGGTGGATTCCAGCGCTTGGCGGATTGTTATTTGTGATTTCTGATTTTATTATTGGTGTAACGGATATTGGTGGTCGCAAAGTAAAGTATGATCCACTTTGGATCTGGGTAACATATGTTGCTGCACAGATGTGTATTGTATATGTTGGAATATAAAAGAGGATATCTCTAAAAGTAGCTATTGAGCTACTTTTGGGATATCCTCTTTTTTGATTATATATTATGCTACGATGTTCTTTTGCTGTAAAGCGGAAAGACTATATTCGTCAGCCGCTTTATAACCTTGAGATAATAGCTCATTAATGTATATTTTGTTATAAATAAAGCAGAAAACTAAATTAGAAAATCCGAATGTAAAAGCACTTGCAATTAAGATAATTAAAAACCATTTCCAATCCTCACGGAATATAGCAGGGAAAAATCCGAAGAAAAAGACAGTCTAGCTAAAACCTAGTTTTGCCTGTTTAATTTGTCCAGTATTTTCGTTCCTTAACATAACTTTCATAAAAAATGAGTCCTCCTTGGAGTATATGCATTAATTTATAAAAGACCAATCTAGTATATCAATTACATTTAAGAATATTATTCAGATTTATAAAATTTTATAGGTTTTATCTTATTCTTTCGGAATTTTGTGGAAATTAATAATAAAAACTATCTATAATAAATGTAACAAAGGGAGAGGAATGAGAGATGGAAAATGAAAAAGAAAAGTCGCTTTCGTGAGCTTTTTGAAATACTAGCTATTGCGTGTTTGTTGTTTTTTTTAGTGAAAATTTTTGTGTTTTTTCCAACAACTGTGCAGGGAGCATCTATGAGGCCAACATTGCAAGATGGGGATAAAGTAATTATTAATAAGTTAGCAAAGAGATTTGAAACCTATGAGCGTGAAGATATTATTGTAGTAAAGACTGATAATTTTTATGTGAAGAGAATTATTGGGTTGCCAGGAGATGTAATTGAGATGAAAAATGACCAATTATACGTAAATCATCAAGTGCAAAGTGAACCTTATTTAGATAAAAATAAAAAACAAGCGAAACAACTTCTTATTAATTTAACTGAAGACTTTGGTCCTATTACGATTCCGAAAAATAAAATTTTTGTCATGGGAGATAATCGTTTAGTGAGTAGAGATAGCCGTAACGGCTTAGGACTGATTCATAAAACAGAAGTGCTTGGCACATTAACTGCAATCTATTATCCGTTTGATCATATGAAAATTGTGAACTAGAAAGAAGGGACAATATGGAGGATATGATTGGACACATTCTAGTAGGAGTTGGTCGCGCAGCAATTGCATTAAGTGAAATATGTGTTGATGCAGGTAAAGGGATTGTAAGAGGGACTGTTAGTATTATAAGAGTCGCTGGAGACTTTATGTTAGATGAAGTGGTAGAGCATGCATTAGAAAGATTAGCGGAACGAGAAGAACGGAAAAAGAAAAGAGTGCAGCGACACATAGAAAAACTGAAGCGGTATACATGGTTCAAGGTTTTATATGAGGATAAGCGCTGCCAGGAAATTTTAAATTATAATAAAGCATGCAGGGATGTATTAAGCAAACGTCGTTATGTACATAAGTTAATTCATAAAGAAGATGAAAGAAAGAAATTCATTAAGCGTGTGAAAATTGATGCAAAGGTTAATGATGTTAATTGTGATATGTGAAATAGAATATAAGTAAAAAACCAAGCAATTGTTACAATTTGCTTGGTTTTTTGTATTTACCTAAATTGTAGGTGCCTCGTTCGTTGCTATTTTCAAAGAAGGGGCTTCATCGTTTTTTTCATTTAGCATGAATTTGTACTGCAATAACTGTAATTTAAACAGTGTTAAAGGATCATGATATGTTTCTGGATTTGTTCTTAGTTTCGTTAATGCATTTTCATCTTCATTTATTTCGAGATGTGCAGCTTCCACAGTTTGCTTTAATATGCTAAGAGGTTCTTTAAAGAACATCATAATATCACGTTCTAATGCACTCTCGAATAATTCAAATTGAAGGAAGAACTGTTCAGAAATAGTTGTTGTTACATCTGTATAGTCTTCGGTCTCGATATAATTTTTATATTTGTTGTAAAGCATGGATTGATTTTTCTGCATGTTACCGAATAGCTTTCCAGCACTTTTTAATAGAAATTGTGTTGGTGTAAAGCGTAGTAAAATATTCACATCATCAACTTTGATCCGGTTTGTCATCCTTGCAACATCGCGGCGCCAATCATCAAGTAGTTGGAAATCGCATGGTAGTTTCATACGTTCTTCTTCGTATAACTTATTAAATGTTTCACTCATTTCATCTAAATAAGATTGACTTTGAATAAATTCATTATGGACTTTTTCAATCCATTCTTGAATAGATTGAGTAAACTTAGGTAATATCATTTGTTGTAAATGTTTTTGAATTCTTTCATTCATTGCTGCATTTAATTCTTCAGGAACTTGTTTAAAGTCACTATCTTCATGAACTAAATCGGAACAGCTCTGCAATAATTCAGGAATTTGATCATGAAGATCATGTATAATTTCATCTTTCGTTAAACGATATGAGTCTGTAATAGAGCGAGTCTTATCTTTTTCAATAGCAGTCAGGTTATTAATGAAGCCATTTAATTTCACTAAAAGGTGTTTATTCCAACGGATTGACTTTACTAACATATTTTCTAATTGTACGCGTTCATTTAAGAGATACGTGATGGTCTTTTGAATAAACCATAATAGTTTTTCCGTGCGTTCGGTTTCTATATTTCTATTATTAAAGTTTGAAGTAATGGATTCTGTTAAATCACTTAGTTGCCCGCTGTTCTCTTCTAAAGATGAGTAAGGGAATACTCGTGCATTTGGAAAATGTACACGTATTTTAGACTCGGTTTCATTTAGCATTTTATTTGCTGTTTCATCACTAAAGATTGTATTGATTGTATTTAAAACAAAATGAACTTGTAAAGTCGGTATTTGTTCTCGTATGTATAGTAGTGTATCGATTTCTTCATCAAGTAAAGGCGAAGAGGTATTAAGAACATATAATAGATTATCGGTTGCATGTAAGTATTCAAGATTTGTATTCTCTTTATTGCCATTTCCATCAAAACCTGGTGTAACGATAAATGAGAATTTATTTTTTCGTAAAAACCTACATGGTAATTTAAACTCAATACATTTCTGCTCAGATTCTGATTTTGGAGGAACAGCCATCATTTCGTAAAATTCATCCAAATTGGAAGTAGTTCTTATTGTTAAATCTGTGAGTTCTGTAATTTCTGTCTGCGCATTATCTTTAAATATGATAGCGGCTCCAGGAGAATTTTTTAGTATACTTTCCCCTAATATAGAATTGATAAAGGATGATTTACTAGTATCATTCGTACCTGTAACGAGAACTTGTTGTACGTTTAGATCGGAAAGTTCTCGAACAAGCCATGTGAAAGAATGACCTAAGTCTACATCATTCTTTTCTGCCCATACGACAATAGTTTCAAATAAGCTTGAAACTTTGTCTAGATCAACTGTGTTAACTGTTTTTGAACTAGAAAGGAGTGTTTCAGCGCTTTTTACAAGTAATGTATCAAGGCTTTTAGGTGAAATCTCATTCCATGCTAACGTTGCAGCGGAAACAAATAGAGAATGTTCTGCTTTTGTTAAGCTAAACCAATTTGTTAACAAGTCTGGAATAAGTTCCTGTAGTTCATGCATCAAGTATTGTCCTGTAATTAATTCACAGTAGGTGTCTTGATAAAGAGTAACAATTTCATCCCATGAGTCGTAAGAATCTACCTCGACGTGTAAAAAAAGGTGATTGATTGTTTGAATCCATAATAAGTAGGTTGACTCATCTTGATAGATTTTCCAAAGTGATGAGACAAGTTGCTTAAATTGAATGGAATCGACGGTATATAAAACTTTTAATGCTTCATAAAAATATTTTGGTTTCATTTGTTTTGTGAATCCTTGATTCACATAACTTGTTAAAATCTCAAACCAATGTAATGATTTCGTTCGAATTCCTTCTTGAACAGCAAGGTCAATAGCATTGTTCCAATCCTGCTGTTTCTCATAAAAGGAACGAGCAATGGCAGTGATATTTGGATAGTCTGGTTGGAATGAAACTGCTTCACTAATGACCTTAAAAGCAAGTCCTAAGCGATTTTGTTCGATGTACAGAGAAAGAAGTTGCAATGAAACTTCCATTGTCAGTGTTGTGTCTTCTGTTTGAATCGATGTATAGATTTCTTCTGCCATTGAAAGCAATCCTAATTCAAAATAAGCGTCTGCTATATTTTTTTTTGCCCATAGAGAGAGATCATTGTTTACTTTCTCCCACTTGAAGATGGCTGTTTCGAAATCTTTATGATGATAATTAACTTCTCCTTGTGCGAAACGAATGTTAGCGATATTGGAAAATTCATTTTCAGCTTCATTTACATATGCTTCCCCAAGTACTTGAGGAGCCTGAACAGAATCCTGTTCAGTTAAGAATGTTTCATAGTATACCTTTTGAATCAATTGTTTTTCTATGGTCATGTTTTTTCCCCCTGTATAATTTAGAAAAATGATTTTTATGTAAAAGGATGCATAGTACTCTACACGGATGGAAGATGCATGTAATCTTTTTAAATATATGTTTACTGCCTATATCATTTTTCTTGAGAGTCAAACCGATGCTAAATGTAACTTTTCTTTATTGTAACAAAAATCACGCTTGTGAAGTCGGATTTTCTTATAATTATGAAGTGAAGTATGGATTTATCACGCTATTCGTGGACAATATGCATTCACACCTTAAGGTCCTGAAAAATGAAGATTAAAAGTAGTAAAAAGTTTCATTACAGGTAAGATGAATAGGAGTAGAGTTCATTATAAAAACGATGTATAGTGAATATGTATACCATGTTTGCTTAAAAGATAGAGAGGGTACAATATGGAATAACGATTGTGCATAGGATGTGTCATCCAAATGGAACAACATATTGGTGAGTTAATCTCACATTATGGGTATTTGGGAATTATTATAGCTCTTGCGGGTGGAATAGTGGGTCTGCCAATACCAGATGAGTTTTTGCTGACGTTTGTTGGTTATAATATTTCGAAAGGAACTATGTCAGGGACAGCTGCTTTTTTAAGTGGAATGGCTGGTGCGGTACTTGGAATTACTTTAAGTTACATACTTGGCTTAAAACTTGGACTGCCTGTATTAAAAAAATATGGTCCAAAGATAGGAATTAAAGAAAAGCAAATTGAAAAAACGCATGTTTTGTTTGAAAAATATGGTCCTTTTTTAATAATGATTGGATATTTTATACCAGGAGTTCGTCATTTAACTGCATATTTTGCTGGTATGTCAAATTTAACGTTTTGGAGATTTTGTCTATACGCATACGGTGGTGCTTTCATCTGGATTAGCGTTTTTATTGGACTTGGATGGAAACTTGGAGAGAAGTGGCGCTTTGTTGAATATAGTTTGCATCATTATGGAATGTGGATTTTAATTATCTCAGTAGTAGTTGTACTTATTGTATGGCTCTACATAAGAAGAAAAAAAACCGCTAGTTAAGCGGTTTTTAGCTGAAAGCAATGAAGAGAACACCTGCTGTAATACATACAACACCCATTCCAGTCATGAAGTTTAATTTTTCGCCTAATATAATTATTGCAAGAATAATTGAAAATACAACACTTAATTTATCTACAGGAGCAACTTGTGAAACTTTTCCTGTTTTTAAGGCGAGAAAATAAAACAGCCATGATGAGGCACCAGCTATACCACTTAACGTGATAAATAGCAGTGCTTTTTTATTCATTAGAACGTCACCAATATTTTGAAATTTACCTTGTATCATAATTACACCTATCATAAATAGTGCCATGATGATTGAACGGATAGTTGTTGCCACATTGGCATCGATTCCTTCTAAACCAAATTTTCCAAAAATGGATACAAGTGCTGCAGCAATTGCTGATAATAATGCGAATAATAGCCATGAACTCATAGTAAAATTCCTCCAGTCTTGTATTATTATACATGAAAATCATTCTCAAGTATAACGGATAGCAAGAGGATGTTTTGAATATAACTATGAAAATAGTAAAGGCCCATCTAACATAAAGATGTTAGATGGGCCTTTGATCTATTATTCTGCAATTTCTTCATATAAAAAGTACGTTACATTATAAATGTGTTCTACTTCATCATCTGTCATAAATAAAAGCTCTTCACGCTCAATTCCCTTTTTCTTTTCAATAAACTCAATCATATTTTTTCGTTCTTCTCTTTTCATCATTTTGTTTCTCCTCCCAATCTGTTTTAATACAGTTTATTTAAGTTGATACTATTATATAACAGATTCTTTAGAAAGTTCCATCTTTTTTATCTTTTTTTTGATAAGAACTTTTCGACAAAACAAGCCCTTTTAAAGGGCTTGTTTTTAAATTACAGTCGTAAAAACTCTGGTTGAGTCGTACCAGCACTATCGATGTAGTAAATTGTATTTGGATTGATCTTTATAAGTACATAGTTAGGATCTTCAGGGCCGAGTAACCAGCGTTTTAAGTTGTTGTTCCAAAATTTATTTTTTAATGTTTGCTCTTCTTCAATTGAAGCGGTGCCTTCTACTTCGATATAATCTTCATCCCATTTCTTCCCTTCTCTTCCGAGTAGCACGTGTACATTTGAATTTTGTTCGATATCTACTACCTTTTTGGAATTACGATCTGTTGCGACATATAATACAAAGTCTTCATGAAAAAACATCATAAAACAGCTATGTGGCTTATTTTCACGCACGGTAGCTAATACACCTGTTCTTTGTCCTTCAATAATAGTTGCAATTTTTTCTTTTAAATTCATTTTTTGAGCCCCTTTCTGTTATCCGTAATTTTATTCTGCGAAAACTTGTTGCTTAAAATTTTTTACACTCTTTCATACTTTTTTCTTCAATCGTATTTTTTAAACGTATTTGTGATGAAATGGGACAAGTTAGGAGAAGAATAATGATAATAGTGGGGGAAATACATACGATGGAAGGATGGAAAATATGTTTAATAAAATTTTCTTAATACTTGCACTTGCTGGTGTACCGCTTTCTATTCTTGGAAATACGTTGCATTGGCCACAAACGATTATGTTTGCTGTGTATTGCATTACAATTATTGCTCTCGCTGCTTTTATGGGAAGAGCGACAGAAAGTTTAGCTATTGTTTCTGGACCAAGAATTGGTGGGCTATTAAATGCAACCTTCGGGAATGCGGTTGAACTTATCATTTCAGTTTTTGCATTACAAGCAGGGCTAACTGAAGTCGTACTTGCTTCACTAACTGGTTCCGTTCTTGGCAACTTATTGTTAGTTGGAGGTCTATCTTTTTTTGTAGGAGGGCTCAAGTATAAAAGACAAAGTTTTAATGTTTATGATGCAAGGCATAATTCAGCCTTACTAATATTCGCAGTTGTTGTAGCATTTGTTATTCCAGAAGTTTTTTCAATGAAGATGAGTATAGACAAAACATATCAATTAAGTATTGGGGTTTCAATCATCATGATTGTCATGTATTTAGCCGCACTATTCTTTAAACTGGTTACGCATCGTGGTGTGTATCAGCATAAAAGCGATGAAGTAGAACATGAGGAAGAGCCTGAATGGTCAAAAGGGAAAGCATTACTTATTTTAGCGATTGCAACAGCGGCTGTTGCTTATGTATCCGAGGCGCTTGTTCATACATTTGAAACGGTAGCAAAATCATTTGGATGGTCGGAATTATTTATCGGGGTTATCATTGTTGCGATTGTTGGTAACGCCGCGGAGCATGCCTCTGCAATTATTATGGCTTATAAAAATAAAGTGAATATTGCAGTTGAAATTGCAGTCGGTTCAACCTTGCAGGTTGCCATGTTCGTTGCCCCTGTTCTCATCATACTTTCGATGTTTTTTACGGTAAAAATGCCCCTTGTATTTACAATGCCGGAACTTGTGTCCATGATTACAGCGGTCTTTTTAACAATTGCAATTTCAAATGATGGAGATACGAACTGGTTTGAAGGAGGAACATTATTAGCCGCTTATTTCATTATGGGAATTGGCTTTTACTTGTTATAAAAAATTGGGATAACAATATTACGGAGAGAAAATAATAGAGATAGTTAATATATAAATCCATTTTGATTTGCAGGCATATAAGTCGCTGCTACGAAGAACAAAAGGTGACATGCACTTGTTTTCTCTCTTTGTTTTCACTTGGCATGGGGGGCAGGATGAGGATCTGACCGCTTTTATGCATGACCAGATGCTCTCTCCCACCTAAAAAGAAAGGTTTTATGTCGGTTTTTCAATTTGTATTTAATAGCTATTTAAATGATTTATACACTCTTAAATTAGGAAGGGGTAAAGTAGGTGAAACGAGTGTACAGCATATGTCTTTCAACTATGGTCTCGTTTATTTTATTATTTCCTTATAGTAGCTCTGCAAAGACAACAATAAACGTAAAGATGCCTTCATCTGTTTTGAATATTTCAAAGGACAATACGTATCCAAATGAAGCGCAAGATTTACCGCGTTTGCAGCCAAGTGAACTAGCGAAAGAATTACTGAAAACATCGACCATTCGAATCGAAAACCCAGATTTAATTCGGTTGTTTAATGAAACTTCGATTTCAAATGCACCTCTTGCAGTTGGATATAGGGCGAAAATTTATTTAGGTCAATGGCCGTTAAATTATGAATCAACAGATACAGCGATAAATTGGGAATATAAGCAAGTGAATCGTAATGTATATGATAACCGTGGTGTGGAGCGGTTATATCCGCTTCGGTACAAACAAGAATCGCAAAAAACGGTAGAAGGTGGTTTAACAGCCTATATTAAAGATACAGATGATGTGAAAAAGATGATTCTTTTAAAGGCGATGGAGAAGGTGCAGCTTCCTCTTTCTTTTAAAACAACAATTGGTTATGGTACTGGAAATGAGCGTGTATATAATATCAGTCCAAAACAACTTGGGTATTTATATGCATATACACCAGCGGTAAATGAAAAAGGAAAAGTTACATTTGGAGAAGTATATCTTGTTTTAAAAGGAAATCAGAAGAGGCTTGTCATTAAAAATATTACTTCACAAGGAATTGGGGCATCTATTCCTATACAAGATTATGTATCCTTTAAATTTATTTCTTCGCCTTATCCACAATAGCAAAAAAACGTCAGCTAAATATGCTGACGTTTTTTTGCTATAGTGTAATATTTGTTTCTTTTGTTAAGAAATCCTCGGTTGGATAATAGCTGTTTTTCACAAGAATATTTGGCCCAAGGCATTTTACAGCAGGGCAGTGACAACTTAATGATTTCGCTGTTTTCGAACTACACCATCTGTCGTAGGCTTCTTGTAATGTGTTTGTTTGAATGTTACCAAGCAGTGGAATATCACCAAAGTCTGTTACGATAATGTTGCCATCAAAAATATTTACATTTAAGCGAGAACGCCCATCTGGATCGTTACGAACCGTCACGTTTTTGCTTAAATGTAATTTTCTTAATGTAGCTAAGTCACGTTCATCATTACTACATGCGTAGAAAGGTAGTGTGCCAAATAACATCCATATATTTTCATCACGAATATCTAATAAATGCTCGATTGCACTTCGAATTTCATCTTTTGTTAAAATTTCAAGGTTGCTAGCAAAATCACTTGGGTACATAGGGTGTACTTCATGGCGCTTACAGCCCATTTCTTCGACGATTTGACGATGAATGTGTTCAATATGTGGTAGGGTACGTTTATTTAACATTGTTTCTGCTGACACGAGAACACCTGCATCTGATAAAGCTTTACTATTTGTAATCATTCGTTCAAATAGTTTAGCACGTTGTTCATAAGTAGGTTTGCGCTCCATCATTGCAAATCCACCTTCAACGAAATCATCAATTGTTCCCCAGTTATGTGAAATATGCAACACATCTAAATAAGGAATAATTTGTTCATAACGGGCTAAATCTATAGTTAAGTTTGAGTTGATTTGAGTGCGAACGCCTCGTTCATGGGCATATTTTAAGAGTGGTGTTACATAGTTGTCGACGGATTTTTTTGAGAGCATTGGTTCTCCGCCCGTAATACTTAAAGAACGTAAATGAGGAATCTCATCTAATCGTTTTAATAAAAGTTCCATTGGAAGCGGATTTGGATCTTTTGGCTGTAATGTATAACCAACAGCACAATGCTCACAGCGCATATTGCATAACGTTGTCGTTGTAAATTCAACGTTTGTTAATAGTAGTTTGCCGTACTCTTCAAGGTCCATATACGCTTCCCATGGATCGTAAGAAGGAGTAATCGGCTTCATTGTTTGTGATATACTCATCTGAAATACTCCTTTGACTGTTGAAATAACAATTTGTCCATCCTCTATAATAGAAGAATATGGACGTTTTATAAAGTGAAACTTTTTGTAACAAAAATTCTTCATCTGTTGATTTCACTTCAAGTGATGGGGGAAGTAATTTAAATGTCTGCTTGTATGTAATCAAGTATTGTGGCAAAAATGATGAAAATTCATGTTCGTGATAATCATTTTTGCGGTATAATAAGAGTAACTCGAATAAAAAGGAGAGTGCCTTTGTGGGAAAAGCAATTCAAGATAAAGATTCACAATTAGTATATTTAAAAGAACGTTTAAATATGTTCATCGAAGTAATTGATACAATTGAACCAGAAGAGGTAGAATTAGAAGATGTAGATCGTCTTCTTGCGATGTTAGATGAATTAGAACTGAAATGTGAGCAATTTAAAAAAGACGAATAATATAAAACGGCTGCCAATTATATATTGGTAGCCGTTTTCTGTAAATGCGCTGTTTTATTAGAAAATATATAGATTTCCTGCCCGATTAAATAGAAGGAATATGGAAAAAAGGGTATAATCAAGTTGTGAAAAATTTCGTTTGATCTTAAGAGTCATAAAATAAAAACAAAGACTCTAGAGATTTAAGGGTGAAAATTTCATCTCGTAGCGTTTTGGTAGCGTTCACAATTGAGGGGGAAGTAACAATGGAAAAGCTTCAAGAAAGTATGTATCAACTGATTGTTGAAACATCAACGAATTTACCGAAAGATGTTCGTCGTGCAATTCAACGAGCGAAAGAACGAGAAAATGCAGGGACTCGTTCTGCAATGGCGCTTGGCACCATTACAAATAATATTAAAATGGCAGATGAAAACATCTCTCCAATTTGCCAAGATACAGGGATGCCAACCTTCAAAATTTATACACCAGTTGGCGTAAATCAATTACAAATGAAAGAAGCAATTTACAGTGCGCTTGAGCGGGCGACACAGGACGGGAAACTTCGTCCGAATTCTGTTGATTCTCTTTTCGGAGATAATAGCGGTAATAACTTAGGACCAGGTACACCTGTGATTAAGTTTGAGCAGTGGGAGAAAGATTATATTGATGCTCGTTTAATTTTAAAAGGGGGCGGCTGTGAAAATAAAAATATTCAGTATAGCTTACCTTGTGAATTAGAAGGACTTGGACGAGCAGGTCGTGATTTAGAAGGGATTCGCAAATGCCTTCTTCATGCGGTATATCAAGCACAAGGACAAGGGTGTAGTGCAGGAGTAATCGGTGTTGGTATCGGGGGAGACCGTACGTCAGGTTATGAGTTGGCAAAAAACCAACTATTTCGCACATTAGATGATGTGAATCCAATTCCTGAATTACAGAAGCTTGAAGAATACGTATTAGAGAATGCGAACAAGCTTGGCATTGGTACGATGGGATTTGGTGGAGAAACAACCTTACTTGGTTGTAAAATTGGAGTATACAATCGTCTGCCAGCTAGTTTCTATGTGTCTGTTGCATATAATTGTTGGGCGTATCGTCGCCTTGGTGTAACAATTCATCCTGAAACAGGTGAGATTATCGATTGGTTATATCAAGAAGGTGAAAATACACTTCAACAAGAAGTGGAGCACGCAAAAAGTGAGCAGCGTGAAATTGTACTGCAGGCACCAATTACAGAGGAGCAAATTCGTGAACTTCGCGTTGGAGATGTCGTTACCATTAACGGGATGATGTACACAGGTCGTGATGCAATTCATAAGCACTTAATGGATAACGATTGCCCGGTAGATTTAAATGGACAAATCATTTATCACTGTGGTCCAGTTGTAGTGAAAGATGAAAATGACAATTGGAAAATTAAAGCGGCAGGTCCAACGACAAGTATTCGTGAAGAGCCATATCAAGGCGACATTATGAAGAAGTTTGGTATTCGTGCTGTCATCGGTAAAGGCGGCATGGGAGAAAAAACATTAGCGGCACTAGCAGAACATGGTGGTGTATATTTAAATGCAATCGGTGGTGCTGCGCAGTATTATGCAGAATGTATTAAAGAAGTGAAAGATGTCGACTTCTTACAATTTGGTATTCCAGAAGCAATGTGGCACCTACGTATTGATGGCTTTAAAGCTGTTGTAACAATGGACTCTCATGGTAATAGCCTACATGCAGATGTAGATAAAACATCATTTGAAAAATTAGCAAGCTTTAAAGAACCGGTATTTAAGTAAGTGGAAAAATGCATCTCGAATCATTCGAGGTGCATTTTTTGGTACATATAGAAAAACTTGTTTAGAATGAAAGGAATATTGAAAACAGAAACTACAGGTACGATGATATATGGAAAGGAGACTATTTATGAAGCATAGATGGTTATATATAGGTCTCATTTTTTCAATTATAATGACACTTGTTCCAGTTTCTGCTTTCGCGTATACGAACGCACCAAATCACTGGGGGATTCCGCGAGCAAAAAATGAGACCCCGCCAGATGCAGGGAAAAAATTTACTGATCTACTCCGGGGTAATGGTGGTTTTTATTTAGGAGACACGAAGAAAAAAGATATATATTTAACATTTGATAATGGATATGAAAATGGATATACTGGAAAAATTTTGGATGTACTAAAAGAAAAGAAAGTGCCAGCAACATTTTTTGTAACGGGTCATTATATAAAGACGCAAAAAGAGTTATTATTAAGAATGAAAAATGAAGGTCACATTATTGGAAACCACTCTCGAAGCCATCCTGATTTTACAACTGTAAATGATGAGAAACTTCGTGAAGAATTACAAAGTGTAACGGATGAAATTAAAAAAGTAACCGGACAAAAAGAAGTGAAATATGTACGTCCTCCGCGTGGGATTTTTAGTGAGCGTACGCTAGCTCTTGCGAAAGAAATGGGATATTATAACGTATTTTGGTCGCTTGCATTTTTAGATTGGAAAGTAGATCAGCAAAGAGGATGGCAATATGCTCATAATAATGTAATGAATATGATTCATCCAGGATCCATTATATTACTTCATGCTATATCAAAAGATAATGCAGAAGCGCTTGCGAAAATCATTGATGATTTGCGCGAGAAAGGGTATCATTTTAAAAGCCTGGATGATTTAGTAAAAAGCAATCAGCCGTAAGCATGTATGCTTACGGTTTTCTCATGCTATAATGATGTGTAAAAAGGATGGGGAAACGTATGTGGAGCGAACATGTTACGTTAAAGGATTCGTACCATTTTGAAGAGGTACTCAGGCGTTTGTCTTTTGATCCACTCAATGTTGTTCAATTAGAAGAGAAAATAGTTTATGTCCCACTTCTTATGGATGAAGAACAAATTGTTGTCCGCGTACAAGGAATTGGTACGCTTCAAAACCCACAATTTTGGGTTTCAAGTCAGACAGGTGAACAAGAGAAGGTTATGAAACGCATCTATTCCATTTTTCAATGGAATGAATCTTTTCAAGATATACAAACCCATTTTAGAAACACATCATTACGTCCACTTTTTGAAACATATGCCTATACACCACTTGTTTTAGAGTTTGATTATTTTGCTTGTCTTCTTCGTTGTATTATTCATCAACAAGTTCATTTGAAATTTGCTACTTCTCTTACAGAACAATTTGTAAAGCGATATGGAACAGAGAAGAATGGCGTTTTCTTTTTCCCAACACCAGAAAGGGTAGCGAATATTTCAATAGAAGAGCTCAGAAATCAGAAATTTAGTCAACGAAAAGCTGAATATATGGTAGGACTAGCAAAACATATTGTGGAAGGTAAGCTAAATTTAGTGGAGCTAGAAAAACAAACAGAAGAAGTAGTAGCAGCACAATTGTTACCAGTACGAGGTATTGGTGCATGGACGGTGCAAAACTTTTTACTGTTTGGGCTCGGACGGAAAAATATGTTCCCAAAAGCAGATATTGGGATTCAGCGTGCACTTCAAGGTATATTTCAATTAGAGAATAAACCAGATGATGCATTTTTAGAAAAAATGAAACAAGAGTGTGAACCATACTGCAGTTATGCAGCGTTGTATTTATGGAAAAGTATAGAGTAGAGGTGTAATAATGGTACAAAAGCAACATGAGAGTAAGTTGGAAGTTGGTCAAACGTTTCCTGTGACAATTAAGCGTCTAGGGATTAACGGAGAAGGCGTTGGTTATTTTAAGAGACAAGTTGTTTTCATTCCAGGGGCATTACCAGGAGAAGAAGTTGTTGCGGAAACAACGAAAATTCAGCGTGGCTTTGCTGAAGCGAAAGTGAAAAAAATTCGTAAAGCATCACCGCATCGCGTAAAACCGCCATGCCCAGTATATGATGAATGCGGTGGTTGTCAATTGCAGCATTTAGATTATAAAGAACAGTTGAATCAAAAGCGAGATATTGTGGTACAAGCCTTTGAAAAGTATATGAACGGAAGCATGGAAGCTGACATTCGTCCAACACTTGGTATGGGAAACCCATGGCATTATCGTAATAAAAGTCAATTACAAGTAGGACGTAAAGATGAAAAAGTGATTACAGGATTATATAAACAGAACTCACATCAATTAATTGATATTTCTCACTGCATGATTCAGCATAAAGCAACAAACGAAGCGACAAAAGTTGTACGACGTATATTAGAAAAATTGAACATTTCTATTTACAACGAGAAAAAACAAAAAGGTCTAGTGCGTACAATTGTGACACGTGCTGCAGTTCAAACAGGGGAAGTACAAGTCACATTAATTACAACAAAAGAAGAATTACCAAATAAAGAGCAATTTATCGCAGAAGTACAAAAACAAATGCCAACAGTCAAATCGATTATGCAAAATGTGAACTGGCGTAAAACATCTGTTATTTTCGGTGACAAAACATTCAACTTAGCTGGAAAAGAAGTCATTCAAGAAACACTCGGTGATTTATCATTTGAATTATCAGCACGTGCATTCTTCCAGTTGAATCCAGAACAAACTGTTGTCCTTTACAACGAAGCGAAAAAAGCTGCTGCGTTAACAGGAAAAGAAAAAATCGTTGATGCATATTGTGGCGTTGGTACAATTGGGCTTTGGCTAGCAAATGATGCAGCAGAAGTGCGCGGTATGGATGTCATTCCAGAAGCGATTGAAGATGCAAAGAAAAATGCGAAACGTCACGGATTTACAAATACAAAGTACGAAGCTGGAAAGGCAGAACAATGGCTACCAAAATGGGTGAAAGAAGGCTGGCGTCCAGATGTAATCGTGGTTGATCCACCGCGTACAGGTTGTGACGATAAGTTACTTGAAACAATTTTAAAAGTACAACCAAAGCAAGTTGTTTATGTTTCTTGCAACCCTTCATCATTAGCACGTGATGTGAAAGCATTAATGAAGAGTTATGAAGTGGAATATGTACAACCGGTTGATATGTTCCCACATACGGCGCATGTGGAAAATGTGGTAAGGCTTGTTAGAAAAGAAAATTAAAGGTGTAGCAGTGAGAGATAGGTCTTATCGAAAAATCGATAAGGCCTAATTTTTATTCAGGATGAATTACGCTGAATCGTATCATAAGTAACGGATAGTGATTTGAATTAAAAAATGAATTGTTTATTTTAGATGAAAACCTGATGTAATGCTTTGTTTGTCATCACTAAACAGCCTTAGAACACTTATTTGAGCGAATGCATCTGCGATATGAGTACAGTGAATTTTTGGTTTACGTCTATTGGAATAATGTTAATAGAAATTAGCACTGATCTTTGCATGATGGAGTGCTTTTTTATTTGTTTTTAATTCCTATATAAATTCCGATTACTTTAACTTTAATTCGTATGTAAGTAAATAATATGATGATCAAAGGATTATACAAATATTTGGTAAAACAAAGTATACTCAATATAGATAAATATAATCAATTTAATTAGGAGTGATTTTTATACTTAAGCAAAATGCAAAAAGGATACTTATATCATTATTAACAAATCCAATATTAATAATTGGATACTGGATTTTTTGTTATGAGTTAGCTTCATTCTGTACGTATGGAAGAATGAATTATAATATTTATATTTTATTATTATGTATAGTATTTTTTATATCTATAATTACATTTACTACAATGAAAATGATAAAAGATAGAGAATATGAATCTAAAAAATTAACTAATTTAACTGCATGGAAATACATTTCTATTATCATTATTGTGGTAATCACATCATTTTATGGAGTACAGATTTATAAAAGTGCAACAAATTATGGAGGCAAGCTTGCATGGTTTATAGAAAGGTTAAAACATGAAAGGTCAGTTAAATTTAAACATAATAATATATATGAATATGGGGTAGAAGGTATTTTTGAAGATATAAATAAAAAATATACTTTGCCAAAGAAATTATATATGGCAACTGATTTTGATCTTACATTTCATTCAGATGGAACAATCACAGCGTTTGATACATTTGTTTATGGGAAAAATGCTGATGGGAAAGAGGAAACTTACTTAATAACTTATAATAAAAAAAAGTCACAAGACATTACTATAATACGAAATGGATATGCAAATCCTGATTATGATGATGATAAGCTAGTAGAACCTTTAATTAAAACGGTTAAGGCTATTCCAGTTAAGCGAACAGTTAGTAAGTGGAATGAAGGTAAGTATGGATTGATTTATTACGGGAAAAGGAATTGGGGGTACAATACGGAGGGAATTATTAATATTAATGAGGACGGTAAGGAGCATAAACTTGAAGAAGCAACTTCTGAAATCATTGGATATACTGTATCTATATTTGTCCCTGGAAAAGAGAAAGAGTTAGTACCTGCTAGATATAACTTAATAGGTGACCCGAATTGGAGTAAACTAAATACTAAACCAAATCAAAAGAGTTCTAAAGAGAAGCAACAAGATTTAACTAATAGCAAGGAACAGTTTTTCCTATCAAAAGAAGTTGGTTATAAACTAAATATGACAGAAAAAGCATTAGGTAGTGCTTTTTATTCACTAAGCAAGACTATTGATGGAGGTAAAACATGGGAGGTTATAAATACAGACCCATTCATCGGAGGAATTGGTAGTGTATCAGGAATAACTTTCATAAATGATAAACTTGGATTTTTAGGAGCAATCCGTCCTTCTGGTACTAACGGAGAGCTATATCGTACAGATGATGGGGGCGTATCTTTTAAAAAGATAAATTATACACCTCATGAAGTGAAATTAGATCATACACAGTCTATAATAAGTCCTTTTGATTCTCCTGGTATGCCTTATGAGAAAGATGGAGTTTTTAATATGTTAGTTGGACAAGGAGCAGATGGAGATTATAATGGCGATAGTAGCGCACTTTATCAGTCAAAAGATAAAGGAGAAACATGGGAATATATAAAGGAAGTTGAAAAATAGTTAGAGTTAGTACTAAAGGTGAATAAATAAAATGGCCTCCGTTGCAAGTGCAACAGTGAACAATACCATAAGCAAATGGGGTTTTTATGGCAGTTGAATATAAGTATACAACTGTTTTCCATCCTGCACAGGAGAAATACGGAGCATAAATAATAAAAATAAAGAAGCAGAAAATCACTTAGGATTTCCTGCTTCTTTGTTTTTATAAAGAAAATACTTGAGATACTGCTATTTGCTAGTACACGACAACCGGTTCATAAGTGCTGAGATTATCATACACAGTTTTCGCAACACTAGGAGGAAGGTTAACACATCCGCCCGATCCTCCCGTTAAATAGGCATTATTGGCCCAGTTTGTCCGCCAGCCGGCATCGTGGAATCCTTGTCCGCCATTTGTGAACGGAGCCCAGTAATCTACATTAACGGAATAATCGGGTTTACCTACTGCGCTACCTTTGAGTGTGTACGGTGATCGTTTATAGAGTACATACCACACACCTGGTGATGTATCTTCACTCGTGCTATGTTTACCAGTTACTACATTCGTTGTGACTTCCAATTTTCCATTTTTGTAAATCCAAATTTGCTGTTCTGCAATAGACACTTCCGCATACGTGTCTCCAATGCCATTATTCGCTGTTGTTTCATAACCGATGCCTTCATTATTCCAGCCATTTCCGTAAATATTAGAAGCGGAAAGCGATTTTTCCCCTTTTTCGAAGGCTTCTTGGATTCGTTTTGCTTCTTTTTCAATATGTATTGCCCAGCCATAGCCTTGTCCTTTTACTGATATGACCGAACCAGAATGGGTTTTAAATGCGAAGTCTTTATTTAATGTTGATTTAGAATTATTAATTTCAGCAATCTTGTTCTTAATGTCGCTCGCGTCGATTGTAACTTTCATATCCTTTGACATAGAGGCATTTTGAATTAAATCTTTAGCTTTTAAAGAGTAAACTTCATTTTGTACCTTATAATCAATGGTTTGTTGAAGAAGATCCTGTAGCGCTTGTTCTTCTTTTTTGACAATCGAATCGTTTTCCTTAATAGGCTGTATGTATACAGGATTCAGATGGATTTCACTTTTATATTTCTGCTTGTCGTAATCCTTCAATAGACTAGCAACATCATACTGTTTTCCGTCAATGCTTTTTGAGATAACAACTTTGCCCTGTTCGAGCTTCGCCATAGCATCTTGAGGCGCTTTTAAACTTTTATTCATAGATATGAGTTTTTCTTCTACAAGTTTTTTCATCGTTTCGCTTCGATACTGATCCGCCTTTTCTGGTAGCAACGAATAATTCTTTTCCTTTGAGGAAGGGAAAAATGTCCACTGGCCTTTTAATAGTTTCTTAACTTTAGGCAAATCTTCTTCCGTAAGTTCCGTTTGCGTATCTTTTTCATCTAAAATTTGTTGTTGGCCGACATAGACTTTGTTTTCTAATCCAGATGTTTTTAATTTCTTTAGTGCCTGATCAGCAGTCAGACCACCGACTTTTGTGTCATTAATCGTAACCTGTGAATTGAAACGAGTTGCCTGATAATAACTCATTCCCCCAATTAGAAGTGCAATTGTAACGACGCCACCTGCTGTGATAAACTTCCAATTTTTAAAACGCTTGCTTGAGTTTACTCGTTTTCTATCAACTTCTTCAACTGATTCATTTATTGTGTTGTTGTTCATAAACTATTCCTCCGTATACATCAACGTCAACCGATTTTAAACTAAAACCATTGACTAGTGTACCTTATTATTCTTAAAATTTCATTATTTTTGACTAGATTTTATTGTATTAAATTGGTTAAATTTGTATTCTTAAATAAAATGAGATATCAAAAGGATAGCTAAATTCTTTTGATTCACAATGAATAGTCCCTTACAATGCCCTTGCAAGCCCATCCCAAGCCCATCCCAAGCCCCTTACAAGTAATAAATCATTACAAAAACAAAACAAAAAAACTACTACTACAAGAATCATCCTAAAAGAAATAAAACCGTATTAGTCATTTTTTTAAAATCAAATTGCCAAATTTCCTCATTCGTCCTTATATCTATTAAGGAAAGGGTAATTTCCTATGTGCCGCAAAAGATGGGAGGAATCAATATGGCAGTATACCGGAATGTACAGGTGAATTTTTGGCAGGATGATTTTGTATTGGACTTAACGCCGGAGGAACGATACTTTTACATATACTTGCTGACATGCTCTAAAACGACGCAATGCAGCATTTATCCGTTGCCGAAGCGTTTGGCGGAGATGGAAACAGGCTATAACCGGGAGACTGTTGAGAAGCTACTGCAGCGGTTCATTGACTATGGAAAAATATTATATGATGCAGAAACGAAGGAGCTATACATCCAGAACTGGGTGCGCTATAACCTAGTTACGAACACGAACATAGAGAAATGTGTGTTGCGTGAGCTAAAGACTGTGAAAAGCAAAAAGTTTTTACATATGTTTCTTCAAAAATGTTTGGAGGAAGGGCTGAGCATTCCGCTGTTATTGGAGCATTTTGGCATGCCGGTTGAAGAGTCTCAAGCTGTTCCTCAAGATGATGCCGAAAGCTGTGAAACAGATGGGGAAATTGATTCGGGAGGTAATGTATTCACGTTTTATGAACAAAACTTTGACAGCTTGTCACCGCATACGATGGAGGAACTGAATGCGTGGATGGATGATCTGTCAGATGAACTTGTATTGAAAGCACTCCAGATTGCCTATGAAAATAATAAGCGGACGCTTGCTTATGTGAAGGGCATTTTACGAGACTGGCATGAAAAAGGATATACGAGGCTTAGTGAAGTAGAGGAAGCAGCAGTGAGGTTTCGGAAGAAGGAACCGTCTGTTGCCCATGATACTGAGAAATTTCTAAATGATTGTGAAGAATGGGAGAAAAACGTACCGTCTGAAGAAGAGCTACAGAAGTTCTTGCAGGAACATGGGTGGCGTCCGTGAACTAGAAAAGGGAGATTATACATTATTGATTTAATATGTGTGGTCTATGCGCATAATACATTGGCAGAAGTAGACGCCTAATCAGCTGTCTTGTGTTACTATGAAAAGAAGATTACGAAAAACATCATAGAATGCTTAAAGTTTTTGTTTTATGTAACGGAAAAAGAAAGGTGGTGAGTCTGTTAATAAAAACATGAATAGGAAAATGTCTATGTTTTTAATAGCAGAAAACAATGAACAACTACAAATTAACAATTCAATATGACGGAGGCCGTTATAAAGGCTGGCAACGTCTTGGAAATAATGATAATACGATTCAAGGGAAAATCGAAAGTGTATTATCAGAAATGACTGGAAGAGAAATCGAAATTATTGGATGCAGCAGAACAGATGCTGGTGTACATGCTCTTCACCAAGTAGCAAATTTTAAGATTGATGAGAATTTACCAGAACTTAAAGTTAAAAAGTATTTAAATCAATACTTACCAAACGATATTAGTATTACTGATGTAGAGTTAGTCTCAGAACGCTTCCACGCTCGCTACAACTCAAAATCGAAAACGTATTTATATAAAATTTGGAATGAGGAACATACAAATCCATTTATGCGTAAATACAGCATGCATGTTGGGAAAAAGTTAAATATTGAAAACATGCAAAAAGCAGCACAATATTTAATTGGTTCACATGATTTTACTGCTTTTTCTAATGCTAAATCTAAAAAGAAATCTATGGTTCGTGAAATATATATGCTCGATGTCGTGGAAAGTGAAGGTTTCATCCAAATTAGAGTGAACGGAAATGGATTTCTTCACAATATGGTGAGAAAAATCGTTGGAGCGTTAGTAGAAGTTGGATTAGGTCAGTTAGATGCTGAAGTGATCCCACAAATTTTAGAAGCGAAACAACGAAATCAAATTAATTGTCTTGCGGATGCGAGTGGATTGTATTTGGAGAAGGTTGATTTTTAGGAAAAAATAAAGACCGTCCTTTCGGAACGGCCTTTTATTTTTATGCTTATAGAACATTCTATGATTACGTATTTAGCCCATACTTTTTTAATCGATATTGCAAGTTTTGTCTACTTAATCCTAAGTATTTTGCGGCTTGCGAGATATTTCCATTATGTTCTTTAAGAATTTGAATAATATATTCTCTTTCCATTTCTTTTATTGTGTTCTTTAAAGTTTTCGATGTATGATCTAATTTATCTGTTTCCCATCTAGCTAGAGGAGGTTGAATAGGGGATTCGTTTTTTGTTAGCTCATAAAAACGAGCTGGGATATGGGATGTTGTAATAACGTCCTCATCTTCAATTAAGTTCATAGCCCCTTCAATTATGTGCTCTAATTCGCGTATATTGCCGGGCCAATCGTGTTTATAGAAGAAATTTATTACGCTGTCATCCACACCTTGTACTCGTAAACCAAACTGCATATTATATTTTTCAATAAAGCTATGAAGAAGCGGTAAGATGTCTTCTTTCCGCTGTCTTAAAGGTGGGAGAAATAAAGTAACGACGCTTAGTCTGTAATATAAATCTTTTCGCAGGCGATTATGCGTGATAGCTTCAATCGGATCTTCATTAATGGTAGCTATGATTCGAACGTCGACTTCTTTTTCTTGTGATCCGCCGATTCTTCGTATTGTTTTATCTTGTATTGCCCGCAATAATTTGGCCTGAAGTGCAGGGCTTAGCGAGTTAATTTCATCTAACAATAAAGTTCCACCATGTGCTTCTTCAAATAAGCCTGGTTTATCGATTGCGCCTGTAAACGCTCCTTTATTCGTACCGAATAATAAGCTTTCCATTAAAGTTTCAGGAATGGCAGCACAATTTTGTGAGATAAAAGGTTTTCCAGCACGTTGACTTTTATTATGAATACTTTGTGCAAATAGTTCTTTTCCAGTTCCTGTTTCTCCCACAATCAGTATAGAGGAAGAGGTACGCGCTACTTTTTTTGCTTCTGTAATAACCGATTGAATCGCGCCTGAATTACCTATTATATGATTGAAGGTAAATTTCGTATGATGCCCTCGAATCGCGCGCCCTTTACTCGTTTGCCTTAATGGAGGAAATTCTTTTACGATTTCAACAGCGCCCTTGATTTTTCCATTCTTCACTATAGGGAAGGTGTCATTAATCGTTGTAATCTCTTGCCCCTTATTATTAAAATAAGTCTGTTTTATATTTTTCTTTGCTTTTCCAAGTGTTAATGCCTCTATAAGAGTACTATTCTGGTTTTCTTCAAAAGCAAATACTTCTAAAAGATTTTTATATAGTACATCTTTATGATCCATCGATTCAATCGCCATCATTTTGCGGTTATAAATGATCGTCTTACCTTCTTCGTTAATCATATGAATGCCAATATCAATTTCATTCAGTAAAGTTTCATATAGCATATTCATTTTAACTAATTTTTTGAAATTGATTTCTTCTGTATACATGTTTCATCTTCTCCTTGTTATACCCTATGAAGACTGATTTTTCTTAATTTTAATAAAATTTTTGCGAGTATGCAAAAAAAATTTGCATGTTTAAGGTGAAAAATCTTTAAAAGAGAAGAAAGATATTGCGTGGAATTCAGATTTTTTCAGTACTATCTCTTAATCCTAAGTAAGAAATTAGGTTGGTATATATCTTGCATGAATAGTAGTTGAATCTTATAAATTTGGAGGTGGGGGAAAAGAGTTACATGCGCACTTAATAAGAAAGAGGGGTTTAAAAGATGAAAACAGTAATAGAAAACGTGTACAGCCCTTGCTATGGCAGAGTTACAAAATTATTTATTAATGAAAGTTCCTACGTATATGAGTGGGAGAAATTAGCTTTAATTGAAACGATGGATGAACGGAAAGTAGAAGTTAAAGTGGGAATCAGCGGTTATGTGGAATTGCTAGAAGTAGAAGAAGGACAAGTTATCACGGAGCAAACATTATTAATAACAGTCAGGGATGATTTATTGATTACAGGAAGTGATTAATATAGTCCTTCTGGATGATGTACCGTTTTCTAAGGATCTTTTAAACAATTGTGGAAAATTATAAAAAAATTTTAGTAACAACTATGTATCGTGTGATAGGTATTTCCTTGGATTGGGAGATTTTCTTTTGAAAAATCTCCCTCTTGTTACAAGTCTATCGCAATCATGAGTATGCACTTTATTTTTTCATATTATTTTTTAAAGCGTTTACATTTCTGCTAGGGGGGCTCATATGGAAAAGCAAAATCAGGAGTTAAAGCGAGAGCTAAAAAGTCGACACATATTTATGATTGCACTTGGAGGGGTTATTGGTACCGGACTTTTCTTAGGATCAGGTTATACAATTCATGAAGCTGGACCTGGAGGGGCAATTGTAGCTTATCTTGTTGGGGGATTTGTTATGTATTTAACAATGCTCTGCCTTGGAGAATTGGCAGTTGCTATGCCTGATGCAGGGTCTTATCAAACGTATGCTACAAAGCATATTTCACCTGCAGTAGGTTACGTAGTGGGATGGATGTCATGGTTAAACTGGTCCGCTACGATAGGAATTGAACTGATTGCAGTTAGTATTCTAATGAAACGTTGGTTTCCGGATGTATCATCATGGATTTGGTGCATAATTTTTGCAATTTTACTTTTTGCTATTAATGCATTATCCTCAAGAAGTTTTGCAGAGGTTGAGTTTTGGTTTGCAAGCATTAAAGTAATTACGATTATCGCATTTATTATTTTAGGCGGGGCAGCTATGTTTGGTTTCCTAGATATGAAAGGAAATGAACCAGCACCCATGCTTTCTAGCTTTACTGATTACGGAGGACTGTTTCCAAATGGGCTAACAGCTATTTTAATTACAATGATTGCAGTTAATTTTTCCTTTCAGGGAACAGAATTAGTTGGTATTGCAGCTGGAGAGAGCGAAAATCCAGAAAAAACAATTCCAAAAGCTATTAATAATACAGTTTGGCGTATACTAGTTTTCTTTGTACTTTCCATTTTTATACTTGCTGGGTTGTTCCCTTGGCAACAAGCAGGAGTGATAGAAAGTCCATTTGTAGTTATATTTGATAAAATTGGTATTCCTTATGCAGCAGATATTATAAATTTCGTTATTATTACTGCAGTATTATCAGTAGCAAATTCTGGATTATATGCGACTTCTCGTATGCTATGGTCTATGTCTAATCAAGGCATGATTAGTCCGATTTTTGGTAAGCTATCTAAAAATGGTGTTCCAATTTATGCATTGATTGTAAGTACGATTGTAGGTTGTCTTTCTTTATTATCAGGTATTTATGCAGAGGATACAGTTTATTTATGGCTTCTTTCTATTGCGGGATTCGGTGCAATATTGGTTTGGGCATCTATCGCTTTATCTAACCTTTTGGCTAGAAGAACATACTTAAAGCAAGGAGGAGATATTAAGGACTTGAAATTTAAAACCCCATTGTATCCGTTTGTCCCGCTTCTTGCTTTGGTATTAAATTTAACGGTAATTGTTGGTATGGCGTTTATTCCGGAACAACGCATGGCATTGTATTGTGGTATTCCATTTACGATTGTTTGTTTACTGTTTTATCATTTTACAAAAAATAAGAAAAAAACAATGGAACGTATTGAAAAGAAGGATGCAATAGAAGTATAAAGTTTATGATGGAATTTTAGGTTTGATTTTTATGTAGATGAGTAATAGTGTTATAAAAAAATCAACCGTAGGTACATAATCACAGCTTTATGTTATATGTAGAGAATGACAGGATATCATTAGTATTGAAATGAAAATCAAAAAAACGAGCTAATCTACCAGATAGCTCGTTTTTTATAAAATACATGTAGACTAAGAGGATTGATCTTTTTTGATTTGTAGTTTAACAGTCCAAAAAGCAGCAAGCATAATCGCTGCGATACAACCGCTAACTGTCCCGAGTAGCTGTGCATAAGGAAGGCTATTCATGTCGCTGTTGAGAAAAAACATCATGCATAGGATTGCAGGGAAAAGGTATAGATAATATAAGCGTTTCAGTCGTTTATCTTTTATCATCAACTTAGCCCCTTTTTATAAATTTATAATTAAATTATAACATGAAATTTTCCAATTTGTGTGGTGGAATTCTGATTTGTGAAAGAGTAAGAAAAGTTTCATCTTAAGTTATGGATAAAATGAAGAAGTTGAAGTTCAGCAGTTGATTGAGTTTACGAAAGTGATTACCGCTTTTATCTATGAATGGTGTCATACACAAAAATAAGAAAAAATTAAGGTTTTCCTAATAAAAGGATAAGATACATCATGTAATATGAAAAGTACCTGTCGTGGAATCGTACAAACTTTGATGTTTGTACGATTTTTTTAGGATGGAACTATTTCAGAAGCTAGTCAAATTAGAATTTCGAAATAGTTCCATTTTTCTTGAGCAGCCTCTAAGTTTTCTTCTTTATATCAGCCAATTTCTCTTTTGCTAACTCAACTGCAATTGCATCATCCAAATAGCCAATTGGAAATATATAATCTGGAATAATGTCTGTTGATAAAACAAAGTACAGTAGGGCACTTCCAATGATAGCACGCTCATTGAGAGGAGTGGACTCTTTGCAAAATTGATGATACATATCTGTTAATTGCTCAATGAAAGGACCTGTACTATCAATTTGCTCTAGTTTTGTTGAGAAACTCTCATGAATGCGTCTCTGACCTTCTGTTGTTTGTGCATATCTTTCATAATTTTCAAGTTCCTGTTTCACACGAGTTGTTGTGTACTCATAATCAAATAAGTTGGAGGATTGTAATGTTTGTTGAATTGCATCAAGTGATGTGTACATATCTGTTTTTTCTTTTTTTGTATGAGGGGAATCTGTATAGATTGCATCATATAACACTTGCGGTGGAATTTGCAGACATTCTGCAAATTTTTGCAGGTGTTTTTGTTTTGCTTGTTGTTTACCATTTATAATTCTTGAAATTGTGGAAGGATCAATGTTTGTAAGTGTTCCTAATTGGCGCATAGATAAGGCACGTTCTTTTAACAATTTTTTTAATAAGGTACCAAGTTTATCATTTGGATTTTGAGTAGACATAGTTTTGGCACTCCTTTTTTTTCTAAGGTGTTGAAAAAATGTGGCGCTTTTTATTACAAGTATATGAAGCTGACAGGCACAGTTGCTCAACATTTGCATAATATGCAATGAAAAGTGAACAGAAGGAGTGAATGTTGATGAGTACAGCCAGTTTATTTTCAATTTTTTTGATTGGAATTGCTTCTAATTTAGATAATGCAGGTGTAGGTATTGCGTATGGGATTCGCAAGATTCGAATTTCTTGGTTTAATAATTTTATCATCGCCTTTTTTGGTTTCTTGTTTGCTCTATTGGCTGGCTTTTTTGGAAGTTGGATTTCATTGTTTATTTCAGATTTTATCGCAAATTTAATTGGTGCACTTGTACTTGGGATAATTGGGGTATTTGTTTTATGTCAACCCTTACTTAGTAAGCAAGGGGAGGTATCAGAGAAAGATGGAAGCGTGATGGGAATATTACGTAATCCTGAGAACGCTGACTTTGATAGATCTAAAACAATCAGTTTTTCTGAAGCATTGGTATTAGGTGTTGCATTATCAATTAATAATCTTGCAGGGGGATTTGATGCGGGAGTAACCAACTTGAATCTTTGGTGGACTGCAATTATCTCAGGTACATTTAGTTTCATTTGTATTAGCGGTTTTTCCTATATAGGGAAGAGATTTTTAGCGGAATACTTAGGAAAATGGGCAACAATTATTGCGGGCATTTTACTAATTCTTATCGGAATCGATCAATTGATGTGAGAGCAGATTGGAAAACAATATTCGAATATTTCCTTGGAAATACAACAAAGTACTGCATATATCGACGTGTTTTTCTTCATACTAACATTGATTTCTTTTAAAGAAAGGGGGATGAGTATGGGACGTGGTAAAGCATTTGATCATAAGAAAAAAGGTCATGATCATCAGCCGCCTAAAGGAGCATTCATTCATAAGGATGTAAATGAGCATACGTTAGAAGAGGAAGAATTACCAGTTAATATTGAAACGTACAAAAATAGTTTAAAAAAACATTAAAGCACCTATATAGGTGCTTTTTTAGCGGATGTCCTCAATTAATTGCTGTGATTCTTCATACATGCCATATTCACCTAGAACTTGAATGCAACGCCATTTTAATTCCTCAATACTTGGTTCAAGTTCTTCGGGAAGGACATGATGAATGTCTTCAAGCCCCATTCCAAAATGAATAAGCTCTAGTACTTGATCATCAATATTTCGATCCATTAATAATTCCAATACTTCTAAATTGAATATGTATCGATAAGCCTCATCGGGGGAAACAACTTTTAATTTTAGGCTTTCTACAATACTGAGTATAAAAAGAAGGATGGTTTTTTCTAGGACAGGCTGTTCCTCCATTTGAAAAATAAGTTTCATTTCTTTTACACCTCCACCGTATAGCGTTAGGTTGTACTATATTATTCGGGAGGGGGGAACAAATATGCATAATAAAAAAAGTTATCCTATTTAAGTGGGGCAGGATAACTTTTTTATTTGTTGGAATTTGAAATTTAATTATAGGTAATGAAGAAAACTGTCATTAAGAAACCTTTTTAAAAAATACTCCAACCTTCCTGAGCGGAGAGTAACTCTAATATTTTAAATCCAGCGATACTATTTCCATTTGCATCTAGAGCTGGTCCAAAAATACCGATTCCCATTTCGCCTTTTACGCAGCCAAAAATACCACCGGCTACCCCACTTTTTGCGGGAATACCAACGCGGATTGCAAATTCACCAGATTCGTTGTACATGCCACATGTTACCATAAATGTTTTGCAAATTTTTGTGATATGTCTTGGAATAATTTGTTTTTTCTTATATGGATCGTAGCCATCCATTGCGAAGATTAAACCAATACGTGCTAAATCAATACAGTTTACTTCAATAGCACATTGACGTGTGTATAAATCCATTAATTCCTCGATATTGCCATCAATGATGCCATTTTGCTTCATATAGTAGCAAAGAGAACGATTTAAGTAAGCAGTTTCTAGTTCAGAGATGGCTACTTTTGAAGAGTAGTTAATTGTAGGATTGTCTGTAATATCACGTACGAAGCGGAGAATTCGTTCCATCTTCTCTTCGTTACTATCTCCTGTAAGCATACTTGTAATAGCTAACGCACCAGCGTTAATCATTGGATTAAGAGGTTTAGAAGGGCTAGTTGTTTCTAGCTTAATAATAGAATTGAATGGGTCACCAGTGGGCTCCATTCCAACTTTAGAGAATACATATTCTTCACCGCGATCTAGAAGAGCAAGAGCAAGTGTAATTACTTTTGAAATGCTTTGAAGGGTGAAGAGTGTTTGTGAGTTACCAGCATGGATATATTCTGTCTCTTTATGGTAGATAGCGATCCCTAAATCGTCTGGATTTGCATTTCCTAGTTCGGGGATATAAGTAGCAAGTTTACCTTTTTTTGTATATGGCTTTACTTGTTCTAACAGCTGTTGCAAGTTATTTATCTCGATGCATTGCATAATACCAACGCTCCTGTTCCTGTTTCACTAAGTTTACTGTTCCCTATAAACTTGGAAATAAATAATAACATGAAAAAGTGGAATGATAAAATGCAACTTCTATTTGAATAAAAATTGAAAACAATATAAACCCTTTTTTAGTTGGGAGAGAGGATCTGGCCATGCATAGAAGCGGTCAGATCTTCTTCCTGCCCCATGCCAAGTAAAACAAAGAGAGAAAACGAGGGCAGGTCACCTTTTATTCTTCATAGCCGTGGCTTATATGTTGGAAAATCAAAATGGCTGTATAGTTGCCTTATCTTTCATTTTAGTCGGTAATAAAAGGAAAATCCCCCTTTTATATAACAGTTTGAAAATGGGGAATATATCCATAAGAAGTTCATAAATAAAAGCTACACATCTATACAACTATATGTTATTATGATTATGTAATAGAAAGCGTTTTCTAAGGTGCAATTATAATGATAACGATTTCATAAATTGAATAGGGGGAATTACAATGTTGCAGTTTCTACAACGTATTGGTAAAGCGTTAATGCTTCCAATCGCAGTGTTACCAGCAGCAGGATTATTGCTTCGTTTAGGTCAACCAGACGTATTTGATATTCCTGTTATGGCACAGGCCGGTGCAGCAATTTTTGATAACTTAGCACTTATTTTTGCAATTGGTGTTGCAATCGGTTTATCTGTTGATGGTAGTGGTGCCGCAGGTCTTGCAGGTGCGATTGGTTATCTAGTTATGAAGAATACAACTAATACTTTAAGTGTTAGTTATTCAACAGCAGAATTAAATGATAAATTAAAAAGTGTTCAAGACTTACTCGGTTCAGTTGATCCAAGTAAGTTAGCAGATACAATGACAAAAGTTTCAAAAGCATCGGCTTTAACACCGAAGATAAATATGGCTATACTTGGTGGTATTATTGCCGGGGTTGTCGCTGGCTTATTATATAACAAATTCCATAAGATTAAGTTACCAGAATGGTTAGGATTCTTTGCAGGAAAACGATTCGTGCCAATTATTACTTCTGTTGTCATGCTTCTTTTAGGATTAGTATTCGGTCAAATTTGGCCAACAATTCAAAGCGGTATTGATGCAGTAGCACACGGTATTGTAAACTTAGATGCAATCGGAGCTGGTCTATTCGGTTTATTAAATCGCCTATTAATTCCAATTGGTTTACACCATGTAATGAACACATATTTCTGGTTTGTACTTGGTGATTTTACAAATGCAGCAGGCGATATTGTTCATGGTGATATCGCACGCTTCTTTGCGCAAGATCCATCAGCAGGTATGTTTATGACTGGGTTCTTCCCAATTATGATGTTCGGTTTACCAGCAGCATGTTTCGCAATGATTGCAGCTGCTAAACCAGAAAAACGTAAAATGGTTACAGGAATGTTAGCTGGTCTTGCTTTAACATCATTCTTAACTGGTATTACAGAACCAATTGAATTCTCATTCATGTTCTTATCTCCAGTATTATATGGTATTCATGCTGTATTAACAGGTATTTCGTTATTTGTAACAACAAAACTTGGTATTCACGATGGTTTCTCATTTAGTGCCGGTGCGATTGATTATTTCTTAAACTTAGGTATTGCAACAAAACCGTTATTATTAGCGGGAATTGGTTTGATTTATGCAGCAATTTACTTTGCGGTATTCTATTTCTTAATTAAGAAATTTAACTTAAAAACTCCAGGTCGTGAAGATGATGAGGAGTTAGTAGAAGAAGATGAAGTACCAGTTGCAGGATCTATCGGTGAAACTTACGTAGCAGCATTAGGCGGAAAAGACAACTTAACCGTTATTGATAACTGTGCGACTCGTTTACGCCTACAAGTCAAAGATGCAAACTTAGTAAATGAGCCAGCATTAAAACGTGCAGGTGCAAAAGGTGTTATGAAATTAAGTAATACAAGCGTGCAGGTTATCGTAGGTACAAACGTTGAATCTGTAGCTGATGATATGAAAAAACATGTATAAATAATTGTAAAAGAGGATGTTCAAAAAGATCGATAAAGTTGATCTTTTTGAGGGCATCCTCTTTTTTTATAGAAATATTATCGGGAATCTTACTTTTTGGAATTTTCTTTTTCTTTTTTTGTGCATATTTGTTGGTAATACGTTCGTCACATGATAAAGTAGGGATGGTATAAAACAAAACTTCCATTAGTTAGGAGAAATTAGAGGGTATCTTTTTTATGAATGGATTAAATTATTGGTAAATAAGGGGAAAAAAGAACCATGAATGAAGAAAAGGATAGTGTCAGTGTGAAAGCTCGTCGACCGGTTACATACATAAAAAGAACGGTCATTCTCATTGTATTGTTTTCGCTTGTATATTTTGCGTTTACAAAAATTACTTCACATAATAAGAAAGAGAATGCGTTAAAAGCAACTAAGGAAGTAAAGAAAGAAACGGTACAAAAACAAGCAGAACAACCTCCGGAAGTGCCACAGCAAGCTAATAAGGAAGTGGAACAACCTGTCCAAGGACCACCACAAGAAATTAACGAGAATGCCCAATTAGATGAGTATTTAAAGAGCAAAAATTTTAGTGGAACAGCAGTTGTTGTGAAAAATGGAAAAGTACTTTTGAATAAAGGGTACGGGCTGGCAAATCAGACGAAAAAAATACTAAATAATTCAGAAACAACATTTTATATTGGCTCAATTTCAAAGGCATTCGTAGCGACAGCGACTATGCAGTTAAAAGATCAAAATAAACTTCAAACAGAGGATACAATAGCGAAATATATTCCTAGTTTTCCAAGAGGTAGCGAAGTTAAATTAGTTCATCTATTGACACATACATCTGGAATTCCTGAATATGAGGCAGGAGCAGATGATATTTCTCATGAGGAATTGTTGAAGCGAATTGGACAACAAAAACGTTTATTTAATCCAGGTGAAAAATGGAAGTATTCGGATTCCAATTATTCAATACTTGGTTACATTGTTGAGAAAGTTAGTGGACAACCATTAGAAGAATATATTAAACAACATATTTTTGATGTTGTAGGCATGAAAAATTCGGGTTTTGGTGCTGAATTAGAGAAAACAAAGTATCCTTCTACTGGTTACAAGATTGTAAATAATAATATGACAGTACCTGCTATCCCGAGCATGTCACAATTATATGGAAATGGCGACATATATACGAGTGCAAATGATTTATACTTATTTAACGAAGCGCTATTTTCTGGGAAGCTAATATCCAAAGAAAGCTACAATCAAATGTTTACAGCATTTAAAAAAGATTATGGATTTGGATGGTATGTAAATCCGGGAAGTTACTCTAATCACGGTGTAATGCCGGGATGGAATTGTTTAAATGGATTTAGTAGAAGTGGTAATGCGTATGTTATTTTATTATCTAATATTCAAAATAACATTAAATCATTTGGTACGGTTAATAATGATATTTATACGATGTTGCAGCATATTGAAGTGTAAGAGACTATCTTTTGAGGTAGTCTTTTTTTCATGTAAGTTGAGAATTGATGTAAAAGAAGACGGCATTCCACTAGAAGCAGTTCAATATTTTTCAGCAAGTGGTGGGTCACTTGTTTCGATATCGGTATCTGAACATGCGGATTTTGAAAAAGCGGTATACTATGCGGTAACAACAATTATAACCTTTAAAAATTAGAAGACATCGTAGTAGGATGCCTCTTTTATTGGAAAAGTATAGAGTTGACAATTAAATTTTGTTGTAACTATAATTGTTTCAACTTGATCATAAAGGGGAAATTAATCATGACATTAAAAATAAAAGTCTATTCGGATTACGTTTGTCCATTTTGTTTTTTAGGTGAAAAGCCACTGCAAGAAGCAATTCAAGGAAAAGATGTAGAAGTAGAATGGATGCCGTTTGAATTACGACCATATCCAGCGGAGCGAATTGATCCATGGAATGAGCCAGATAAATTAGGGATGTTCCAAAGTACAATTATGCCATGGGCAGAGCAAATGGGTGTTGATATGAAACTGCCCCGACTTTCACCGCATCCATATACACATACAGCTTTTGAAGGATATCAATTTGCGAAAGAACATGGAAAAGGAAATGAGTATCAGCACCGTGTATTCACAGCATTTTTCCAAGAAGAACGAAATATCGGCGAAATTGAAGTGCTAGTAGAAATTGCTGGAGAAGTCGGATTGAATCAAGAAGCATTTCGAGCTGCTTTAGAAAATCACACATATAAAGCAGCTCATGAAAAAGCAGTACATCATGCATATTATGAACAGGGCGTACAAGCTGTACCGACATTTATTATTGGTGATAGCGTTGTCCAAGGTGTCCGAGATAAAAAAACGTTAGAAGCAGTGATTGAACAAGAATTGAAAAAAGAAACTACAACTTTGTCAGAAGGAATGACATGTAACATAGATGGTTGTGAGTGATAAAAACAGCTGTTGGGAGTGTCCCAACAGCTGTTTTTATTTTAAATAAGTTCTGCTATTTCTCTATGTTCAAGCTTATATGTAGCAAAAACCAAAAGAGGAGGTATTAGAAATGAAGTATGCAATTCCCCCGCAGTATTTGCCCGTCCCAAGTAAAAGACGTTCTGGATTACAAATGGATCAAGTTACATTTGTTGTTGCTCATGATACCGGAAATCCAAATGCAACAGCTGCTCAAAATATATGGAGAAGAAAATGATTTATCCCGCATTAACGGACAGTAACACTCCCATCTCAAAATTCAGCGAAAGCAAAGAAGTTAGGTGGGAGATGAACTGTCCGTAAAAGCCCGATTGGTGAGGGCTAATAATCAGTGGGGGATGGAGAAAACCCTCACTGATTAAAGTTTCACTTTATATTGTGTGGGGACGAACGAATGGATTAGTGCAAATTCGAAATATGTAAAATATATTTCCAATTAATCATGAAAAGAAGTGTACCAAACAGGTACACTTCTTTCTATTCTGTTCTAAAAAAACTATAACAGAATAGGAGGTAAGGGTATTACAGTTTAAAATGGGTATGACCCTTTATACTACAGAATAGGATTCGTTTATAAGAATGCCAAAAATATACAATTAAGGAAAGAGTTAATTTAAAAGAGTTTTAAATGAAGTTAACACTATGTGTATAGTGGTTTGTTCAATATTTCACAAACGTGTCACAACTATCTCATTCGCTTTTTAAAAAAAAGTAGTATTCTAAATGTGTAAGCTGTTATATAAAAAATCTTAGTCCTGTACTAATCAAAAAATGGAGGAGATTAGGATGACTCAAGTATTAGAAAATGTAAAAAATGCATGGACAAACTTTAAAGGTGAAAAGTGGAAAGCAGAGATTGATGTCCGCGACTTCATTTTAAATAATGTAAACACTTATGAAGGTGACGAAGCCTTCTTAGCGGGAGCAACAGAAGTAACGAAACAACTTTGGGATCAAGTAATGGAGTTAACAACACAAGAACGTGAAAATGGTGGCGTTCTTGATATGGATACAAGCATTGTTTCTTCTATTACATCTCACGGTCCTGGATATTTAAATAAAGATATTGAAAAAGTAGTTGGTTTCCAAACTGACAAGCCATTTAAGCGTTCATTACAACCTTATGGTGGTATTCGTATGGCAGAACAAGCTTGTGAAGCTTATGGATACGAAATGGATAAAGAACTTAGTCGTATTTTCAGAGATTGGCGCAAAACGCATAACCAAGGTGTATTTGATGCTTATACTCCAGAAATGAGATTAGCTCGTAAATCAGGTGTTATTACAGGTCTTCCAGATGCATATGGTCGAGGACGTATTATTGGTGACTATCGTCGCGTGGCATTGTACGGTGTTGATCGTTTAATCGAAGCGAAAAAAGAAGACTTAAATTTAACCGGCGGTGTAATGAGCGAAGATACAATGCGTTTACGTGAAGAGTTATCTGAGCAAATGCGTGCACTTCAAGAGTTAAAACAAATGGCTGCTTCTCATGGTTTTGATATTTCTAAACCAGCAACAAATGCACAAGAAGCATTCCAATGGTTATACTTCGCTTACCTTGCAGCGATTAAAGAACAAAACGGGGCAGCAATGAGCCTTGGACGTACTTCTACATTCTTAGATATCTTCATCGAAAGAGATATTGAAAATGGTACATTAACTGAAGAAGCGGCACAAGAAATTGTCGATCATTTCATTATGAAATTACGTCTTGTGAAATTTGCGAGAACACCTGATTATAATGAATTATTCTCTGGTGACCCAACTTGGGTAACAGAATCTATCGGTGGTATTGCACTTGATGGTCGTCCATTAGTAACGAAAAACTCATTCCGTTTCTTGCACACATTAGATAACTTAGGACCAGCTCCAGAGCCAAACTTAACAGTTCTTTGGTCTAAACAATTACCACAGAACTTTAAAAACTACTGTGCGCAAATGTCTATTAAAACATCTGCAATTCAATATGAAAATGATGACATTATGCGCCCAGAGTATGGCGATGATTACGGTATTGCTTGTTGTGTGTCTGCAATGAGAATAGGTAAGCAAATGCAGTTCTTCGGAGCTCGTGCAAACTTAGCTAAGACACTATTATATGCAATTAATGGCGGTAAAGATGAAAAATCAAAAGAACAAATTGGACCTGAATTTGCACCTATCACTTCTGAAGTATTAAATTACGAAGAAGTTATGCGCAAATTCGATATGACAATGGAATGGTTAGCTGGTTTATATTTAAACACATTAAATGTTATCCATTATATGCACGATAAATATAGCTATGAACGTATTGAAATGGCACTTCATGATACAAATGTTCTTCGTACAATGGCAACGGGTATCGCTGGCTTATCTGTAGTAGCTGATTCTTTAAGTGCAATTAAATATGCGAAAGTAAAACCAATTCGTGATGAAAATGGCATTGCAGTTGACTTTGAAATTGAAGGTGATTTCCCTAAATACGGTAACAACGATGACCGTGTAGATGAAATTGCAGTAAACCTTGTGAAAACATTTATGAACAAGCTTCGTAAACATAAAACATACCGTAACTCTGTTCATACAATGTCAATCTTAACTATTACATCTAACGTTGTATATGGTAAGAAAACTGGTAACACTCCAGACGGTCGTCGTACTGGTGAGCCATTTGCACCAGGTGCAAACCCTATGCATGGACGTGATACAAAAGGTGCACTAGCATCACTATTATCTGTTGCAAAATTACCTTATGAAGATGCGCAAGATGGTATTTCTAATACATTCTCAATTATTCCAAAAGCACTTGGTAAAGAAGATGATGTACAAGTTAAAAACTTAGTATCTATGCTTGATGGATATGCAGTGAAAGAAGGACATCACTTAAATATTAACGTATTTAACCGTGAAACATTAATGGATGCAATGGAACATCCTGAAAAATATCCACAATTAACAATTCGTGTATCTGGTTACGCAGTTAACTTCATTAAATTAACTCGTGAACAACAAATCGATGTAATTAACCGTACAATGCATGAAAGCATGTAAGTAAAAAGTTTCCCTCTGTTGTAATAAAAGCAGAGGGAGGCTGTTTCAATAAAGGAGGAAGTTAACATGGTAAAAGGAAGAATTCATTCTGTAGAGTCTTGTGGTACTGTTGATGGCCCAGGAATTCGTTATGTCATATTTACACAGGGGTGTCTATTACGCTGCCAATATTGTCATAATGCTGATACGTGGGAAATCGGTAAAGGAAAAGAAATAACAGTTGAAGAAGTGATGCAGGATGTTACATGTTATCTTCCTTTTATTGAAGCTTCCGGTGGTGGCATTACTGTGAGCGGTGGGGAACCATTACTGCAGTTAGACTTTTTAATTGAGCTATTTAAGAAATGCAAAGAAATTGGAATTCATACAACAATCGATTCTTCTGGAGGCTGCTATTCTGAAGAGCCAGAGTTCCAAAGAAAATTAAATATTTTAATGGACTATACAGATTTAGTATTATTAGATTTAAAACATATCGATCCTAAAAAGCACCGTAAATTAACTGGTAAAACGAATGAACACATTCTACAATTTGCTCGTTATTTATCTGATAAACAAAAACCAATTTGGGTAAGACACGTATTAGTTCCAGGTGTTACTGATAGTGAAGAAGATTTGCAGAGATTATCTAGCTTCATTCAAAGCCTTTCTAATGTAAAGAAAGTTGAAGTCTTACCATATCACAAGCTTGGTGTATATAAATGGGAAGCACTAGGACATAAGTATCCTCTTGAAGGGGTAGAACCTCCAACAGAAAAAAATGTTCAAAAGGCAAAAAATATTTTACAAGCAGTCTAATCCATTTGGATTAGACTTTTTGCTTTCTTTTAATAAAATCTAGAGTATATCTATAGAAAAGAGTATACTGAAAGTGGAATATCCATATTTTTGTAAAGAAATAAGAGGATAAATTTACATAATTGTAAAGGGAAAACCAAATAGTAACAAGAATTAAGAAGTAGCAGGGTGAGTATCATGGAATATGATCATTTGTAAGTTATTGCGAAAGCTCTGATAGGAAAGTATAATGTAAAGATATGAGCACAGATAGGATTAAGGGGTCAATCTTATATGCTTTGCATATCCACGACAGGTACATAGCTAACATGAAAGTGTTGGAATCCAAACATGTAATTTTTTTTAGGAAAATGTTTTTCCTATTGTCGTATATGCAATATGGGAAAGCGAAAAAGCTAGGAGTGGATTTGTTTGATAAAAAACCCCAAGGTTTTAATATTAACTGCACATTACGGTAACGGTCATGTGCAAGTAGCAAAAACATTAGCACAAACATTTCGTCAAAAAGGAATTGAGGATGTGATTGTGTGTGACCTATTTGGAGAGTCACATCCAGTCATAACGGATATTACAAAATATTTATACTTGAAAAGTTATACAATAGGTAAAGAGCTATATCGCTTATTTTATTATGGTGTAGAAAAGATTTACGATAAGAAAATTGCATCGTGGTATGCGAATTTTGGGAGAAAACGCTTAAAAGCATTATTACATGCAGAAAAACCAGACATTGTTATTAATACATTTCCAATTATTGCAGTACCGGAATTGAAAAAACAAACAGGTTTCTCAATTCCTGTTTATAATGTGTTAACAGATTTTTGTTTACACAAAATATGGATTCATCGTGAAGTAGATCGTTATTTTGTAGCGACAGATCATGTGAAAAAAGTAATGGTTGAAATTGGTGTACCTTCAGAGCAAATTGTAGAAACTGGGATTCCAATTCGTAAAAACTTTGAATTAACTATTAACCCGGAAATCCTATATAGTAAATATCACTTATCTCGTGAGAAAAAGATTTTACTTATTGTAGCAGGTGCCCATGGTGTATTAGGAAATGTAAAAGAATTATGTCAATCATTTATGACAGTTCCTAATCTTCAAATAGCTGTTGTCTGTGGGAAAAATGAAGCCTTAAAACAAGAGTTATTAGGGCTTAAGGAACAAAAGCCTGAGGCATTAACAGTATTTGGTTATGTAGAGAATATCGATGAGTTATTCCGTATTACCTCTTGTATGATTACAAAGCCAGGAGGCATTACATTAAGCGAAGCGGCAGCTTTACAAGTACCTGTCATTTTATATAAACCAGTACCGGGACAAGAAAATGAAAATGCAATATATTTTGAAAAAAAAGGAGCTGCACTTGTAATTCGTGAAGATGAGGACATTTTTGCGAAAACAAAGGCACTATTAGAAGATGATAGGAAGCTCTTACAAATGAAAGAAGCGATGGGAAGTATCTATCGTCCAGAGCCAGCTTGCCACATTGTAGATGCAATTTTAGAAGAGAACCATGTGCAATCTAATCATATGCCGATTAAGTCGCCAGCTCTTGCTCAATCTTTTACGTAATATGAAACCCTCTTTGTATTTGGAAAGAGGGTTTCTTTGTTGTTTTGTAGGAATTCAGTATAAAAGTTAAAGTTAGTCACAAGGTATAACTGCCCTAGCCAAAACAGTTCCCCTCGATAAAGTTGTATGTTTTTATATATTCGTTATATGTTATCCACAAGAGAATGCGGTTTCAATAGACGGTAAAGTCGGAATATTAACAACGATATCCACATTGTCCACAATTTTCAGAAAAAATATCCACAAAATAAACATGATATTTGTGATTAAGTTTATAATAATCCAAAAGAATTGATAAATTTATACACAATTCTATTAATTTTGTGGATAAAGTTTTCCACAAAAAATACCCCTTATAATATAAGGGGTAAATCTTTACTTTGTCATCCAAAAAGTAAAGGGTAGGAGAGGGTAAAAAAATTACCTCAAGTTTCACTTTATCCCACTATTTGTGGGCAGTAAAATTCCATCCCAAACTTTGACGAAAGCAAAGAAGTTAAGTGATCAACTGCCCGTAAAATCCCGATTGGTGAGGGCTGATAATCAGTGAAGGATAAAGCACCCATTGATTAAAATTTCACTTTATAATTATACACCTTTAGGGCGATATCCCGCTGCACGATCTGCTCTTCGAAACTCTCGTTGATAAAGAACCTCTTGTGTACTATTTAATGTATTTCTTGCTTTTTCACGTTTCTTTCTATCCATTACAGATCACCTCGTGTCATAAAGTTATTATCTATCATTTCCAATGACATAAAGAGGTATACACAATAAACAAGTATATTCATTTTATCCCGCTATTCGCGGGCAGTAAGGTCCCCACAAAATAGGTGGGGGATAAGTTTCCCACTGATTAAAGTTTCACTTTATAATTAGTGACATACTACGCTTCTTTTAAATGATGAGTATCTTGGAATGTAGTATCACGCATTGTAGAAAGAGTATATTGATCTTTTGGAATTTCATATAAGTTATATACTTCTTCGATTGCGTTAATTTGATCATAAACAGCTTTTCTAGTTTCGTTTGCTAGGTTTACATATGGTAGTTTTTCAGCTGCTTTCATCGAACGAATATTTACTTTGCGAATACGCATAAAGATTATTTCAATATCTAACTCATAGAAAAGCTCGCTGAAAAAAGCATCTTTTGCTAATTTATTATACCCCTGGCCATGATACGGTTTTCCAAGCCATGTACCAAGAAAACCAGCTTTTTCTTGCACATCAAATAAAGTAATCGTGCCGATAGGGTTTCCCCATTCATCTAAAATTGTGCGTGAAATTAATTCACCACGCTCTTCTGCTTCTATTGTTTGCTTTGTTAAAAATAAAAACTCTTCGTATGAATAAGCTTTTTGACGCACAAAAGGGAAGACAGCAGGATCCACCATTAAATCATATAGAACGTGGCTGTCGTGTAAGTCGCGTTTTTTTAACATACTAACTCCTCCTCATATGAGGGTAGCATGACGAAAAAACACCCCACCCTCGAAATTTTTATATCAACCTTTAAAAAATTTCGGGGTGGGAATCGAACCCACTAGAACCAGTCTATAACGCTGGTGGCGCACCATTTGCCTTCCCCATTCATCAATTTGAAATGAAAAATCACGACACAAATTGATTATGGTTTCATTCAGTTTATAATCGTATAATACTTTATCTAGTCAAAAAAATAAACTAGTTTTTTTTATTTTTTTTGTAAATTATTTTTCCATCAATCATAGTTAGTACGGGCTTGGCTAAGTAATGAAATGGGTGATGTGTCCATAATACAAGATCGGCATCTTTTCCAACTTCAATACTTCCAATTCTTTTCTCTAAACGTAAGTTTCGAGCGGGAATGATTGTAACTCCTTCTAATGCAATTTTTTCATCTAATCCTTCCCTGACAGCGATGGCTGCACAAACATTTAAATATTGAATGGGAGTATAGGGATGATCTGTTGTAATAGAAACTTCTATCCCATGCTTTGATAAAGTATGGTAAGTATCCCATGATTTATTTTTTAGTTCAATTTTTGATCGGCGTGTTAATGTCGGACCAACAGATATTTTTAAATTTTGATTGGCAAGTTCTTTTACAATAAAATGTCCTTCTGTGCAGTGTTCAATACGTAAATCAAGATTGAATTCTTTTGCAAAGCGAAGAGAGGAAAGAATGTCATCTGCCCGATGAGCATGAATACGTACTGGAATTTCTCGGTGCAAAGCTTTTAGAATAGGGAGCATTCGAAAATCTGCTTCGTTTCCATAATGTTGTGCTTCGTAAAAAGATTCACGAAGCAATCCCATAATCCCCATACGAGTAATCGATTCTTTTGTGCCATTACTATGAACTCGTTTTGGATTTTCTCCAAATGCAATTTTTAATCCAGCAGGTTCTTGAATAATCATATGATCGATACAAGTTCCGGCAGTTTTAATCACACATGTTGTCCCGCCAATAATATTTTGACTTCCAGGCATAACGTGGGCAGTTGTAACCCCATTTTGAACCGCATCTTGAAAAGCAATATCAAAAGGATGGATACCATCTAAAGAACGAATATGTGGTGTTAATACTTCAGATGTTTCATTGGCATCATTTCCAGCCCATCCAGTCCCTTCATCGTATAGGCCGAGATGAGTATGCACATCGATAAATCCTGGTAAAAGGTGAAGGGCTCTTGCATCAATAACAGTCATATCTTGAGTGGGCTCAATATGTGGTTTTATCGCAGCGATTTGATTGTGTTTAACCAATACATCTCCTTGAAATTTGGAAGAAGTAATGGGATATACAATGGCCTGCTTAAATAGCGTTTTCATAGATACCTCATTTCCATTGGCTAATAACCTTTAAATTAGTAAATAGAACAATTTTAATGGGTTTATTTCAGAAGTACTACAGTGTATGCAATATAATATTTTGTAATGCAGGGTTTAATGTAGGAAAAGAATATTGGTATCCGTGCTGTATTGCTTTGTTAGGCAATACATGTTGTCCTTGTAGCACAAGCATACTCATTTCTCCAAGTAAAGCATGTAGTGCAAATGCTGGAACGGGAAGCCAATGTGGGCGATGCATGATAAATGAAAGTGTCTCTCCAAACTCTTTCATTGTTGTAGGATTTGGTGCTGTAATGTTAAGAGGGCCTTCTATTTCTTTTGTGTCTATTGCAAAATCAATCATGCGGATGACATCATCTAGATGAATCCAAGACAGCCACTGATTACCTGAACCGATTGTGCCACCAATAAATAATTTGTAGGGAAGCAACATTTTAGGAAGGGCACCACCCTCTTTTCCTAAAACAATTCCAAAGCGTGTATAGACGGTTCGAATTCCGAGAGAAGTTGCATGAGAGGCTGCTTCTTCCCATAGTTTTACTGTAGTTGCTAAAAAGTCACTGCCATGTTCTTTGTTCTGTTCTGTAAAAATTTTTGTTTCAGATGTACCGTAATAGCCAATTGCGCTAGCGTTAATAAAAGTATGGGGCTTATTTGGTAATATTTGTAATTGTTTGATGAGACTATTTGTTGTATGAAGACGACTCGTTATAATGTTTTCTTTCTGCTTCTTTGTCCATCGACCGTTATTGATAGATTCTCCAGCTAGATTAACAACAACATCGATAGAGGTGAGAGGGAATTTAGGTGAGCATTTATCCCATTGGACGTAGTGAATGTTAGAGTTGAAAGGTGTCTCTTTTTTTTCTCGGGTAAGAATGTAAATGGTGTACCCTTTTAGGCTTAAAAAAGTAGCTAATGCTTTACCGATAAAACCAGTTCCCCCAGAAATTGCAATTTTCAACTGAACTTCCTCCTCATTATATATATTCATGAAAAGCAAAATTGTTCCGCAACTATGTTAAAATAATAGCGGGGTGAAGAATATGGCTGTCATTACAAAAATAGAAGTACAAAAACGAACGAAAGAACGATTTAATATTTATATTGATAAAGGACAAGGTGAAGAATACGGATTTAGTGTGAATCAAGTAACCTTAATCAAGCACGGTTTGCAAAAGGGTTTAGAAATCGATGAAGTAGAGTTAGCAAATATTTTATACAATGAAGAAGTACAAAAAGCATATTTGCAAGCAATTTCTTATTTATCCTATCAAATGCGGACGAAACAGGAAGTAGAAGAATACTTACGAAAAAAAGAAATTGGACAAGCCGTCATCTCTGAAGTTATTTCGAAATTATTACATGATCACTATATTAATGATAAAGAGTATGCCATTTCGTATGTGCGAACTCATAGTAACGTGAACCAAAAAGGACCGACAATTATTAGACGGGAACTTTTTAGTAAAGGTGTCCAAGATATAATTATTACTCATAGTTTACAAGAGTATCCGAAAGAGAAGCAAATTGAAAATGCCTTTGAGCTTGTAGAAAAAAAGAAAAAGTCCTATCAAAAGCATTCTTTTTTACAAATGAAACAAAAGCTAGAAGAAATGTTAGTCCGTAAAGGATATAATCGTGATGTAATTCAAATTTGTCTAGAAGAATTAAAAGAGGAAAAGGATGATACGCAGCAACAAGCTGCATTGTTATATCATGGAAATAAGTATCATGAGAAGCATAAAAAGCATGATGGATGGACATATGAAAATAAGATGAAACAAGCATTATATCGAAAAGGATTTTCTATTGATGAGATAGAGACATTTTTACAAATGAAACGTGAAGAGGGATGAGAGAATATGATGAATATGCCAAAACGTTATAGTGATATGACACCACATGAGTTAAGAGAGGAAATTGGCATTTTAAAAGAACAGGCTGTGAAAGCAGAGCAGCTTGGTATAGTAAATGAGTTTGATGTATTAATGAGAAAAATGGCAATGGCTCGTGCTTATATGACAGATATAAACGCATTTCAGATTGGTGAAACGTATGAACTTATAGAAGAACCGGGTGTCTTCTTTACGATTACGTATTTCAATGGGGTATTTGCTTGGGGACATAAACAAAATGAGACAGAGGAAATTGGTATTCCTATTTCGCTATTACAAGAGAAATAAAAAACCAGAGAGCCTTGGCTGCTCTGGTTTTCATTTTTCGTAGTTGTTAAAGGAGATAGGCAATTAAATTTGGCGTTTTCTCATCTCATTCGCCAAAATAATGAGAGACTGGTTTTGCTGCGTCTGTCCATTTACTTGCGCTTTTGCATGTTTCGGACGTGCCCAGGTAGGGTTGAATAATTCAGAACGACGATCTAAATGATTACGGTAGCTCATCTTTATCACCTCATGTAGGAAGTTAATTGCAATAACTCTTTAGAACGGACTATTGTTTTTACTCTTCCTGATGATTTGCGGCACGCATACGTTCCTGTGGGTGCGTGTTAATTGTGCCGTTAGGTCTTTTCGAAGCAAAACGAGCTTTTGCTTTCGTTGGACCATCGATTTTGCTGTTGTTTTTTGATTCAGACCAAAATTCGGCTTGTCTACCCAAGAAGAACGCCCCCTCATTATTAAATGATACTTACTAAGAAGTATCATTAATAGAATGTGCAAAATAGAGAAAATTATGCTTGAACATAAAATGAAACTTCTGTTGGCGATGGAAGAAGTTCATGAATGCGTGTATCCTTTTGTTCATTTATAATTTTGATGTGGTAATGAGGTTTGGAAATAAAGTACGAAATTAATAAAAGGAGAAATAAATAATGAATGATAAGTATGAAGTACTAACAAAAGAATTACTTGAAAAAAATAGCTTTCTGTCTTATTCTCAGGCTCGTGCATGGATTGAGTTATTATGGGAGGACTTCCAAGTAACGTATGCAAAGTCTGGTCGTTATCAAGGTGAAGAAATGACGGAGCAAATTGTAAGAACATGGATTAATAACCATGGTGAACGCCTTCATGAAATCCGCACGAATAATCCGAAATATAGTCATTTAATTAATCAAGATGATCATTTAAAGCATTAAAAAAAGCGACCGAAGTTGGTCGCTTTTTTTAATGCGGAATCAATTCCAATTTTTTACGAAGCTTTTCTTCACTAAAAATCCATCCAGTATAGGAACTAATAATATTTAAATTTTGATCCAGTTGGACAATTGCAACGAATGGGTAATAGTCTTTACTACGGTACCGTAAATCGATAAAACGCACTTCATAATAGTTGTCGTAATCAAAAATATCCCAGCGGTATACGGGTGAAAAAGATAAAAAAGCAGAAATGTTTTCATCTTTTTGTGCAGCTCGCATAATTTTATTATCTGGAAGTGGAATACGATCAAATTTATCATGCACCATAATATGGCCGCGGTGCCAACGCGTAACATAATAGTGTTTTTTTGTTACAATAGCCAAATGATAGTGATAAAAGCGATAAGAAGGAGAAATAATGACTTCCTCTACATCTTCAAATCGTTTGTAAACTACACTTTTTACATTTTGTCTCATTACAATTCGACCGACATAGTAGACAAACATTAATATATATGCAGCTAAAGCAGTATATCCTTTATGGGAGCCAACAACCATACAAGCGATAGCGAGTATATGGATAAAGAAAATAACAGCATCAAATGTATTAATTACACCTAATGCAACCCACCTTTTTGTAAAAGGCCTCAACGCTTGTGTACCATAGGCGTTAAAAATATCAACAAACACGTGAAGAAAGACGGCGATAAATGACCAAAGTAGTAGATGAAAATAGGGAGCTTCTGTAAAGAAGGCAAAGGAAATTCCGCTTATAAGGAAAGACCAGAGAATAACAGCAGGAATGGAATGAGTAACCCCGCGATGGTTTCGTATATATTTTGCATTATTACGTAATTTTAAGACGGTATCAATATCAGGAATATTGGAGCCAGCGATCGTTGCAAGCATAACAGCTTGTGGTCCGAAATCACTCTGGCTAATGGCTGGATCTAACGTTGCTAAACCACCTAATGTGACGCCCATAACAAGGTGAGTGGCCGTGTCCATGAAAATACACCTCCGTTTTTTATTAATGTAACTCTTTTTATTCGATATCTCAAGGCATTTGCCTTCTATTTCCTATATCATCTTACTTAAATTTTTTCCTAAAATCTTTATAATAGTACGTATATGCAAAAAATGAGGGGGATCAAGTTTGGCACTTGAAATATTAGATGATTTTAACATAGAGAAGTTTCAACATGATTTAATTAGTTGGTTTGAAAAAGAACAGCGTGATTTACCTTGGCGTAAAAATAAAGATCCGTATCGCGTTTGGGTTTCTGAAATTATGTTGCAGCAAACAAGAGTGGAAGCTGTAAAACCATATTACGCAAATTTTATGGGAAAGTTCCCAACGTTAGAAGCGTTGGCATCGGCAGATGATGAAGAGGTATTAAAAGCATGGGAAGGCCTCGGTTATTATTCTAGAGCGCGGAATTTACATGCAGCGGTGAAGGAAGTAAAAGAAGTATATGGTGGGAAAGTACCAAGTGATGTGAAAAAAATTGAAAAATTAAAAGGTGTTGGTCCATACACAAAAGGTGCAATTTTAAGTATTGCATACGGTATACCAGAGCCAGCTGTAGATGGAAATGTAATGCGTGTTTTATCCCGTATATTATCGGTTTGGGATGATATTGCGAAACCTAAGACGCGAAAAGTATTTGAAGAGATTGTACGTGAAATCATTTCAAAGGAAAATCCATCTTATTTTAATCAAGGCTTAATGGAGCTAGGTGCGCTCATTTGTATTCCGAAAAATCCAGCTTGTTTACTTTGTCCAGTTCGGGAACACTGTCGTGGTTATGCAGAAGGTGTACAGAAAGAGTTACCAGTCAAAAGTAAGGCGAAAGCTCCTAAAATGGTGCCGCTTGTTGCGGGTGTGCTGCAAACAGAAGATGGAAATTATGTAATTAACAAAAGACCGAGTACAGGGTTACTTGCGAATATGTGGGAATTCCCAAATGTTGAAATTAGCGAAGGGATTCGAAATCAGAAACAACAGCTTACTGATTATATGAAAGAAAACTTTTCCATTTCTGTTTCCATCGATGAGTATGCAATGAATGTGCAACATACTTTTACTCATCGGACATGGGATGTATTTGTATTTTATGGGAAGGTAACAAGTGCTATTAAAGAAACAGATACATTAAAAGTTGTATCTAAAGAAGAATTTGAAAAATTACCTTTTTCTAAATCGCATCGTATGATTTATGAAGAATGTGTTAAAAAACTTCAGCCTTAATGGTTGAAGTTTTTTCGACATAAACATAATAATTACTTACAAATATTTCATATTCCCTTAACAAATGACAAATACAATGAAAGTTGTAATGAAAAATTTAAAGGGGGATAGGAAATGCTTAAAAAAGTAATCAGTTCAGCAGCTGTAGCGACTTTCTTACTTCAAACGTTGACTGGGCCAGGCCATGTCACTTTTGCTGAGGAGAAGGAACAAAATCAGCACACTCTCATTTCAGAAGTGCATTATACGGATGATCTGAGCTATATCGAATTGTATAACCCATCAGCGAAAGTTATGGATATGAAGAATGTTCAACTGAAGGTCAATGGAAAAGTGCTAAAACTTAAAGATGAAAATGAAAAGCAATCTGTACAACCAAAAGAAACGAAGTTAATCGTATTTGGAAATAAAACAGTTAATGAGATTAATGAGCGCTATAAGACGGAAATAAAAGAAAAACAAGTTTTATTTGCTACTGAGGATTTAAGTGATAAACAAATTAGGATTGAAGTAACGACTGAAAAAAATGAAACGGTAGATGTCATTGAAACAAGAAAAGAGAATAAAGATGTATCCATTCATTCTTTTTGGAATGAAACAAAGAAAGAAATGAAAAATGAAATACCATCACCTGGGACTTACACTGTATTCCAATCGCATAAAAAAGAAAATCCACCTACAGAACCCACACAAAAAGAGGCAGTCCAGCCAGACTCCAAAAAACTAGAGCCTGCACAATCAAACTCCAAAGAAACGATAGAAAAGCAGCCTGCACAAAAAGATAATAATCAAAAAGAAAAGTCATTACAAGAAACAGCGCATGTACCTAAAATGAAAATTAATGCACATGAAGATTTACCGATTGAACTTCAGTTAGCAAGTGTATACGATAAGGCAAAAGTAAACCTTGTATATCGTAGTGCGTCCGGTTTGTTAGTGAAAAAACTGGAAATGAACAAAGGTGAGAATAATTTGTATTCTACTGTTGTTCCAAAGCTAGATGTTTGGTCTGATACGTTTACATATTGGTTTGAAATTGAACAGGATGGAAAGATTATTACCTTTCCAGAAAAAGAACAATATGTAAGTACTGTTGAACGTCATGTAGAGGATTATACAAAGAATAGGGCAGTTATGATTACTGAACTAATGCCAGATACGATAAATGTGAACGGGAAAGATGGATATGAGTTTATAGAAATATACAATAATTCTAGTGAAGCAATACAGTTGAAAGATTATAAACTTATTTATAAGTATTCAGAAACTGGAAGTGAAGATTGGAATTTTACAGAAAATGCAACAATTCCATCAAAAGGAACGAAAGTGTTTTGGATTAAAAATGAAGGAAACGCAGCATTATCAAAACAAGACTTTATTCAAGCATACGGCGGGAATATAACCGAAGAACAAGTTCTTCCACTTAAAGTGGATGGAATGTCTAATAGCGCTGGGAGAACCATTCAATTTGCTGATCAGTACGGAACAGTTTTATCATCTGCAACATATGGGAAAGAGGATGTAAAAGTTGGTCAGAGTATGGCGTATGCATACAAAACCGAAAGTACTGAAATGCAAAAAGTAGGTTGGTTTGAAAAAGGAACACCTGGTGTGCAAATACCATTTCAAGTACCGCTAGAGCTAGTAAAGCAATCAGATCAAGTAGGCGTTGCGATTGAGCATACGGCATTACCTGCTCATATAGTAACAGAAGATTTAACTATCACTGCAACGATTAAGGGCGGAGAGAATGTAGCAGTTTTGTATACCCAAGATGGCAAGTTAGCACACAAAAAATTGCAGATGAATAAAGAAGGAAATAGCGATGTTTATAAGGTGACAATTCCTCAAAAAGAGCTATGGGGAAATTCATTATTCTATAAAATTGTCGTGCAAGGGAATCAAGAAACAATTGAAAAATCTTATGATACAAAAATAGAGCATAAAAAAATAGAACCACAAAGCGTACCGCCGTTGTTGATTACCGAAGTGACGCCGGACACGACGAATGTTGGGAAAGCAGATGGATATGAATTTATTGAAGTGTATAACAATAGCACACAAGATCTTAATTTTAAGGATTATACAATTCGATATCGTTATCCATCTGAAGGACCAGAAGGTGATCTCATTTGGGGATCTACTCCAGATGATGTTGTAATTCCATCAGGGCAGTCTCTCGTATTTTGGATTATAAATGGTGAAAACAATGAGAAAACCGTTGCTGACTTTAATAAACAATTTGGTGTGAACTTAGTAGAAAATAAAAATATTGTTAGAATATATTCAAATGGAATGGCGAATGGAAGTGCACGTGGTATTGTCGTTGCAACAAAGACGGGGACAGAAATTGCATCTGCTTACTACAATGATCAAGCAAACCAAGCTGATGTGAAAGCTAATAAGGGAATTTTATATCGCTATCCTCAAGATGGCTCGCAAATTATGCAAAAGATTAGTAGTGCAGAACATAATGCATCCCCTGGAACTATATTCGAAGGACAAGTACCAGCTGAACGAGTTGCTTTGAAAGAGGATACGATTGCGCCGACGATTTCACATAAAGCAGCAGAAGGACTAGTTTCTGAATTTCAAGATCATAAACTGAGTTTTTCTGTTCTTGATAACGAACGGGTTAAGAGTGTGAAATTATATTACAAAACGAATCCGAATGCAGAATATAAAGCTGAAAATTTAGTAGAGGATCGTGTAGATAAAAAATATCATTATACCATTTATTCACCTGAATTAATTGGAAAAGAGAAAGTGACATATTACTTGGAAGCTTCTGATGGCTTCAATGTAGTAAAAAGTGATATGTATTCAGTGCAAATAGCTGGAGAGAAAGATAAAGGACCTCTTCGTCTTAATGTAAAAGATGATGAAGTGGTTGCAAACCAAGTTTTATTAAAAGGAACCTCTTCGTCGGTTGGGGCTGAACGACTTGCTCTTTTAGTGGACGGAAAGAAAGTTGAGACGAACACATATCGTTCGTTAGAGAAGCCTGCTTATTTTGCTTTCGATGTGAAGCAAACTGACTTGTATTTTAAAAACGCAGTCACAATTGGGAATGAAGTATTACGTATATTTGATGATACGTATAGTGATTATGTCACATTAACTGTAAAAATTGATCAATCAAAAATTAAATATAATGAGCCGTTCAAAATTGATATTCGATCTGGCACAAAGACGTCACCATTTGACAATCGAGTTGAAGAGAATAAAGATGATTTTTATTTAAAAAATGTTCGCCTTGTATTAGCGGATGGAACGACTTTATATGATCCGAATTTTGCAAATCCAAATCAGGAGTTATCAATTGGTGATGGAGATACATCAACACCAGTATTTACGTTTGGATTCCAAGTTCCAGAAGAAAAGTTTATTTCGAATGCATATTTATGGGATACAAAACAAGTGAAGGATGGAAAGCATCGAATTGCAGTGCAAGATGGTGTGAATAAAGAAGTCGTTGCAAATGTAAAAGTTGATAATACACCACCAAAGATTTCAACTACGGTACAGAACGAGAAAAAATATAAAGGGAAAATTCCAATTGATGTAACAGTTACAGATGATATAGCAGGAGTGAAAAGTAAAAAAGTTATATTGGATGGTAAGGAAATTGTAACTCCATATGAAACATCATCTGCACAATTAGCAGCAGGAAAGCATGAGTTACATGTAGAGGCTGAGGATCAGGTAGGAAATCGTGAAGAAAAGATAATTATGTTTGAAACTTGGGCAGAAAATCCAACAGATCCTACTCCAATTGCACCTAAAGATGAAGAAAAAAATGTGAGCACGAATCCGACACTTGAAGCAAAAGTAACTGATCCAACAAATGACGCAATGAAGGCAATATTTTATAAAGGGTATACGTATAAGCCGAATGAAACGGATCGTATGAAAATTACCGAAAATTCGATAGAACAAGAACCACCACAAGCTTTTGCTGTGAATGGTGAGAAAAGTTTTGACCAAGATCAGCTAAGTAAAGTTAGTAAAAAAGATGGGAAATATTATACAACGGAATCAACAGAGAAATTTCCATATCATCGTTTTGATGTAACGGTTGCTGATGATGTGAAAAACGATGATACGGTAGAAGTAAAATGGTATGGACATTCTCTAGAAGGAAGAAAAGTTACGATGTATGCTTGGAACTACATGACAAATAAGTGGACAGAACTTACATCGAAAATTGCTGGAGATAAGGACTTTGAATTAAAAGGTGCTGTATTAGCGAAAGAATATGTAAAAGATCAAAAAGTAAGTGTAATTGTACAAGACCAAATTCCAAGTTCACCAAATAAGTTTGATTACACATTTGTATGGATGTCGGATACACAGTATTACTCTGAAAGTTATCCCTATATTTACAAAAGTCAGGTTGACTGGATTGCTGCACAAAAAGATCCATTAAATATTAAATATGTATTCCATACAGGGGATCTTGTTGATAAATCATATCAAGAATTTCAATGGCAGCGCGCAGATGAATACATGAAAGTACTTGAGAATGCGAAAGTACCGTATGGTGTGTTGGCCGGGAATCATGATGTAAATCATAAAGATGAAGACTATACAGCATACTCGAAATATTTTGGGGATTGGCGTTTTAAAGATAAGCCATTTTATGGCGAAAGTTATAAGGATAACCGCGGACATTATGATTTGATTTCAGTAAAAGGCAACGATTTTATTATGCTGTATATGGGATGGGGCGTTACAGATGAAGATATTCAATGGATGAAGGAAGTATTGCAGAAATATCCGAATCGAAAAGCGATTTTATCATTCCATGAATATTTACTTGTATCAGGCAATCGTAGTCCGATTGGTGACAAAATTTTTAATGAAGTAGTTAAACCGAATAAGAATGTGTTAGCTGTGTTGAGTGGGCATTATCATGACAGTGAGACATTAGTTGATGAAATTGATGATAATGGGGACGGCATCGTAGATCGTAAAGTATATCAAATGCTGGCGGATTATCAAGGTGGTCCAGAGGGTGGACAAGGATATATGCGACTTTTACAATTTGATACAACTGCGAACAAAATGTATGTCAAAACGTACTCTCCATATTTAAATGAATATAATTTTTATAAACCAGAAGAGTATCCAGGAAAAGATGAATTTGAATTAGACATTGATTTAAAACCTGCGATAAAACAAGTCGCAACAGACTATGTAGAAGTAAACGTGTACACGAATGAAGTAATCGGTAAAGATAATTTTGTGGCGAATTGGCGCAACGCAAAGGTAAAATGGGAGAATTTAAAGGAAAATACGACGTATCAATGGTATATAAAAGTCGAAGACCGATATGGTGGTCAAGTGACTTCACCAGTTTGGTCCTTTACAACAGGTAAAAAAGGTTGGAGATGGAGCGTGTTCCCAAATTAGGGAACACGTTTTTAGTCATAAGAAACTTTGGTACTGTGCGTCCAATCCGCGTCGCTTCTTTGAAGACCACCTCGAGATTCGATCTCTTTTATAATTTCTTTGTAAATCGTTTGGCCTTCTACGTTTAAATAAGGCATGATTTGTTGCAAGGAATGGTGAAAATAAGCTAATTCATCTTGTTTCCACTCTTCTTTCGAAATCATAGATAGTTCTGTCATATCGCGTCCAATGTACATGTGTACACCTCCATCATATGTAGTTTGAATGAGCCTAGGGAGATGTATGCGTAAATTAAAAAATAAAATTGCGGATATCTTTTGAAAGGGTTGGTTACATTATTGATTGTGGAGGTGAGAAAGATGAGTAAAAAACAACAAGGTTATAACAAAGCAACTTCTGGTGCTAGCATTCAAAGTACAAATGCTAGCTATGGTACAGAGTTTGCAACTGAGACAAATGTACAAGCAGTAAAACAACAAAATGCACAATCAGAAGCGAAAAAAGCACAGGCTTCTAGCGCTGGTGTTCAAAGTGCAAATGCTAGCTACGGCACAGAGTTTGCAACTGACACAGATGTGCAAGCAGTGAAACAACAAAATGCACAATCAGCAGCAAAAAAATCACAATCTTCTAGCACGAATCAATAACAAAGAAAAACACTTCTCGATTCAAGAGAAGTGTTTTCTTTGTTTGGTAATGTGATTATGACAGGGGGAAAATTACTAGTGATAGTTTAAGGTCGATTGCTTTAAGAATTTTGTTGAGGGAGCCGACATAACTTCTAATAAGTCAACAAATGTAGTCAAAGGAGAAGGAGATAGGACATTAGAAAATATTTAGTAGCGATGTATCCTGTATGAATAGATGTTGGAATTTATTAAAAACAGGGGGTAAATAATGAATTCATTTGATAAGTTGGTAGGAGAACAATTACAAACAATGGATGAGTTGTTGAAATTACAAGCGCATTTAGAGAAGTACCAACAGATCGAAACAAGTGAACAAGAAAAAGACGATAAAAAAGAGTTGCATTTTATTCGTCAAGAAATACACAAAACGGAACAAGCATTGAAGCTTTTGCATGAAAAATTTGAGCAACAAACAAATGAAGTGATTCACTCTTTTGAAACTGAAAAAATAATTTCTAACTAAAGAAGTGATGTATCCGGATGCTTTAGTTGGAAAAGCCCTTTCTTAATTTATGAAAAAGGGCTTTTTGTCGCATCAGGATTTGTCAATGGAGAGTAATAGTGTTTTACGAAAGCTGGATTGTGTCGGTTTAGTTTTAAAATTTTGACAAAAAAGTTATAATAGAAAAAAAGTGAATTCGGCTCAATACGTTTTTAAAAGGAACGATACTAGTTGGGACAACTTTAGAAGAGCATTCACAGTGAAAGAAGGGAGAACGTATGGGATTTCCCAAAGAAGGAGAAAAAATACAAATACATAGTTATAAACATAATGGTTTCATTCATAGAATGTGGGAAGAAACTACAATTTTAAAAGGGACACAAAGTCTTGTAATTGGTGCAAATGATCGGACTGTAGTAACCGAATCAGATGGTCGAACATGGATTACGCGTGAGCCTGCAATTTGTTATTTTCATTCAAATTATTGGTTTAATGTAATCGGTATGTTAAGAGAAGAGGGAGTGTATTATTATTGTAATTTAAGCTCTCCATTTGCATATGACTTTGAAGCATTAAAGTATATTGATTATGATTTGGATATTAAGGTATATCCAGATATGACATATACACTTTTAGATGAAGATGAGTATGAAAAGCATAGTCAGATGATGAATTATCCTCCAGTAATTGATACGATTCTAAAAAGAAATGTAGAGTATTTAACGCAGTGGATTCATCAAAGAAAAGGACCATTCGCGCCAGATTTTGTAGATATGTGGTATGAACGATATTTAATGTATAGAGATTAGAACAAACCTGCAGGGGTTTTCCCGGCAGGTTTGTCCTATTAAGGGGGGGATCATATGAGAGGAATAAATCGATACTTACAATTTGTAAAACCATATCGATGGCTTATTACAATTACAATTATTATTGGACTCATTAAGTTTGGTATTCCGCTTATTATGCCGTGGTTATTAAAGTATATTATTGATGATGTCATTCAAGGTGGTGGATCACTTCAGGAAAAAACATCACAATTGATAACAGCAATCGGGATTGCCTTTTTTATTTTTGGTGTACTGAGACCACCTGTTGAATATTATCGTCAATATTTTGCACAGCGTATTGGTAATACAGTACTTTACGACTTACGAAAACATATTTTTGGTCATCTGCAAAAGTTAAGTTTACGCTACTATTCAAATACAAAAACAGGTGAAATTATTTCGCGTGTAATCCATGATGTAGAGCAGACGAAGGATTTTGTTATTACAGGACTTATGAATGTCTGGCTTGATACAGCTACAATTTTCATTGCAATTGTAGTTATGTTTTCTATGAATATAAAATTAACGCTTGTTGCATTGTTAATTTTGCCGATTTATGCAGTTGCAGTGAAATATTTTTTCGGGCGTCTTCGTAAATTAACGAGAGAGCGTTCACAAGCATTGGCAACGATGCAAGGTTATTTACATGAGCGTATCCAAGGGATGCAAGTGACGCGTAGTTTTGCATTAGAACAGTATGAAAAAGGGCAGTTTGAAAAGAAAAATAATGATTTTTTAACAAAAGCATTAACACATACAAGCTGGACAGCACGGACATTTTCTACAGTGAATACGTTAACGGATTTAGGACCGTTACTTGTTATTGCGTTTGCGGCATATGAAGTGATTCAAGGCTCTTTAACACTTGGAACGATGGTTGCTTTTGTTGGCTATATGGATAGTTTATATAGTCCATTACGCCGCCTTGTTAACTCTTCTACAACACTCACACAATCATTTGCATCAATGGATCGAGTGTTTGAACTGTTAGATGAAAAGTATGATATTGTAAATACTCCAAATGCAATTGAAGCAAAAAAGCTTTCTGGTGAAATTGTATTTGATCAAGTTTCCTTTCGGTATAATACTGATGAAAAAGATGTACTACATGACCTTTCTTTCTCAATTCGTTCTGGAGAAAAAATTGCCCTCGTTGGAGCGAGTGGAGGTGGAAAGTCATCCTTAGCTAGTTTAATTCCAAGATTTTATGATGTTTCTAGCGGTGCGATTTATGTAGATGGTGTGAATGTGAGAGAGTATAATGTAAGAAATTTACGTAGTCATATCGGTATTGTCTTGCAAGATAATCTGTTATTTAGTGATACGATTCAATCTAATATTTTATATGGAAACCCGAAAGCAACGAAAGAGGAAGTTATTGCGGCTGCAAAAGCAGCGCAGATTCATAATTTTATTATGAATCTACCAGATGGATACGATACAGTTGTGGGAGAAAGAGGCGTAAAGTTGTCTGGTGGACAAAGACAGCGTGTAGCGATTGCACGTGTCTTCTTGAAAAATCCTTCTTTACTTATATTAGACGAAGCAACATCGGCTTTAGACTTAGAGAACGAAAGACATATTCAAGAGGCTCTTCAAACATTAGCTGCGGACCGTACAACAATAATCATTGCTCATAGATTGGCAACTATTACACATGTGGATACGATCATATATATCGAAGATGGTGAAATAAAAGAAAAGGGTTCTCATGAACAATTAATGCAAAAACGAGGATTTTATTATGATTTATATCAAATTCAACATATAGAAGAAACAGCCCCTTTGGCGTAAAGGGGCTGTTTTTTCATTCATCTTCTTTTTTTTCATCAATTTGTAGTTCGTCTTCGGGTTTGTGATACGTATAAAAACTATCTACAAGTAAATCTAAATGTTCAACTTCTTCACTGTAATTAATAATTGAAGAAATAAGAGGGAAGAGATGTAACCATATTTTATATGATTCTTCATTATCTTTATTTTGATAGTCCATAAATATATCGATTAATTCCTGCTTACCAGTTTCTACTTCATCAAGCATCTCAACAGACTGTTGTTTTTTCGCTTTGCCAATAAATTTTAACAAAACTTGTTCATGATAGTGTGTTAATGAATCTAATTCATTTTGAATGGATTCTTGAAATGGTTCAGGCATATATCGTAATTCGTTTTCAGTGCGATGTAATGCTTTTAATGTACTTAATGCACGACTCGTTGTAGCTAACATTTGTCTAAATAAGACGAGCTTACGAATTTTTGCAAATTGTACTTTTTTCGTATAGCTTCTTTCTTCTTTGTAAAGTAAGTAGTAATGATTTAATTTAATCATTTTTTCTTTCATACGATCAATATCTGTTTTTAGTGTTGTAAAATCAGAAGCTTGCCTGCTGTTCATACGAATCCATTTCACAATTTCTTCGGTGTTATCAACGATACGATGATATAGTTTTGTTTCGTATTTTGGCGGCATAAACATTAAATTTACAAGTGAAGCCGCGACAATACCGACCATAATGGTTGCAAAGCGAAGCAGAGCGAAGTCAAAGAAGTTTGCTCCTTGATATTCCATAATCGCAATAACCGTCACTAAAGCAATTGATATTGTATTTTCTAAACGTAATTGTAGTGTAAGAGCAATAACTAATATACAAGTTAATCCAATAATAAAAGGATTGTGTCCAAAAGCAAATGCAAATCCGATAGCGAATACTGCACCAATTACGTTTGCTTGGATTTGTTCGAGTGCTGTCAAATACGAGCGATATACAGATGGCTGTACAGCAAAAATTGCTGAAATCCCCGCAAATACTGGACTCGGTAATTGGAGCAGAGTACAAGCAAATAAAGCTAATGTAATGGCAATACCCGTTTTTAAAATGCGAGCACCAAGTTTCATACCCTTTTTAATATCCTTTCTCTCTTGTCATAATGAATGTACAACATGATACTATACATTCATTACAATATGTTAGCAAGTGATATTTTAGTGATGTTCAAAAAGTCCGGTAAAGATAGCTGTCGCATTTCTTCGTTACGTCGCCAGTCCGGTACTCATGTAGTATAAGCTACACTCCGTATCCTCCTGGCTTCCGTGCCTCGAACTGTTCGGCTCTCTTTATCCTCCTTTTTGAACCCATATTTTAGTGATGTTCAAAAAGTCCGGTAAAGATAGCTGTCGCATTTCTTCGTTACGTCGCCAGTCCGGTACTCATGTAGTATAAGCTACACTCCGTATCCTCCTGGCTTCCGTGCCTCGAACTGTTCGGCTCTCTTTATCCTCCTTTTTGAACCCATATTTTAGTGATGTTCAAAAAGTCCGGTAAAGATAGCTGTCGCATTTCTTCGTTACGTCGCCAGTCCGGTACTCATGTAGTATAAGCTACACTCCGTATCCTCCTGGCTTCCGTGCCTCGAACTGTTCGGCTCTCTTTATCCTCCTTTTTGAACCCATATTTTAGTGATGTTCAAAAAGTCCGGTAAAGATAGCTGTCGCATTTCTTCGTTACGTCGCCAGTCCGGTACTCATGTAGTATAAGCTACACTCCGTATCCTCCTGGCTTCCGTGCCTCGAACTGCTCGGCTCTCTTTATCATTCTTTTTTAGTGAAAAAACCTGCTGAATTTCAGCAGGTTTTCAAATTGTTATTATAGATTACTATGTGATGCTCACTTAGTCAATTTTAAGCAAATGGACATTATTCAGTCGAAATAGATGGATCTGCTTGCTCTTTTTTCGGAATGACTTCATAAAAGTGAGACTGAATGTCCTCTAATAATGGTGTTAAGAGAGCAGCTTCTTCATATTGTTCATGCTCCTTTAATACACGAACGTAGTCTAATAATAATTCTGTGATGTCTGATTCCCCGTTTTTGCTAAGTTCACGTAATGTTACATTCGCTCCTTTTGCAATTCTTCTTCGCAAAGCAGCTTCTGTTAAACCAAGTTTAGGTTGATGGCGTAAATAAACGACACCACCAGTCATACCTGCACAAATCCATGGGCCAGGATCACCAAGAACGAGTGCGCGACCGTTTGTCATATATTCAAAAGCAAAGCCTTTAATATTTGCATGAACACCGAGATTCCCGTGTTCTTTTTCTCGAAGTGGTTTTGTGATTCTTCCCCCGATGATCATATCTGCTCCAGATAAGCGGATGCCAGCACGTGCATCAGCGTTACCTTGCACATATAAAGTTCCTTTTTGTGCACCATACCCGAATCCTTTTCCGACAGAACCGTTATAGTATGTTCCATCTTTTCCTCTTGCTTTTGTGATATAAATGCCACCGCCAAATGAGGTTTTTCCGATACCATCTTGTGCACCACCATTGACGTGAATAAATAAGTTTTCACTATTGTAGGCACCTAATCCGTTTCCAGGAACGGAACCATTTGTGTATTTTAGTGTAATTGGTTCCAGCGTATTGTTGTCATATAATTTACTGCGGACTCGGTAGCATGATTCAAGACCACCCATTACGCGTTGATCCACACCAACACCAACTAGCTCTTTTGATTGGAAAGAATCAGTTGTTGCATAATGTTGTTGCTGGGCTGCTCCTGTTATCATGTAGGATGTACTGTCTAATGTTTGTAATAAATTTTGTAAATCTAATAGTTCTGTGCCTCGCGTTTGTTCTAGCAAATCAGAGCGACCAACAATTTCTTGTAAGTTCGTATAACCGAGTCCACCGGTTAAACGTTTAAGTTCTGTTCCGAAAGTAGTAAATAGGTGCAATAAACCTTCTACAGCATTTTCAAATTGCCGCGGAACGAAGCGACGTAGTCCATGTTCTTTTGCCTGCGCTTCGGATTCGATTTGTGTTGCAATACCAACATGACACGTATCTAAGTGACAGCCCCGGCACGTTGTACAACCGATTGCAATCATGGATAAAGTACCGAATCCAATACGGTTTGCACCAAGAAGCATAATTTTAAGTGCATCATTTACACTGCGGATACCACCATCTGCCCAAATCTCTACGTTGTGTCTCATATTTGCTTCTAATAGAGCGTTGTGTGCAGCTTTTACTCCGATTTCAACTGGAAGGCCTACATGTTGCAGTGCATGAATACGAGCGGCACCTGTTCCACCATCAAAGCCGCTAATATTAATAAAATCAGCACCAGCTTTTGCAATTCCTACAGCGATCGTTCCGATATTAGGGACAACTGGAACTTTGACCGCGACTCTTGCAAGTTGATTGGCTGTTTTAATTTCAGTAATAATTTGTGCTAAGTCTTCAATCGAGTAAATATCATGGTTATTGGAAGGAGAAATCAAGTCCGAACCAATTGTTGCATTACGAGCTTCTGCAATTTTAGAAGTTACCTTTGATCCAGGCAAATGTCCCCCTTCACCAGGTTTTGCTCCTTGACCAATTTTGATTTCAATTAAATTTGATGAATTTAACAGTTCGGCATTCACCCCAAAACGTCCTGATGCAATTTGTTGGCCGCGTGTATGTGGGTATTTACCAATCATATCTTTAATTTCTCCGCCTTCACCGTTTAAACTAATCATATTGAGACGGTCTGCCGCCTCTGCATAAGCGCGGAATGCAATTTCATTTTGGGATCCAAATGACATCGAACTAATAATAAACGGCAAGTCATGATTTTTTACGCCAATTGAAACATGCTCAGTCGGCACTGGTTGCTCTGCTTCTTTCATTTGGACAAGGTGACGAATTGCAATCGGATTCTTATCTTCTACCTCAGCTAATTTCTCCCGATAATTATCGTAAGCATTCCCTTTTGCCACATCACCAATTGCTTTCCAAATACGAGGGAATATATGAAACGTTTTTCGCATTCTAACTTTTGGGTTGTTATAATCAAGTGCCCGGACTTTAGCGTCTTCTGCTAAAGATTCAAGTGAAAATGCTACAGTGCGTGATCCTAAAAAGTTTGTAATTTGTAGTATGTTTGCAATTTCTTCGTGTAAACCAATTGAAGAGAAGAGACGGCCGTAACCACGCAGTTCATGGATACCGATAGTTGAAATGACTTTTTCAAGACCTTTGTTTAGCGCTTTATATAAATTAGAAATTGGTATCGTTGTCCCATCATTTACGGTTGCGAACATTAAATATGGATTAATAACATCTGCACCTAGTCCGTACAGTGTAACAATATCGTGTAAAGAACGGAGAGCGCCAGATCTTATAACAATGGAGCATTTTCGGCGTAATTTGTGCTCAGTTAGTTCTTGATGTACTTTAGCTGTAATCAAATGTGGATCGATCCATAAGTGTTCATTTTGATGAGCTTTTGCATCATCAAGTAATAAGAGAGAAGCACCTTTTTTAATAGCTGCTGTAGCTTCGGCACTAATTCGATTTAATGCATCTTGTAAAGTTTCTGATGCTGGAAAGGAAACAGATAACTTGTAAACTGTACTATGAATTGCAAATAGATTTACAAGTTGTTCATATGAAATGGTTTCTGAATCTTCTGAAATTGATTGTGCTAAATGACCTTCTAGTATAATCGGTGACAAAAGTTCGGTAACAAAAGTTTGCTGCTCACCACTAAACAAGCTAGGACGTTCTCCTAGTACTGTGCGTGTAGAGAAGTGTTCAATTTCTCGGTCGCGATCGATTGCTGGGTTTGTAACAACAGCAACACTTTCTTTTATAAAATCGGCAATGTTTCGTCTGTCTGTATCAAGTGCAGCGAGAGGGGCGTCATGGCCGAGTGAACGAATTGGTTCAACACCTTTTGTTGCCATTTGTTCAAGAAGTTGGATATGCTCGCGATCCCAGCCGAAAGCTACATATTGTTCTGTTTCAACTTGAGAGAGGTTAGATAGCCCTTCGACCTTTTCCATAGCTGGAATAGATAAGTTGAAATGATAATCTGAAAAATTAATACGTTGTTTCATGCGTTTATATACTTCTTCTTGGTATGTTTCATATTCGTAGAGAACGAGGGCACCTTGTTTATTCCACTTCAAACCTACTTTTTCTCCGGGAGCAAGTGACTTTGGTTCTGCTACATATTCAGATGGTGATACGACACCTGGTTCAGAAGAAAAGATATAGGAACTTTCTGTTTCTACTTTCCAAACTGGTCGCAAACCAAGTGAATCTACACTAAAAACAGCTTCATCTTTATAACGTGAAATAATGCCGGCCGGCCCTTGGGCGAAATGTCCCCATGCTTCACGAATATACGTATATAAATCTTGCATATGTGGCTCGTATAATTTAATCTCATTAATAATTGGTGGAAATAATACATCCATTGCTTCAAATAGACTGTAGTTGTAGTGAACGAGAAGTGTTTCTAAGGTGCGGTTTAAATCTTGAGAATCACTGCCTCCAGCAGTAAGTGGTACATCGATCATTTCGGCTTGATCACGTAACTTGGAAATTGTATTAATTTCACCATTATGTCCAAGGATACTAAATGGTTGCACGCGAAAAAAATTAGATAATGTATTTGTAGAATAGCGATTATGTCCAAGTGTCATTGTTGATGCAATAAGTGAATGTTGTAAATCATCATAGTAGGCAACAAGTGTATCGCCAGCGCCAAGAACTTTGTATACAACATGGTCGTGGCTTAATGAAGCAACATGAATTGCTGTATTTTCTTCAATTTCAATTGTTAAAGAGAATAGTACTTGGTCGATGGCTTCATTTTTTGTTTCTGAAAGAATAGCAATTTGCCAAAATAAAGGTTCTTCTTGTTTGCCAAGAGGACCAAGTGCATCAGAATTTATAACATCATCACTTTCGAAGAGAACGATGAAATTTTTATTGTTTAATTTATTACGAATACTGTTCTTTAAAAGAGTAGGATTTTCTTTTTTGTTTAGAAAAAAATGTCCAACGATAAAGTGGGGATGGTCCACAATCGCTGGATTATATCCACTATTTTTTAATTTTTCTTTCCAAAGGGCTTTCGGTAAGTCGATATGAACACCAATACCATCGCCTTCTCCATTAATAAAGCCAGCACGGTGATTCATTTTTATCAGTGATTGTATACAAAGATCGATGTTTTCTTTTGTTGGAACATTTTGTTTTTCCATAACGGAAACGATTCCACACGCATCGTGTTCTGTATTTGCGTAATTTCGAAATAAAGACGGTGTCCATTTATTTGTATTGTTAGGCATCCGTCAATCCCCCCTCTATTATAAAGTTAAGAATAATCTAATTATTCAAGGTGTATATTGCCTTATAAACAACAGAATAATTAATATGAATTTCAATATAAAACAGATAATTATGAATAATTATACTATTAATGTGTGATTTATGAAATAGAAAAAAGAAAAAAAAAGAGGGTGGCCTCTATTTTTTTCTTTTGAGCATGTATTTTCTTATGCGTTCGCTAAAGCAGCAAATGCTCTACCGACAGCTTCGATTGTATATTCGATATCTTCTTTTGTATGTTCTGTTGTTAAGAACCATGCTTCATACTTAGATGGAGCTAAGTTAATTCCTTCGTTGAGCATAAGCTTGAAGAACTTACCGAACATTTCTCCATCTGTATTTTGAGCAGCGTCATAATCTTCAATTGTATCTGTAGTGAAGTATACAGTTAACGCACCTTTTAGACGATTTACGGTAATATCGATGCTATGTTTTGCAGCTTGTTCTAAAATTCCTTTTTCAAGCATTGCTCCAAGTTCATCTAATTTTTCGTATACACCTTTTTGTTGCAGTACTTCTAAGCAAGCAATACCAGCTGCCATAGATGCTGGGTTTCCAGCCATTGTACCAGCTTGGTAAGCAGGGCCGAGCGGTGCAACTTGTTCCATAATTTCTTTTTTACCACCATATGCACCGATTGGAAGGCCTCCGCCAATTATTTTACCAAGTGCTGTTAAATCTGGTGTTACACCAAGTAAGTCTTGAGCACCGCCGTACATAAAGCGGAAAGCTGTGATTACTTCATCATAAATAACTAGTGCGCCAGCTTCGTGAACAAGCTCATTTACTTTTTCTAGGAAGCCAGGTTTAGGTTCGACAATTCCGAAGTTCCCAACGATTGGTTCTACAAGAATAGCTGCTACCTCATGTCCCCATTTATCGAGTGCTTCTTTTAATGTCTCTACGTTATTAAATGGAACGGTAATAACTTCTTGAGCGATACTTTGGGGCACACCGGCTGAATCAGGAGTACCAAGAGTAGAAGGACCTGAACCAGCTGCTACAAGTACTAAGTCTGAATGACCGTGGTAGCAACCAGCAAACTTCATAATTTTTGTACGACCTGTATAAGCGCGAGCCACACGAATTGTTGTCATAACAGATTCCGTACCAGAGTTTACGAAACGAACTTTATCTAAAGCAGGCATTGCTTCTTTTAACATTTTTGCGAATTTTACTTCTAGTGCTGTTGGTGTTCCGTATAAAACACCATTTTCAGCTGCTGTTTTAATTGCTTCTGTTATGTGAGGATGAGCGTGTCCTGTAATGATTGGACCGTATGCTGCTAAATAATCGATATATTTGTTACCATCTACATCCCAAAAATAAGCACCTTTTCCGCGTTCCATTGCAACAGGTGAACCGCCACCAACTGCTTTGAAAGAACGAGAAGGACTGTTAACACCACCAACGATATGTTCTAACGCTTCCTTATGTAATGCTTCTGATTTTGTGAAATTCACTACAATTCATCTCCTTACAAAAATCTATGTATTATTCTAACATGTTTTTCAAAAAGACGTATTGTTTGTGATAGGAAGGGCAGTTGGGTAAACTATTCGTTGTGGTATCGAGGAAGGGGGTCCGATTATGAAATCGGTAATTGAAGTACAAGGATTACGTAAAGAATTTACAGCATATTCAAGCCGCTCTGGTTTAAAAGGTGCGTTTCGCGATTTATTAAATCGTAATTATAAAATAGTGCCAGCAGTGAATGATGTTTCGTTTACTGTAAATCAAGGTGAAATGGTTGGTTATATTGGTGAGAATGGTGCGGGTAAATCAACGACAATTAAAATGTTAACCGGAATTTTAACACCGACGTCTGGCCAAATTACAGTAAATGGAATGAATCCACATAAACAGCGAGAAGAGTTTGTGAAAACAATTGGTGTTGTATTTGGTCAGCGTTCACAGCTTTGGTGGGATATTGCGGTACAAGAATCATTTCGTTTATTAAAAAAAGTGTATGGTGTATCTGATAGGCAGTATAAGGAACATATGGAGCATGTCATTGAAACACTAGATATTGGACCATTGCTAGATAAACCGGTGCGTAAATTGTCGCTTGGTCAACGAATGCGTTGTGAATTAGCAGCAGCGTTAATTCATAATCCACCGCTTTTATTTTTAGATGAACCAACGATTGGACTAGACGTTCTCGTAAAATTAAAAATCCGTGAGTTTTTAAAGGAAATGAATGAACGTTATAAAACAACAATTTTATTAACAACACATGATATTACTGATATTGAAGCGTTATGTGAACGCGTCATTATGCTGGATGAAGGAAACATTATGTATGATGGATCATTAGAAAAGCTTCGTTCGCAGTGGGGAGCAGAAAAAGAAATACATTTTCAATTTACAGCACCAGTTTCATATCAACAACTGTTAATGCTAATGCCGGATAATCATGTAGTTTGGTCACAAGGGAAAGAAGAATATACATGGATTGCGAAAATACCCAATGAAGAAGTTATAATTTCTATGCTTATTTCCAAAGTAGTCCAAGCCTTTCAAATTAAAGATTTAAAAATTAATGAAGTGTCGACAGAAGAAATTATCCGTAATATTTATGAAGAGGGTATGATTCATGGGTAAGTATATTGAAATGATTCGTATTCGTTTTTTAATGATGCTTGCTTATCGGACAAATTACTATAGTGGAATTTTAATTTATACGATTAACATCGGAGCGTATTATTTTTTATGGCAAGCTATTTACAGTGGGAAAGAGAATATCGAAAGTTTATCGATTTCTCAAATGACAACCTATATTGCCATCGCGTGGATGGCTCGCGCTTTTTATTTTAATAATATTGACAGAGAAATTGCGATGGAAATTCAAGAGGGACGTGTAGCTGTTGAATTAATTCGTCCATATAACTACTTAGGAATGAAAGTTATGCAAGGTCTTGGAGAGGGGATCTTCCGTTTTGCATTCTTTTCTATTCCCGGTATGATCATTGTTACACTTTTATTCTCGTTGCAAATTACAACCAATTTTCAAACGTGGTTATATTTTTTTCTGTCGTTAGTTTTCAGTTTTATTATTAATACGCAAATTAATTTAATGACAGGCATGCTTACTTTTTTCTTATTTAATAATAGTGGAATTATGTATGCAAAACGTGTGGTTATTGATTTATTTTCAGGTTTATTACTACCCATTAGCTTTTATCCTCTATGGGCACAAAAAGCAATGGTGTTTTTGCCATTTCAAGCAATCAGTTATATTCCGAGTATGATTTTCTCTGAAGGAATACAAGGAAGTAAGTTGTATCAGGCTTTATTATTTCAAATGATTTGGGCAGTCGTACTTATTGTTCCAATTGTGCTGATGTGGAAAACGGCGAGAAAACGCCTAATTGTACAAGGGGGATGATGAGATGCTGTATATGAAACTGTTTTTGCAATATGCAAGCCAATATATAAAAACTAAACTAGAGTATCGCGGCGATTTTATCGTTGGATTATTATCTGATTTACTACTCCAAGCTGTTAACTTAATTTTTATTCTTGTTGTTTTCGGACATACACAAGCATTAAAGGGATGGAGTCGAGAAGAAGTTATTTTTATTTATGGCTTTTTCTTAGTACCATTTGCTATCTTTTCCGCTTTCTTTAATATATGGGATTTTAATGATCGATACATTATTAAGGGAGAAATGGATCGTGTTTTAACAAGACCGATTCATAGTTTATTCCAAATTATATTAGAGCGAATGGAACTGGAGTCTTTGATTGGTGCAGTTACTGGGATTATTGTAATGGGATATGCGTCAGTGCAGCTTCAATTATCCTTTTATTGGTACGATTTCTTTCTTTTCTTGTTCATGGTAGCTGGAGGTGCCCTTGTATATGGCGGGATATTTGTGACGCTTGCAAGTATTGGCTTTTGGTCAGATGCGAAAAGCTCTATTATGCCATTGATGTATAACATTGGGAATTATGGGCGATATCCTGTAAATATTTATAACCGTGTGATCCGGTTTGTTTTAACGTTTGTCTTACCATTTGCATTTGTTGGTGTATATCCAGCGGCGTATTTTCTTAGAAAGACAGAATGGAACAGTTATGCGTTTGCGACACCGTTTGTTGGTGTAATTTGTTTTACAATTGCAATCACGCTTTGGAATTTTGGAGTGAAGAAATACCGCGGTGCGGGAAACTAACGACAGATATACAAGTTTCATCTACTGTGGGATAAATTGTTCTTTGTCCTCATACATATAGGATGAGGTGGAGGACATGTTATGGGGACTTATTTTATTAATTTCAGCCATTGCTGTGTTAAGGAGTATTCAAATATTATGGAGCTCATACTCAGATTCGAAGCGTTTCTTTTCCTTGTATAACCTAACTTCATTATTTCTAATTTACACAACGGTGCTTATCGCATTTGGATTAAGTTATGTTGTATTAGAGGAAAGTGGATTTGCCGTCTTAAGAGAAGACGGAGAAAGTTTAACTGTCCATTCTTTCCAACTGGTAGAAGTATGCTTATATTTTAGTGCGGTTACTTTATTATCTGTTGGGTATGGTGATGTAACTCCTGTTGGAATCGGACGCTGGATTGCAATTATTGAAGCGTTGATTGGATATACATTGCCGTTTGCATTCGTAGTTCGAACAGTGATAGACAATGAAAAATGAGATAACATTTGTTATAGTAGAAGGAAAAGACAAGGAGTGATAAAGATGGTCGCAGTAGGAGAAATGGCACCGGATTTTACACTAGAAGGAAGTAACGGAGAGCAGGTTAAGCTATCGGACTTTCACGGGAAAAATGTAGCACTATATTTTTATCCGAAAGATATGACACCAGGCTGTACAACAGAAGCGTGTGATTTCCGAGATGCATACGGATTATTTCAAGAAAAAGATACGGTTATACTTGGTATAAGTCCAGATCCAGTGAATAGACATTTGAAATTTATTGAAAAGCATGATTTGCCATTCTTACTTTTAGTAGATGAAGATCATAAAGTGGCGGAACTATATGATGTATGGAAGCTGAAAAAGAATTTCGGAAAAGAGTACATGGGAATTGAAAGATCTACGTTTCTTATTAATAAAGATGGTGAACTAGTAAAAGAATGGCGTAAAGTAAAAGTGAAAGGGCATATCGAAGACATCCTTTCTTATTTAGATTAAGGTTCTGCATAAGCAAGAACTGAAGGGAATTTATTATGATGTAATTACTATGAGGCATATGTCTATACACTTGTGCTGATGTTTCATACATTAAAAGGGTAGGGCATACCTCCTCAGATGATAGTATTCCAAGTGCGATTATTTCGCACTTTTTTCTATGTAAATGTATAAAGGAAGGACAAATATACATAAGAATAAGGTTAGATGAAAAATAAACTACACAGTTATAGTAGAAATATTGACGATTGACAAGAAAAGGAGTACACTCTTTATAAGAATTATAAAATAATAATCCGTATAGAATCGGGGTGCATGACGGTGGTCAAAGAAGAATTAAAAGAAGCGCTAGAAATGCTGAAAAATACGGGTGTACGCATTACTCCACAGCGTCATGCTATTTTAGAGTACCTTGTGGAATCTATGACGCACCCAACAGCGGATGAAATTTATAAAGCGTTAGAAGGTAAGTTTCCAAATATGAGCGTTGCAACTGTTTATAATAACTTACGTGTATTTAAAGAAGTTGGGCTTGTTAAGGAATTAACTTATGGAGACGCTTCAAGTAGATTTGATTATGTTACAAGTCAGCATTACCATGTAATTTGTGAAAAGTGTGGTAAGATTGTTGATTTTCCTTATGGAGGTTTGGAAAAACTTGAAGATGAAGCTGTGAAAGCAACCGGCTTTGTTATTAATAGTCATCGTTTAGAGATTTATGGCGTATGTCCAGAATGTCATAAGGCGTAATATATAATAAAGAAAGAGGTCAACGGTTACGTTGACCTCTTTCTTTATTATATAAACTCCATTTTATGCTTTATAGCTCTTTTTATTATACCTCTCATCAAACTCTTTTCCTTCTAAATTACGATCAAGCGTTAAGGGTTGATTGCAATGCATACATGCGTCTACTCGGCCGAGCATTTTGGTAGGTTTGTTACAACTTGGGCAAATGATTTGTACGGTTTTTGTAGATAACATACCAATCCAAAAGTAAACGACGGTGCTAGCGATAACTGCTAAAAAGCCAACCATCATAAAAATGGTCATAATAATAATATTTTCGCGAAAAAATACGCCTAAGTATGCAATGAAGAGTCCGATAAATACTAAACTTAATGCAAAGGTTCGAATTTTATTGATTTTGTTCGAATATTTAATCCCCATTCCCATCACGCTCCTATAGGAATAATATAACATAAAATTTTGAATTTTTGATTTAAAAGAAGTGGGGTTTGTTAAAATGATGAAAAGAAGAAATAAACGGGATGTGAAATTTTTTTATGAAAAGTATTGACCATGTATAAACTGCATGATATATTAATAACCGTCGCTGATGCGAAACGGCAGAAAGCGAAAAAAAGAAATTAAAAAACTTAGTTGACATGGAAAAATGAAGGTGTTAACATAAGGGAGTCGCCATTGAGCGGCAAACGAGTTCTTTGAAAACTGAACGAAACAAACAACGTGAAACGTCAATTTTTATTTTAGATGCTAGACAAACTAACTTTATTGGAGAGTTTGATCCTGGCTCAGGATGAACGCTGGCGGCGTGCCTAATACATGCAAGTCGAGCGAATGGATTAAGAGCTTGCTCTTATGAAGTTAGCGGCGGACGGGTGAGTAACACGTGGGTAACCTGCCCATAAGACTGGGATAACTCCGGGAAACCGGGGCTAATACCGGATAACATTTTGCACCGCATGGTGCGAAATTCAAAGGCGGCTTCGGCTGTCACTTATGGATGGACCCGCGTCGCATTAGCTAGTTGGTGAGGTAACGGCTCACCAAGGCAACGATGCGTAGCCGACCTG